>JAHHGO010000035.1 GCA_023252275.1 Alphaproteobacteria bacterium
TTACAAAAAAATGGGCGTGGGACACTACAGCCATGCGCGCCACTTACATCATTCCAGATTACAAAGATCGTACTCAAGAAGGATACTATTCAATTTTTCAAATTCACGATCTTGATCTTGTGCTCGGGGAAATGACACGAAAAATTGAGTTAGACGCCTTTCTGGACTGTAAAACAGACAAAAAAACTGCCTGGCAGATAAAGGGTGATCGATGGATGCAGGATGCTGAGGAGCGTCTCAAACACCGCACGGGGGATGAGTATTGCCGCAGTGTGCCGCTGCTGTGCCAGTACATATCTAACCGCTATTATCCGCAAACGCAGAGCGATCAGCGAACAATAATGACGGGCGGAACATTTTCCGCCCGTCATTGGATCACACTAAATGGAGATCAATGGGATTGGCGCCAGGAGGTGCGCGAGTGGGACCCACAGGTAACGGCCCGCTTGTTCGATCTGACGCCTGAAAAACTGCGCCATGCTTATAAGGGGCTTGCTAGCGCACAAAGCCACTGCGATCCTTTGGAGGAATGGTATCAACTCACTCAGTTCATTGCTTTGGACAAGCGTGGAAAATTAAAAGGCGACGCGTTGCGTGCCGAAACTCTACGCTCGGGCGCACATATGCTGCGTCTACTGCATAAGGATTTATACGATGAAGACCTCCCCCATCCCAACGAAGTGTATAGAACAATCATAACTCACGTGCCGGAACTGAAAGTTCGTCAGGATGTGCGGCGATATCTTGAATTTGTTTCCAACGATTTTGGAATTAACCCTCAGCCGAAGCTGGCACTTATCGTCGAAGGGGAGAGCGAAGAGATCGCAATACGAAAGATTTTTAGTGAATATTTCGGGATTCATCCAGGAACACTTGCAATCGAGATCATTGTATTGGGCGGCGTGAATAACGCGACTGGCGGCAAAGAGGATAGATTTAGGGCAATATTTCGTCTACTTGACTATTTACATCATCATCAGACATTCACGTTTATTATTCTCGATAATGAGAATAACGCGGGAAAGCTAAAGTTTGAGGCGCGGAAAGCCATGTCCATCCACAGTGATCATCGGCATGTGACACGACCGGAATACATTCGCTTATGGAAAGTCAACTTTGAGTTTGATAATTTTTCCTGCACTGAAATTGCCGCGGCAATGAATCAACTAGCAAACGGCTATGGGAGTTTCAGCGGAGCGGATATTGCCGCTTGCAAGAAAGATATAAGTCCAGGCTCCTGCTTAACGAAGCTATACAAAAAAAAGACAAATTACGGGCTTAAAAAAGCTGCGCTGAACGAAATTTTAGTTGCTCAAATGCTGTCTGATACCACACGCCGGAAGATTGAAAGCCGTCCAATCATCAAAATACTGGAACGGGTAGAGCGTTTAGCGGCGCGCAACCCATTTCCGGTTATGGAGGAAATGTGGGAGAGAAACCAAGCATCACAATATTTTGGTAAAAAAATAAAACAAAAAGTGAAAAGAAAAAAATAAAATGACCGATTGTGGTGGAGCTTCATAAACTGAGATTGTTCTGCGCTACCGCGCCGTCCAGCCGCCATCGACAGGAAGCGAAGCGCCAGTGATTGACGCGCCCATATCGGAGCACAGAAACACGGTCAGCGCGGCGATTTCCTCGACCGTTGCGAATTTTTTATTGGGTTGCGGCGCCAGCATGACCTTTTCAACCACGTCTTTTTCCGATAGGCCATGCGCCTTTGCCTGATCGGGGATCTGTTTTTCCACCAGTGGCGTCCACACATAGCCCGGGCAGATGGCGTTGCAGGTGACGCCTTTTTCCGCCGCTTCCAGCGCCGTGACCTTGGTCAGGCCAAGCAGCCCATGTTTGGCGGCCACATAGGCGGATTTATAGGGCGAGGCGACAAGGCCATGCGCCGAAGCAATGTTCACAATCCGCCCCCAGCCGCGCTGCATCATCGGGCCGAGCACGGCGCGGCTGGTGTGAAAGGCCGAGCTTAAATTTATGGCGATAAGCTGATCCCATTTTTCCGGCGGAAATTCATGCAGCGGCGCCACATGCTGCACGCCCGCATTGTTGACCAGAATATCGATGGGGCCCAATTCGGACACGGTTCGCGCCAGCATGGCTGCAATCGATGGCGGGCTGGCCATATCCGCCGACAGCGCCAGACATTTCACCCCATGCGCTTTGCCGATTTCGTCTGTGAGCGGAATAATTTCCCGCTCAGCCCGGCTGCCATTGACGACCACCGCGCAACCCTGCGCCGCCAGCGCCCTGGCAATGGCAAGGCCGATGCCGCTGGTGGCGCCGGTAACCAGCGCCACTTTGTTTTTCAGCAAATGCGCTACTCCGCCGCTTTTCCGGAACCGGCTTTGGCGGCGATTTCTTCCGCTTCGCGGCGCAATTCGCGTTTCAGCGTTTTACCGCTGGCGTTGCGCGGAATGACATCGATGAAGCGCACGCTGGCCGGCTGCTTGAATTTGGCCAGCCTTGTGCTGCAATGTTTCAGAATATCCGCTTCGGTGATGTTGGAGCCGGGCGCGCGCACGACACAGGCCTGCCCGGTTTCGCCCCATTTTTCGTGCGGAACGCCAATCACGCCCACATCGGCAACGCCCTTGATCTGGAAGATCACGGCCTCGACCTCGGCGGGGTATACATTTTCGCCGCCGGAAATGTACATGTCCTTCCAGCGGTCAACGATATAGAAATAGCCGTCGCTATCCTTGCGCGCCGCATCGCCGGTCTTGAACCAGCCGTCCTTGAAGCTGGCGGCGGTGGCGTCGGGCCGGTTCCAGTAGCCCGGCGTGACATTGGGCCCCCTGACCCATATCTCGCCAACCACATCGGGTTCGGTAATGTCATTATCCTGTTCATCCACCAGCCGCATTTCCAGATGCAGCGCGGGCAAACCGGCAGAGCCGATCTTTTTCATCGCCATGTCGCTTTCCAGCACGGTGATGATCGGGCTTGTTTCGGTCATGCCATAGGCTTGCGCCAGCGCCAGCCCCTTTGCGGCCCAGGTTTCCAGCAGCGGCTTCGCGGCGGGCGCCGCGCCGATGCCCGCCGTCACCAGACCGGAGAAATCGGCATCCGCAAAATCGGGATGCTGGCTCATGAACAGATACATGGAGGGCACGCCAAGGAAATGGGTGAAGCCATGTCCATTGCGTTTATCCAGCAGTTTCAAAATCGTACCGGGATCAAATTCGCGCGCCACCGCCACTGTGCCGCCCAGATGAAAGGCGATATTGGCGTAACAGTTCAACCCGCCAGTATGGAACAAAGGCATTACCGCCAGATGCTTGCAATCCGTCGTCACCCGCGCCGGGCCGCCGAAACTGACCGCGTTCCAGAACGTCATGCCATGCGTGATCATCGCGCCCTTGGGCAGGCCGGTGGTGCCCGACGTATACATGATGGTGGACAGATCATCGAGCGTCAGATCGGTGGCGCGCGCCATCAGCTTGCCCGCCTTGGCAATCGCCTGCTCATACTGGCTGGGGCTGCCATCGAAATTATTTTCCAGCAGATGCGGAATTTTGCACAGCTTTTGCAGCGTCGCGCCGGTATCGGCGAATTCCGGGCCGGGGATCAGCACCTTGGGGGCCGCATCGCCGACAATAAATTCAAGTTCCGGAACGGTAAGCCGCCAGTTCAGCGGCAAAAACACCAGCCCAGCCTTGGCGCAGGCGAACTGCATCCCAAAAATATCAGAGCTGTTCTGCGCCAGTATGCCCACCCGGTCGCCCTTCACAAGGCCCAGGCTATTGGTCAGATAAGCGGCCAGCCGTTCGCAGCGGTCATTGAACTGGCGATAGGTGAATTCACGCTTTGAATTCAGGTCGATCAGCGCGACTTTATCCCCCAGGCGGGTCGTATGATAGGCCAGCCAGTCATATGCCTTAATCGCCATTGCGGTCCTCCCATTGCTTTATTGATATTTTGCGCAGTGAAGCAAATTCGGGGCTTTTTCGCAAGTGATCTGTCAGCCGGGCGGGCGTTGCGCCGGCCTGCCGGTAATCGCCCGCGCCAGCAGAATAACCGGCAACAGACCCGCAGCCACAATGCTCAAACCCGCCAGCGCGCTGTCTTCCAGCCGCCCCAGCGAGGCATAGGTGTAGACATGGGTGGCCAGCGTATCGAAATTGAAGGGCCGCAAGATAAGGGTGGCCGGCAATTCTTTCATGCAATCGACAAACACCAGTAACATTGCCGTCAGTATTGGCGCGCGCAGCAGCGGCAGGTGCACCCGCAGCAAAGTGCCGCCCGGCCCCTGACCCAGGCTGCGCGACGCCATATCCATGGCGGGCGTAATGCGCGTCAGGCCCGATTCCAGCGGCCCGAAGGATAGGGCCAGAAACCGCACAACATAGGCAAACAGCAGCGCGAACAGCGACCCGCTGAGCAGCAGCCCGGTGGAAATTCCGAACCAGGATTTCAGCAGCGCATCCAGCGCATTGTCGAATGCGCCAAACGGTATCATGACGCCGAGCGCCAGCACCGCGCCCGGAATGACATAACCGGCGGACGCCAGACGGGTCAGGATTTTCTGTCCGCGCCCCGCGCTGAGCCGCGCGCCATAAGCAAGGAAAAGGCCGATACACACCGCCAGAACCGACGCCATCGACGCCAGCATCAGACTATTCAGGGCATAACCCAGAAATATCGCATCCATGTTCAGCGACAGCCGCGTCATCGCCATCCGCGTCAGAATTCCCGCCGGGATCACAAAGCCGAAAATGACCGGCAGCAGACAGAAAAGAAACGCCGCCATCATCCAGGGCCGTGACATCCGGGTTTGCGGCGTAGCGCGATGCGATACAGCCGCGCCATGAAAGCGCCTGTCGCGCCGCGCCATGCGTTCTAGCGTGATCAGCAGCAGCACAAAGCCCATCAGCGTCAGCGCGATTTGCGCCGCGCCGCCCGCATTTCCCATGCCCAGCCAGACATCATACACACCAGCCGTCAGTGTACGGACGGCAAAATAATCCACCGTCCCGAAATCGCCCAGCGCCTCCATCAGCGCCAGTATGACGCCCACCACAATCGCGGGGCGGGCCATCGGCAGTGCGACACGGAAAAAAACCGCCCAGGGCCCATGCCCCAGCGTGCGGCTGACTTCCAGCACACCCGAGGCCTGCTGCAAAAACGCCGCCCGCGCGCTCAGATACACATAGGGATATAAGGTCAGCGACAGCACCAATATGGCGCCGCCAATGGAACGGATTTCCGGAAACCGGTAATCGGCGGGGCCGTCCCAGCCCGTAAGCGCGCGCAATGCGATCTGCACAGGGCCGGAAAATTCCAGAAAATCAACATAGGCATAGGCCGTCAGATAGGCCGGCATGGCGAATGGCGTCAGCAGGGCCCATTCAAAAAAACCACGCGCGGGAAACTGGCGCTGGCTGACAAGCCAGGCCGTTCCAACCCCCAGTAAAATCGCGCCAGCCCCAACGCCCGCGATCAGCCACAGCGTTGTCAGCACCATTTGCGGCAGCATGGTATTGGCCAGCATCGGCCAGATATTACGTTCCGGATTAAACGCCAGCCACAACAGGGAAATAACCGGCATCGCCACAATGGCGGCAACCAGCACGGCGCCCGCACGCCACGGATCAGGCCATAATTTCATGGCGGCGGCCCGTGTCATCGGCAGGCCGCCCGCGCCGGGCTCATTGATCGAAGCCAGTCTCATACACAATCTCAAGCGCGCGCACCCGATGCCGGGCGATTTCAACCAGAGGCAGATCGTCCGCCTTGAATTTTCCCCAGCTCAGCATCAATTCCGACCAGTGCGCATCCGGATTGACTGGATATTCATTATTGATTTCCGCATAGATCTGCTGCGCCTCCCTGCCCGACAAAAATTCCATCAGCTTCAGCGCCGCATCGCGATTTGGCGCATGTCTGGCCATCGCCATGCCGGAAATATTGACATGCGCGCCCCAATTATTTTTCCCGGCGTCTTCCTGATTGGGAAATATAATGTTCACGGCTTGCGCCGCCTCGCGTTGCGCGGGGTCCGCCAGCATGACGGCGAGATAATAGCTGTTGCCTAGCGCAATATCGCATTCGCCCTGCGCCACCGCCCGGATTTGCGCGCGATCATCCCCCTGCGGTTTGCGCGCCAGATTGGCGCGCAGCCCCTTCAGCCATGCAATGGCGCTGGCCTCGCCATGATGCGCAATATGGGCGGCGAGCAGGGCCACATTATAATCGCTGGCGCCGCTGCGGCTGCAAATGCGGCCTTTCCATTGCGGTTCCGCCAGAGCTTCATAGCTGATGATTTCGCCGGGCTTCACACGCGCTTTGGAGGCGTAAACCACCCGCGCGCGCTGCGTCAGGGCAAACCAGCGCCCATCCGGCGCGCGCAAGTTCGCCGGAATGATTTTTTCCAGCAGCGCGGAGTTGACCGGCTGTGTGACATCCGCTTCCACCAGTTCGGTCAGGCGCGCAATGTCCGTGGCCAGTATCACATCGGCGGGGCTGTTGACGCCTTCCGCCTTGATGCGTTCGGCCAGGCCCTTTTCCGCAAACAGCGAATTGACAATGATGCCGGTAGAGGTGGTGAATTTATCGAACAGAGGCTGCATCAAGGCCGGTTGCCGGTAGGAATAGACATTGACCTCGGCGGCCGCCAGCGGGCTGGACAGGGCGGCGCTTAAAAAGACGCCTATCCATAATCGCCTGAGAACAGGGAGTTTTGGGATCGGATCGCGCCTTACCCTGAGCGGTATAAAAAGCGGTATAAAATATGGCATGAATTTCCATCCAGTTGCGAATGATTTGCAATAGCGATGAGGTTCGCGCATCCAACCGTTGCTGTCAAGCGTCACCTCGATCGCAGGACGCCACAGCATTCAGGCCGTAACCATGACCTGAATCAAACTGTGGAAAAAGAAGCGGCCGGCTGTTAGGGCATGTCCTCAATTAACCCATTGTGTCATTCCGGATGTTAGGCGCGCCCAAAAACCGCAGGTTTTTGGGTGGCAAGCCCTACAATCCGGAATCCAGGAGCCACACATGAGAGCGCCTGTTTTGGGACTCCTGGATTCCGGATAGCTCGCTTTTCCTGCGAAATCAAAGATTTCGGGAAAACCGGCTTCCGGAATGACAACAATTGAGGACACGGCCTAGCGCACGACCAAACGGCGCATGCCCTCGGGTGAAAAGGCCTCCGGCTGATCTCAGTCTCAAACCTGACCGGCTTTTGTTCATTGCGTAGCCCGGCACTATGATAGCGGCCGCCAGCAATGTCATAGACCATGTCCGATCCGATATTGCATTCCGGTATTGCATAAAGAGTGAATTTTCCGGGGCTTTCCTCCGCCTTCCGCCAAGGGCACACGATCTTTTTCCGGCTATTAAGGGCTGGCCATGCCTGATGAAGTATTTATAGTGGTCCGATAAAAACATCACTGGGGAGACAATCATGAAACGGGGCCATGCGATTATTACCGGAGCGTTGGGCGGGCTTGGGACGGCCATGACCGAAAAGCTGTGCGAGGCCGGTATACCAGTAATCGCCACCGACCGGCGTCAGGAGGATTTCGGGCCATGGCGCGAGCGGCTTCCCGCAGCCTTCCGGGATATGGTCAGTTTTTATCCGCTGGATGTCACCAAGGAAGAGGCCGTCAATGAGCTGGCGGCAAGCCTGACGGCGCGCAATATCGATGTCGCCTATCTGGTCAATAATGCCGGCATTCAGGGGCCGGGCAAGCCCTGGAAGATGGAGACCAGGGTCTGGGACCGGGTGATGAATGTCAATATCACCGGCACGTTTCACATGACCCGCGCGTTCAGCGAGGCGATGGCGGCGCGCGGCTTTGGCCGTATCGTCAATATCGCCTCCTTGGCGGCCTATCAGCCGATGCGCAATCAGGGCCCCTATTCCGCGGCCAAGGCGGCGATCACCGGCTATACCCGCTCCACCGCGCTGGATCTGGCGCGCCACGCCATCACGGTGAATGTCATTGCGCCGGGCATTATCATGCATCCGCGGCTGGATGGGGTGGTGACCGGAACCAATCTGCAAGGACTGTCTGATGCCGTGCCCATGGGCCGCCCCGGACGCCCGGAAGAAATCGGCGCGACCGTGGCGTTTTTATGCTCGGAGGGCGCGTCCTACATTACCGGGCAGACCTTTCATGTGAATGGCGGGCTGTATTTCCCGGGATAGGTTTTTCGCTATCGAGGCAGCAGGATTATCAACGCCAGCAGGGGAGTGAAGATATGAGCAGAGGCCATGCGATTATAACAGGCGGGCTGGGCGGACTGGGCACCGCCATGACGGAAAAACTCTGCGCCATGGGCATAGAGATCATCGCCACGGACCGCCGGCCGGAGGATTTTGAAGCCTGGCGCAACGCGCTGCCGGCAAGCTGCCGCGATATGGTCAGCTTCTATCCGCTGGATGTCACCAAGGAAGAACCGGTCAATGAACTGGCGGCGGCGCTGGCGGCGCGTGGCGTTCATGTCGCTTATCTGATCAATAATGCGGGCATTCAGGGGGCGGGCAAACCCTGGACCATGGACAGCAAGACCTGGCATCGGGTGATGAATGTCAATATCACCGGCACCTTTTACATGACCCGCGCCTTCAGCGAGGCGATGGTCAATAAGGGCTTTGGCCGCATCGTCAATCTGGCTTCGGTGGCCGCCTATGATGCGGGGCGAAGCCAGGGGCCCTATGCCGCGGCCAAGGCGGCCATTACCGGCTTTACCCGCTCCACAGCGCTGGATCTGGCAAAATACGGGGTGACGGTAAACGCCATCGCGCCCGGCCTGATCTGGCACCCGCGGCTTGAAGGCATTGTTCAGGACAGTGTGCGCAAGGGCATGAGCAGCTCCGTGCCCATGGGCCGCACCGGGCGGCCGGAAGAAATCGGCGCGACAGTGGCCTTTCTATGCTCGGAAGGCGCATCCTATATCACCGGGCAAACCATCCATGTGAATGGCGGGCTGTATCTGCCGGGTTAGCATGTTGACGCATTCGCCGCTCAGGCCATGCACATCAGAAAACAATAAAAACGGGGAGAAAAAATATGAACAGAGGACATGCCATCATCACCGGCGCGCTTGGCGGGCTGGGCACAGCCATGACCCAGGCGCTGTGCGCCATGGGTATTCAGATTATCGCCACCGACCGGCGCGCCGAGGATTTTCCGGCATGGCGTGACGCGCTGCCTGCCGCGATGCGGGATCAGGTCAGCTTTTTTCCGCTCGATGTCACCCAGGAGGAAGCCGTCAATGAGCTTGCCGCGACATTAAAGGCGCGCGGAATTCATGTGGCCTATCTGATCAACAATGCCGGTATTCAGGGGGCTGCGAAACCCTGGAAGATGGAAACCAAGACCTGGCACCGGGTGATGAATGTCAACATCTCCGGCACCTTCTATATGACCCGCGCCTTCAGCGAGGCGATGGTCAACAAGGAATTTGGCCGCATTGTCAATGTCGCCTCGCTCTATGCCTATCATCCGGGTTCAGGCCAGGGGCCTTATGCCGCAGCCAAGGCGGCAATCACCGGCTTTACCCGCTCCACAGCGCTTGATCTGGCCAAATATGGCATTACGGTCAATGATATCGCGCCGGGCTTCATTATGCATGAGCGGCTTCGGGCGCTGGCGCCGGCGCTTGGCGCTGGCAACGGCAATGCCTCCGCGGGCATTCCGGCGGGGCGTGTCGGCCGCCCCGATGAAATCGCCTCCACGGTGGCGTTTCTATGCTCGGAGGGCGCGTCTTATATCACCGGGCAAACCATTCATGTGAATGGCGGGCTGTATCTGCCGGGTTAATCCGGCGCGGATAATTGCAACCATAATAAGAAAGAGAAACAAGCCATGAGCAGAGGACACACCGTTTTAACAGGCGCGCTGGGCGGTTTGGGCACAGCCATGACCAAGGCGCTGTGCGCGGCGGGCCATCAGCTTATCGCCACCGACCGGCGCAGGGAGGATTACGCTCCCTGGCTGGAAACTCTGCCTGCTGAAATCCGGGGCCAGATCAGTTTCTATCCGTTGGACGTGACCAAGGAAGAAGCCGTCAACGAGTTTGCCGCCACCCTTGCCGCGCGCGGCATTCACGTGGCGCATCTGATCAATAATGCGGGCATTCAGGGCGCGGCCAAACCCTGGGAAATGGACAGCAAAACCTGGCACCGGGTGATGAATGTCAACATCACCGGCACGTTTTTTATGACCCGCGCCTTCAGCGAAGCGATGGTCAATAAAGGTTATGGACGGATCGTCAATGTCGCGTCGCTCTATGCCTATCACCCGGGTTCGGGCCAGGGGCCCTATGCCGCGGCCAAGGCGGCGATCACCGGCTATACCCGCTCCTCGGCGCTCGATCTTGCCAAATATGGCGTAACGGTGAATGACATCGCGCCGGGCGTCATCTGGCATGACCGGCTCGAAGGCGTCATCCAGGGAACGGAGCTGCAAGACCTGATGAAGACCATACCCGCCGGGCGCGCAGGCAAGCCGGATGAAATCGCCGCCACCGCGGTGTTTCTGACCTCCGAAGGCGCATCCTATATCACCGGCCAGACCATCCATGTAAATGGCGGCCTGTATCTGCCGGGATAAGAAAGTCCGTTCTGGTAAATTCGCACGCCCGGCCGTAGTTTGGTCTGGCGGCACATTTTGCCCGACGGATGGTTGCCCGCTGGAAAATCCAAATTAAAACCGCTATAAAGAGATATTGTATAGTTCAGGTATAATTGATGAAGATAGAAACAGAGATCCTTGGTGCTGGTCTAATCCTAAAACCTGTGGGACGCATTGACCAGACTACCGCACCGGCCTTTCAGGAGCGCCTGCTGGCGGCGCTGGACAGCGGGCAAGACGCGGCAGTGGCGCTGGATTTGTCAGAGGTTGATTTTCTATCCAGCATCGGCTTGCGCGCGCTGATGATTGCGCACAAACAGTGTCAGACGAGCGGCGCAAAACTGGTTCTGTTCGCCCTGACCCCGGTTGTGCGCGAAGTCTTCGCCATCAGCCGCTTCGATACGGTTCTGCGCTGCTTCGAGGATCGCGGCGCGGCGCTTTCCAGTCTTACTGCATAGGAGCCGCCAGTGCGCATCAAAATATGGGGTTGCCGCGGATCGCTGCCGGTGGCCATGTCCACAACGCGGGTGCGCGCCAAATTGCAGACCGCCCTGAAAGCCGCCGCAGGACGCAAATTTGATACGGACGCGGCGCTGGAGAAATTTATTTCCGAAGAGCTTCCCTGGGCGGCGACACACACATTTGGCGGCAATACCTCTTGCGTGCAGATTGACGCCGGAGGACCGGAATATATTATCTGCGATATGGGCAGCGGGCTGCGCGAATTTGGCGTCTCCATGATGGCCGCGCATGGCCCCGCCAAACCCCAGATCTATAATTTTTTCATGTCGCATCTGCACTGGGACCATATTATGGGGTTCCCGTTTTTTCCGCCCGCCTATATTCCGGGTAATATTATCCGTATCCATGCCTGCCATCCGGACCCCCGCGCGGCCTTTTTACGCCAGCAGTCGGCGCCCTGTTTTCCGGTGCATTTGGACTCCCTCGGCGCAACCATTCAATTTATCCCCCTTCGGCCGGATGAAACTGTGCAGGCGGCGGGCGTAACCGTGCGGGCGCTGCTGCAAAATCATGAAGGCGACAGTTACGGATACCGTTTTGAAAAGGGCGGCAAGTCGGTTGTTTACACAACCGATTCCGAACACAAGCCGGAAGACATTGCTTCGAGGGACCGCTTCGTCGAATTTTTCCGCAACGCCGGGCTGGTGATTTTTGACGCGCAATATTCACTGGCGGAAGCCGTTTCCCTGAAAGAAGACTGGGGCCATTCCTCAAACATCGCCGCGGTCGAACTGTGCCATCAGAGCCATGCCGATCATCTGCTGCTGTTTCATCACGAGCCGGCCTTTGACGACACCATGCTGCATCGCATCTGGCAGGAAACCATCCGCTATGAGGAATTGATGCGCGATGGCGGCGCGCCGCCCTTGCGTGTCAGCTCCGCCTATGATGGGCTGGAGTTGGATCTCTGAGCTTCAATCCGGCATTGCAATTTTTAAGGCGGCTGAGCCAGCAGGGGCGCTTTTTCGGATTTGCGCTATCCATGCTGCTTGCGATGTTTACATATCTCGCCGCATCCTGGGATTCCGGACCGCTTTCCACCGCACGGCATTTTGTTTTTGATACCTATCACACGCTCGCGCCCCGCGCCCGCATCTCGGCGCCGGTAACGATTGTGGCAGTCGATGAGACAAGCCTTGCCGCCATCGGCCAATGGCCCTGGCCGCGTGACAAGATCGCCGCGCTGTTGCAGGCTATCAATGCGCATAGCCCGGCGGCGATCGGCGTTGATATATTATTTGTCGAGCCGGACAGGCTTTCCATCAGCCGCATGACCCCTGAGACGTCTGTTCCGCCAGCGGTGCGCGACTGGCTCAATCAGCAGCCCTCCAACGATAGCGTGCTGGCCAAAGCGTTACAGCCGATGCCGCTGGCGCTGGGCATTGCCGGGATGGAGACGCCTTCTCCCGCAGGCGTGCTTACGCCGGTCATGCAGCAAGGCGAAACGATCGCGCCACATCTGCGGCCCTATGCGGGGCTGTTGCGCTCGCTGCCAGAAATTGATGCCGCCGCGATGGGGCATGGCTTGCTGAGCGCGGACCCCGATCCGGATGGCATTGTGCGCCGCACCCCCCTGCTGGCGCGTCACGGCAATGTGCTGATCCCGTCACTGGAGCTTGAGATGCTGCGCATCGCCACCGGCGCAAACTGGATCGATGTGGCGGGCGGCGCAGACGGTGCGCAAAGCGTCACTGCCGGTGAGCTAAGCATACCCCTGCAATCCAATGGCATGATCTGGCTGCATTATGGGCCGCACGACCCGGCGCGATTTGTATCGGCGTCATCGGTGCTGGATGGCAGCGCTGATCCGGAAATGCTGAAAAACAAACTTGTGCTGGTGGGCGTGACCGGGCTGGGGCTGATCGATCAACCGGCAACGCCACTGGTGTCGCGCATGGCGGGCGTCGAGATTCGCGCCCAGATTCTGGAAGCGATTTTCGATAATGATTTATTATTCCGGCCTGTCTGGTCGCCCCTGGCCGAGGCCGGGCTCAGCCTTCTGCTATGCGGATTTCTGAGCCTGACCATCCCCGTCATCCGGCCGAGCTGGACCCCGGTGATGTGGCTGGCGGGCAGCGCTGTGCTGGCCATGATCGGGTTTGGCGGTTTTGCGGCAAAGGGCTGGCTGCTCGACATCTCCATGCCCGCGATGGCGGGCGGCGCCGTGTTTCTGCTGTTGCTGGCGGCAACCTTGGCCGAGGCCGATCATCAGCGGCGGCTGTATAAGCGCGATCTGGAGGCGCAGCGCGAAAAGGAAGCCAAATTCGCGGGCGAACTGGAAGCAGCTAGACGCATCCAGATGGGCATCCTGCCCGACGCCAGCAAAATCCGCGATCCGCAGGGGCGCATTGATGTGGCCGCATTTCTGGATCCCGCACGCGAGGTGGGCGGCGATCTGTATGATCTGTTCCTGATTGATGAGGGGCGGCGGCTGTTTTTCATGATCGGCGATGTGGCTGGCAAGGGCATTCCCGCCAGCCTGTTCATGGCGCTGGGAAAATCGCTGTATAAAAGCGCGGTGCTGCGCGGCGGCGATAATATTGCCGACGTGATGACAGAAGCCAATTTTGAAATCGCCAGAGATAATCCCGAACAGATGTTCATCACTACTTTTGCCGGGATTCTGGATATTGAAAGCGGGGTGATCAGCGCCAGTAATGCCGGGCATGAGTCCCCGCTGATCAAGGCACCGGGCGTTAGAACCAGAAGCTGGATTGGCGCGGGCGGACCGCCCATGTGCGTGCTGGATGAATTTGATTTTGCGGGCGAGACGCTGCAACTGACGCCCGGCAGCATAATCGTCCTGACCACCGACGGGGTCAGCGAGGCGATGGATCCGGACGGGCGGCTTTATGGCCATGAACGGCTGATCGCCCTGATGGATGGGTTGCCCGAGGGCATGAATGCTGACGCCATCGTCAAGGCGATTTGTGAAGATGTTAAGGCCCATGCGCGCGGCACGCTGCCGTCAGACGATATCGCCGTCGTCGTGCTGCGCTGGCGCGGAATGTGACGGCAACCCATCGCGGGCCATGAAGCAGGTGAACCGGACCGATATCAAACGGCTAAGCCGCGCCGCCTGATTTTTATTTGCCCGTCCGGTCAGCCCATAATGCGCCACTTTACTCGGCTTCATCATGGTGATATGATTACATGTAATTACATCTGGTTACAGGCGAATACATGACCAAGCCAAGCGCTCCGATCACCATCCGGACTAGCAAGCAGACCGTGGCCGAGATTGACGCTATCGCTACTGCTACAGAACGCTCGCGAAACTTTGTCGTCAACCAGGCTTTGCAGCAATATCTCGAAACCAATGCCTGGCAACTGACGCGAATACGCGAAGGCATAGAGGCCGCCCGCGCGGGCCGAGTCCGGCCAGCGCGGGAAGTATTTGAGAACATCGCCAGCAAACATGGCTGGTCCGAATAGTGCAACTTCTGATCGCCGATCCGGCGGCGCGCGATCTTGAAGGCGTCATGGATTACATAGCCCTGGATAATCCGGCCGCCGCCGAAAAAACCTATCGTAATATCTTTGCAGCAGCCAACCGGCTGGCGGAGTTTCCCTATATTGGCCGCGCCGGGCGGCTTGCGGGAACGCGTGAATTTTCACTTACCGGCCTGCCCTATTTGCTGGTTTATGAAATTAGCGCTGAGGCCGTGACCATAGTGGCGGTGTTTCACACCGCGCGGGATTTGGTCCGCGCCCTCGAAGAACGCCGGCAAGAGCTAAAATCATCCTGATTTTTGTTTACCGTAACCGGCTATATTCATGGCGCCTGAAATATGCTTTAAGCTGCGCCAGCCTTTACACCCCACAAGCAAGGAATATCCCATGCGGCCTTCCGGACGCGCGCCATCCGAAATGCGCAAAGTCAGTTTCGAACCCGGCTATTCACGGCAGGCCGAAGGCTCGTGCTTTGTGCGCTTTGGCAATACGCATGTGCTGTGCACCGCGACGCTGGAGCAGAGCGTGCCGCCGTTTCTGCGCGGCGGCGGGCGCGGCTGGGTGACGGCGGAATATGGCATGCTGCCGCGTTCCACCAATGAACGCATGCGGCGCGAGGCGGCGGCGGGCAAGCAGGGCGGGCGCACCCAGGAAATTCAGCGCCTGATCGGGCGCGCGCTGCGCGGCGTGGTGCAGTTCGAAGGCATGGGCGAGCGCCAGATCGTGGTCGATTGCGATGTCATTCAGGCCGATGGCGGCACCCGCACCGCCGCCATCACCGGCGGCTATGTGGCGCTGGCGCAATGCTTCAAATGGATGCAGAAATCCGGCATGATCGCCAAAGCGCCGCTGCTGGACTCGGTCGCCGCCATCTCCTGTGGCATTTACAAGGGTACGCCGCTGCTGGATCTGGATTATCCCGAAGACAGCGAAGCCGAGGTGGACGCGAATTTCGTTATCACCGGCACCGGCGGCATTATTGAAATTCAGGGCACCGCGGAACAAAAGCCATTTTCCGAGGCCGACTTTGGCGCGCTGCTGGCGCTGGCAAAAAAGGGTGTTGCCGATCTGAGCGTCATGCAAGCCGCCGTGATCGCGGCGCTGTGATGCGCCGCTCCGCCCGCGGCGTAAAGCGGCTGGTGCTGGCCAGCCATAATGCGGGCAAGCTGCGCGAGATCGCCGGTCTGTTGCGCCCGTTTCAGATTGAAGTTGTGAATGCGGGTGCGCTGGGTCTGGCGGAACCGGAAGAAACCGGCGAAACCTTTGTGGAAAATGCCGAACTGAAAGCGCGCGCCGCCGCAACCGCCAGCGGCATGGTGGCGCTAAGCGATGATAGCGGTTTATGCGTCGCGGCGCTGAATGGGCAGCCCGGCATATATTCCGCGCGCTGGGCCGGGCCGGACAAGGATTTTGGGCTCGCTATGCGGCGCGTCGAGGACGAGTTGAAACACAGCGGCAGCCCAGACCGCCGGGCGCATTTTGTGTGTGCATTGTCGCTATGCTGGCCGGATGGGCATTGCGAAACATTCCAGGGCGAAGCGCACGGGCAACTGGTTTTTCCACCTCGCGGCGCCCGCGGATTTGGCTATGATCCGATCTTTCTGGCCGATGGATATGACATTACCTTTGGTGAAATGGACCCGGACGCCAAGCACGCCATCAGCCACCGCGCCGACGCCTTCCGGCAGATGATCGATGCCTGTTTCACACACTGAACATAGCAATCCCGGTTTTGCGGTCTATGTGCACTGGCCGTTCTGCCTGTCTAAATGCCCCTATTGCGATTTCAACAGCCATGTGCGCGAAAGCGTGGATCAGGCGCAATGGCGGAGCGCGCTGCTGGCGGAAATTGACGCCACTGCGGCCGAAACCGGAAAACGACGTGTCCAGAGTATATTCTTTGGCGGCGGCACCCCGTCATTAATGCCACCCGCAACAGTGGGCGCCATCATCAGCCAGATCGCCGCACGATGGGAACTGGATGCGGACGCAGAAATCACGCTGGAGGCCAACCCGACCAGCGTCGAAGCTGGCAAGCTGTCTGGTTTTGCCGCGGCGGGCGTCAACCGGGTGTCGCTGGGCGTACAGGCGCTGAATGACGCCGATCTGAAATTTCTCGGGCGCGGCCATAGCGCCACGGAGGCCATTGCTGCGGTTGATCTGGCGCGCAGGTTTTTTTTGCGCATGTCATTTGATCTGATTTATGCCCGCCCCGGCCAAACGCCAGCTGGCTGGCAGGCGGAACTGCGCGCCGCCATCGCCATGGCGGCGGATCATCTGTCGCTGTACCAGCTGACCATCGAACCCGGCACGGGCTTTGAGGGCGCGGTGCGGCGCGGCCAGTTCACCCCGATGCAGGGCGACATGGCCGCCGATCTGTATGAGATGACCCAGGAAATATGCGGGGCCGAGGGCCTGCCCGCCTATGAAATTTCCAATCATGCGCGGCCGGGCGCGGAATCGCGGCACAATCTGGTCTATTGGCGCTATGGCGAATATGCCGGCATCGGCCCCGGCGCGCATGGGCGGCTGCATCTGGATGGCAGGGTTTATGCGACCGCGAATTTCCGCAAACCGGAACGCTGGCTGGAAGCGGGCCGCGAGACCTGCGGCATGCTGAGCGGGCGCGATCAATCCATCGAGATGCTGATGATGGGCTTGCGCCTGCTGGATGGCGTTTCCACCGCCCGCTATGCGGCGCTGGCGGGCGCGCCGCTTTCTTCCGCGATTGTGCAGGAATTATGCGATCAGAATTTGCTGTCGCAAACGGGGGATCGCGTCAAAGCCACGCCGCGCGGACGGCTGCTGCTGGATGGGGTGCTCGCCAGACTGCTGGGATAGCGTTATTTATTACCCGGCGAGGCGTTGAACGGCATCTCTTTGTCGACGCGGATATCGCCGGGCAGGCCAAGCACCTGTTCGGCGATGATGTTGCGCAGAATTTCGTCGGTGCCGCCGCCAATGCGCAAGGCGGGCGATGTGATCCGCCTTCCTGAAAGCCGGCCTGTTGCGGCGACAATTCCGCATCGCGGATAATGCCGCCCTGATCCATCAGCTCCATCGCGAAATGCGGCAGGTCCTGGCCATAGACGGCGCCCACCGCCTTGGCGATGGCGTTTTCCGCGCCGGGGGTCACGCCTTTGCTGATCGCCGTCAGCGTGCGGTAATGAATATATTTCAGGCCTTCGGATTGCACATACCAGTCGGCGATTTTTTCGCGCACAGCGGCGTTGCGAATGGCCGGGCCATCGCCCAGTTGCGTGTTGCGCGCCAGCGCCAGAAATTCCCCCACGCCATGGCCCGCCGACATATTGCCGACAACGACACGTTCATTCATCAGCACGGTCAGCGCGGCCTTCCAGCCATCGCCTTCCTTGCCGACCATATTGGCGGCGGGGATGCGGACATTTTCAAAGAAAATTTCGTTGAAGCTGCTGGCCCCGGAAATCTGTTTGATCTGTTTGACCGTGATGCCGGGCGTTTTCATATCCAGCAGGAAAAAGCTCAGCCCCTTATGCTTGGGCTTGTTGGGGTCGGTGCGCGCCACCAGAATGCCCCAATCGGCAATATGGCCCAGCGTGGTCCAGATTTTCTGGCCGTTGACGACCCATTCATCGCCGTGTTTTTCCGCGCGGGTGCGAACGCCCGCCAGATCGGAGCCTGCCCCGGGTTCGGAAAATAACTGACACCAGATTTCCTCGCCATAGAGCGCCGGTTTGATATAGCGCTCTTTTTGCGCGGGTGAACCCAGCACCATCAAAGTCGGCATCGCAAGGCCCAGCCCCAGAATGAACAGATCGCTCGACACATCGAACTGCGCTTCTTCCTGGGAATAAATCACATTCTGCATGGTGGTGCCGCCCATGCCGCCATATTCCTTGGGCCAGCTGATCGCGGCATAGCCCTCGGCGGCTTTTTTCTTCTGCCAGGCCTTGGAACGCGCGATCAGATCCGCATCCGCGCCTTCCATCGACAGGATCGAGCCGCCGGCCTCGCCTTCAACCCGGCGGGTCGCGTTTGCCTCTAACCAGCTACGCACCTTGGCGCGAAAGGCGGCTTCTTCGGGGGTATCGTTGAAATCCATAATCTGCTCTCAAATTTGCGGGTTAGCGGCCAGACGGCGTTTGGCTGAACGGGATGTCCTTGTCTATGCGAATATCACCGGGAAGGCCAAGCACCTGTTCGGCGATGATGTTGCGCATGATTTCATCGGTGCCGCCGGCCACGCGCATGGCGGGCGACGAAATCCAGGCCTCCTGAAAAGCGGCCTGTCCGGGCGCGACACCGTGGTCGAGAATAATGCCGCCCATATCCATCAGCTCAAGGGCGAAGGCGGGAAGATCCTGGCCATAGACGGCGCCCACCGCCTTGGCGATGGCATTTTCCGGGCCAGGGGTTTGCCCCTTGCTCATCGCCGTCAGCGACCGCATGCGGGTATATTTCAGCCCCTGGGATTGCACGTACCAGTCGGCCAGTTTTTCACGCACGGCGGAATTGCGAAGTGCGGGGCCATCGCCCATTTCGGTATTGCGCGCCAGTGTCAGCATTTCGGTCAGCCCCGCGCCGCCGCCAATGCCGCCGATCGCCATCCGCTCATTCATCAATACGGTCAGCGCCACCCGCCAGCCATCACCTTCCGCGCCAACACGCATGTCGCCGGGAATGCGCACATTGTCGAAATACACTTCGTTGAAACTGCTGCCGCCGGAAATCTGCTTGATCGGTTTTACGGTGACGCCCGGGCTGCGCATATCCAGCAGGAAAAAGCTCAGGCCCTTATGTTTGGGCTTGCCGGGATCGGTACGGGCAACCAGGATTCCCCAATCCGCCAGATGCGCGAACGAGGTCCAGATTTTCTGCCCGTTGACGACCCATTCATCGCCCTGCTTTTCCGCACGGGTGCGCACGCCCGCCAGATCGGACCCCGCACCGGGTTCGGAAAATAGCTGGCACCAGACTTCATCCCCCTCCAGCGCGCGGCGGATGAAACGTTCCTTTTGCGCCTGGGTGCCATGCGCCATCACCGCGGGCATCGCCATCCCGATGCCGATGACGAAGGCTGCGCTGGAAACGTCATAGCGCAACTCCTCCTGGCCATAGATGACGCTTTGCATCGACGTGCCGCCCATGCCGCCATATTCCACGGGCCAGGTGATCGCCGCATACCCCGCCGCAGCCTTGACCTTTTGCCAGGCCTTGGCGCGCGTCAACGCGCCCGTGGTCTCGCTGGTCAAGGAAAACGCCGCCGGTCCCGGCTTGCCCGCAATGCGCTTGGGCGCATTGGCATCGAGCCAGGCCGCGACCTTGAGACGAAATTCAGCTTCTGCTGGCGTGTCGTTGAAATCCATGGGCCACCCTCACTCTTTCGGCTTATCGTTAAAATCAATGCGTTAGTATTACTTTAGACACAGCCCGTCGGCAATGGGGGCGGACACGATTACGCTGCGGCCCGGCCTGTTTCTTCCGGCAGGGGATAGGCTGCTCCAGAAGTCTCATTATGTTCTTGATGTGCGGATAAAGTTCCTATGCGCGGGAGTTCGCGACATGATCTTAATGGAACCCGCCATGGCTTACCCCGATATCGTTCATATCTGGCATGTCAAGACCTGCCCCCTTTTCTTTACTCCTCATCCTCATCCTCCCAACGCGGATATTGCGGCGGGCTTTTGCCGGTGCGGCTGACGATGCGGGGGTATTTCTTTCTCGATGAGACTTCCGGCTGAATGGAGACAACATTGATCTGGTGCCACCAGTCATCGCCAAAATCAAACCAGTAACCGAAGGCGTCG
>JAHHGO010000036.1 GCA_023252275.1 Alphaproteobacteria bacterium
GGTGGAACTATCCCGAAAGTTTTATCAGCACCCTGCCCCTGCGCGATGTCGCCGCCACGCTGGAGCGGCTGGAGCGCCATGCGCCGCCAGCCGAGCCGGTCAATTTCACAAGGGTTCCGCCCCTGGCCTGACGCGGCGATATTGCCGGACAGTGCGCGCTATTATACTATGCCCCCGAATACCGGGAGCAGACCTATGACGCGCGCACAATATGAAGCCAAACCCATAGATATTACCGGCCAGTCGGTTCTGCCTGAATGGATTGACTATAACGGCCATATGAATGTGGCCTTTTATGTGCTGGCCTTTGACAAGGCGCTGGACAAGGTATTTGATCTGCTGGATCTCGGCGTCGATTATGTCAGTCGCACCGGGGATTCCGCCTTTGTGCTGCAAAATCATGTGGCCTATCTGGCGGAACTGAAACTGCATGACCCGATCCGGGTCAGTTTTCAACTGCTCGACTGGGACGCCAAGAAAGTTCATTATTTCATGCATATGTATCACGCCACCGAGGGCTTTCTGGCCGCCACCGCCGAGCAGGTGATGATGCATGTCAGCCTGAAAACGCGGCGCTCCTCGCCCTTCCCCGCCGAGGCGCAGGAAAAACTGGCCGCCATGCAGGCAGCGCACGGCAAACTGCCGCGCCCCGAAACAGCGGGTGCGAGCATCGGCATTCGCCGCAAGTCCGCCGCCTGATGCGTTACTGGGCAGCCGCCTGTATTGGATTGGCGGCAATAATGGCGGGCAATCCGGCCTTTGCCGCATGCAGCGACCCGCCCGTGCCCGGAGTGAATTGGGGCCGCTGTTATATGGACGAACAAAACCTGGCCGCGGCCATGCTGAGCAGGGCGAACCTGCGCGAAGCCCGTTTCAACCGCGCCGGAATGGCAGGGGCGGACTTGAGCAATATTGACGCGCGGCGGGCGAAATTCGTATCCGCTGATCTGACCGGCGCAAAGCTGGAAGGCGCGGATTTGCGCGAAACTGATTTCACCCGCGCCAGCCTGCGCGGCGTCCGGTTTAACGGCGCCGATCTGCGCCGCGCCCGTCTGTTTCGGGCCGATCTAAGGGGTGCGGATTTTACCGGCGCCAATCTGGAACTGGCCGATTTATTGAATGCCGATCTGAGCGGCGCTATCTGGACCAATGGCAAAGTCTGCGCCGAAGGCTCCCACAGCCAGTGCAAGTAACAGGCGAAAACCGGCCCCGGCGCATGCTAGACTGCGGCCATGATCCAGCTTGATTCTCAGCCGCGCACGCATCTGCAAATGCCCGCCTATCTGAACGGTCTTAACGCCGTGCAGCGTCAGGCGGTGGAGGCGCTGGACGGTCCGCTGCTGGTGCTGGCGGGCGCAGGCACCGGCAAGACGCGCGTCCTGACAACGCGCATTGCGCATATTCTATGGACGCGGCGCGCCTTTCCTTCGCAAATTCTGGCGGTGACCTTCACCAACAAGGCCGCGCGCGAAATGCAGGAACGGGTCGGCGCGCTGATCGGCGGCGCGGTGGAGGGCATGCCCTGGCTTGGCACCTTTCATTCCATCGGCGCGAAAATTCTGCGCCGCCATGCGGAACTGGCCGGGCTGAGCTCGAATTTCACTATTCTGGATACGGATGATCAGATACGCCTGCTGAAACAATTGCTGAGCGCCGCCAATATTGACGACAAGCGCTGGCCGGCGCGCTCGCTGGCGGCGCTGATCGACCGGTGGAAAAATCAGGGCCTGACCCCGGATAAAGTGCCGGAGGCGGATTCATTCAGTTTCGCCAATGGCAAGGGCCGCGAACTTTATGCCGCCTATCAGGCCCGCCTGAAAGTCCTGAACGCGGCGGATTTCGGTGATCTGCTGCTGGAATGCCTGGTCCTGCTGCAACACAATCCCGATGTGCTGGCCCAATATCAGGAGCGCTTCAGATATATTCTGGTGGATGAATATCAGGACACCAATGTCGCGCAATATTTATGGCTGCGCCTGCTGGCGCAGGGACGGCGCAATGTCTGCTGCGTTGGCGATGATGATCAGTCGATCTATGGCTGGCGCGGCGCGGAAGTCGGCAATATTCTGCGTTTTGAAAAAGATTTTCCCGGCGCGCAGATTGTCCGGCTGGAGCAGAATTACCGCTCGACCCCGAATATTCTGGCGGCGGCCAGCGGCATGATCGCCGCCAATGAAAGCCGTCTCGGCAAAACGCTGTGGACGGAGCATCAGGAAGCCGGCGAAAAAATCCAGATCTGCGGCGTGTGGGACGGCGCGGAAGAGGCCCGTGTGATCGGCGAACAGGTCGAGCAGTTACAGCGTCAGGGCGGCAAGCTCAATGATATGGCGATACTGGTGCGGGCGGGCCGCCAGACGCGCGAATTTGAAGAGCGCTTTCTGACCCTTGGCGTGCCGTACCGGGTGATCGGCGGGCCGCGTTTTTATGAACGCATGGAAATTCGCGACGCCATCGCTTATCTGCGCGTAATTGCGCAGCCAGCGGATGATCTGGCGTTCGAGCGTATTCTGAACAAGCCCAAGCGCGGCCTGGGTGAAGCGGTTGTGCAAAAGCTGCATCAGACGGCGCGGGCGCAAAACATTCCGCTGACACAGGCGCTGCGGCTGCTGATTGAATCGGATGAACTGCCCGCGCGCAGCCGCAATCCGCTGCGCGCGCTGGATGATGATTTTTCCCGCTGGCGCGGTTTACTGGTCACCCTGCCGCACCCCCTGGTGACGCAAACGGTGCTGGATGAAAGCGGTTACACGGCCATGCTGAAGGCCGACCGTTCACCCGATGCGCCGGGAAGGCTGGAAAATCTCAAGGAACTGATCAACGCGCTTGAAGCGTTTGAAAATCTGGGCGGGTTTCTGGAGCATGTCTCGCTGGTCATGGAAAATCAGGCGTCCGGTTCGGATGACCGCATCAATATCATGACGCTGCACAGCGCCAAGGGGCTGGAGTTTCGCAGCGTCTTTCTTCCCGGGTGGGAAGAGGGCCTGTTTCCCAGCCAGCGCAGCATGGATGAAAATGGCGCGGCGGGGCTGGAGGAAGAGCGCCGCCTGGCCTATGTCGGCATTACGCGGGCGCGCGAACGGGCGCGGATTTTTTACGCCGCCAACCGGCGCGTCTATAATTTGTGGCAGGCGGCTCTGCCATCGCGCTTTATCAGCGAACTGCCGCAGGATACGATCAGTGTACAGACAAATCAGGGTATCTATGGCGGCGGTATGCGCGAAGAAAACCCCGTGTTCGAACAGAATTATGACACGCCCGGATGGCAGCGCATGCAGGCGTCCAAACGCCAGCCGCGCAGCGTGACGATTGATGTCAAGGCGCAAACCAGCCGCGCAGCGCCCGCGCCCGGCCATGAATTTACCGAAGGCGCAAGAGTGTTCCATGTGAAATTCGGATATGGCCAGGTATATGGCGTCGATGGCGACAAGCTGGAAATCGAATTTGACAAGGCCGGCCGCAAGCGCGTCATTGGCGCATTCGTTCAACCGGCCTGACCATGCCCGCGCCGATGATCATGGCAAGCATGATTTTGCCGGCCCATGCGGCCTATAGCGTGGCCGATCTGCTGGAAGGGCTTGACGAACCGCAGGCATTATCCACCGCGGCGTTTGAAATTCCGGGTACGCAGGATTTCATTGTTCAGGCAATGTATGCGCAAGACGCGGCCACGGAAAATCTGCACCGCAGCATCGCGCCGCTGATCGAAGCGCTGGAAATCGCGATGCCCCGGATAAAAATCGAAGCGTTGGAAGACCGGGACTGGATCGCGCATTCGCTGGCGGACCTGCCCCCCATCCATGCGGGGCGTTTTTTCATCGCGGGCGCGCATGGGCTGGGACAGGCGCCGCGAGGCGCTATTCGTCTGCATGTTGAAGCGGGACAGGCCTTTGGCACCGGGCATCATGAAACGACGCATGGCTGCCTGCTGGCGCTTGGCTGGCTGGCGCGGCGGCGGCGCTTCAGATACGTGCTGGACCTTGGCTGCGGCACCGGGGTACTGGGCATGGCGGCGGCGAAACTGTGGCGGCGCAGGGTAATCGCCAGCGATATTGATCCGATCGCTATAGTCGTGACGCGCGAGAATGCGCATCGCAACGGCCTGGCGGCCTGTATGCGCCCGGTGGTTGCGGCGGGCTTTGCGCATCCGGAGCTTTCATCCGGCCCGGCCTATGATCTGGTGCTGGCCAATATTCTGGCGCGGCCCTTGATGCGCCTGTCAAATCCGATGGCGCGGCGCGTCCGGGCCGGGGGCTATGTCATTCTTTCGGGACTGCTGCGCAGCCAGGAAGCCGCCGTGCGCAGCGCCTATCGAACCCAGGGGCTATTCCTGGAGCGGCGTTTTTTACGCAATGAATGGTCCACATTACTTCTGCGCAAGGCAAAAATACGGTAACATGCCGATCATGGATATGGCCCCGACATTAACCGAACTGGGTGAACGGCTTGCCAGACTTCGGGCGGAACTGACGCGGCGCGGGCTTGCCGGGTTCGTGACGCCGCGCGCCGATGCGCATCAGGGCGAATATGTGCCGCCGCATGACGCGCGCCTGGCCTGGCTGACCGGATTTACCGGATCGGCGGGCACCGTCATTGTGTTGCGGGACGAGGCCGCCATTTTCGTCGATGGGCGCTACACGCTTCAGGTGCGCGATGAGGTTGACACACAGCTGATTACGCCGCTGCCGTCAATGGAGATTTCACCCGAAGACTGGATCGCAAAAAATCTCAAAAAAGATGACCGGCTGGGCTATGATCCCTGGCTGCACACGCCGGACGGGGTGGCGCGCATGCAGAAAGCCTGCGCCAGGGCGGGCGCGAAGCTTGAGCCGTGTACGGATAATCCCGTCGATGCCGTATGGGCGGATCAGCCGCCGCCGCCAAAAGCCGCCATCATTCCCTATCCGATAGAATATGCCGGCGAGGAATCTTCGGCCAAACGCGCGCGCATCGCCGAAGCGGTGACGAAAACCCCCGCCGCCGCAACGGTTCTGACCATGCCGGATTCGATTGCATGGCTGCTGAATATTCGCGGCGGCGATGTGACGCATTCGCCGCTGCCTTTGTCCTTCGCCATTCTGTATGCGGATGGCCGGACGGAACTGTTTCTGGACCCCGATAAAATCAGCGATGGCCTGGCGGCGCATCTGGGCGATCAGGTCAGCCTGCGTGATCCAGGCCAGCTTGGCCCGGCGCTGGATGCGTTGGGAAAGCAGGGGCGGCGCGTATTGCTGGACACCAGCACGGCTGCGTCGTGGATTTCAAGCCGCCTGGAGGCCGCCGGCGCAAAACTGGTTGCCGGGGCGGACCCATGCGCCCTGCCCAAGGCGCGCAAAAACGCCACTGAAATTGCCGGCATGAAAAAGGCGCATATCCGCGATGGCGCGGCGCTGAGCAATTTTCTGGCCTGGCTTGATCAGGCGGCGGCGGGCGGCGGGCTGGATGAAATCACCGCATCCGATAAATTGCAAAGCTTCCGCGAAGCGACCGGCTGCCTGCGGGATTTAAGCTTTCCGACCATTTCCGGCGCGGGGCCGAACGGCGCCATTGTGCATTACCGGGCAAGCCCGAAAAGCAACCGGCTGCTGGAGGCGGGCAATCTTTATCTGCTGGATTCAGGCGCGCAATATCTGGATGGCACCACCGATGTGACGCGCACCATCGCCATTGGTAATCCGTCTACGGAACAATGCGACCGCTTTACCCGCGTCCTCAAGGGGCATATCAGCCTTTCCACCATCCGCTTCCCCAGGGGCGTCACCGGCGCGCATCTGGATGTGCTGGCGCGCGCGGCGCTGTGGAAGGCGGGGCTGGATTATGATCATGGAACCGGGCACGGCGTCGGCTGCTATCTGGGGGTGCATGAAGGCCCGCAAAGCATTTCGCGCAGGCCGAACAGTGTGGCGCTGGAGCCGGGCATGATCGTGTCGAACGAGCCAGGTTATTACAAGCAGGGCGCCTATGGTATCCGCATTGAAAATCTGGTGCTGGTCACCGAACCGCAGTCCATTGCCGGCGGCGAGCGCGACATGATGGGCTTTGCGCCCCTGACCCTTGCGCCCATCGATTTGCGTCTGGTGGCGCGCGCCCTGTTGAGCGATGAAGAGGCGGCATGGCTGAACGCCTATCACCGCCAGGTGCGTGAAAGCCTGACGCCGCTGGTGGATGCCGGAACCAAAGCCTGGCTTGCCAGCGCAACGCGGGCGATTTAAGCGCCAGTCAACGCCAGCCATTCCTCCTCGGAAAGGATGGAAACGCCAAGCTCGCGCGCCTTTTTCAGTTTCGATCCCGCATCCGTGCCCGCAATCACATAATCGGTTTTCGCGGAAACCGAACCCGCCACTTTCGCGCCAAGGCCCTGGGCGCGCGCCTTGGCCTCATCGCGTGACATTTTTTCGAGGCTGCCTGTAAACACCACAGTTTTGCCCGCAACCGGCGAAGCCGAAGCGGGGGCGATGAATTCGCGCACCTCTATATAATCCAGCAGCGCATCAATCGCCGTCATGATGCGATCATCGCTGAAATAGCCGACAACCGCCAGCGCCAGGGTTTCGCCGATGCCGTCAATCGCCAGCAGATCGCGCCAGGCCGCGCTTTCCTTGTCCTTCGCATTGCGTATGGCGCTGCGAAGTTCCGTGAACAAATGATAATGGCGCGCCAGCAGCCGGGCATTATTCTGCCCGACATGGCGGATGCCAAGCGCGTAGATAAACCGTTCCAAATCAATTTCCCGGCGCGCCTCAATCGCCCGGAACAGATTGGCGCAGGAGGTTTCGCCCCAGCCTTCATATTCATGCAGTTTTTTTGGCAACGCATCATTGCGCGCCCGCAAGGTGAAAATATCCGCAAAGTCCCGGATCAGTCCCTGATCAAAGAGAAATTGAATCTGCTTTTCCCCCAGCCCTTCTATATCGAAAGCGTCGCGGGAAACAAAATGCCGCAGCCGCTCCACCACCTGCGCCGGACAGCCAGAACGGTTGGGGCAGCGCCAGGCCGCATCCTCTTTGCCGGTTTTGGCGTCGGTTTCGCGCACCGCCTGGGCGCCGCAGGCCGGGCAGATCGTGTTAAAGACATAGGGCGCGGAATTTTCATCGCGGCGCTCCAGCAGCACTTCGACAATCTGCGGAATGACATCACCGGCGCGGCGCACAATAACCGTGTCGCCGATGCGCACATCCTTGCGGCGGATTTCATCTTCATTATGCAGGGTGGCGTTTGACACCACCACGCCGCCCACCGTTACCGGGCGCAGCTTCGCCACCGGAGTGAGCGTGCCGGTGCGGCCCACCTGAATATCAATGGCGTCAATCACCGTCTGCGCCAGTTCGGCGGGAAATTTATGCGCAATCGCCCAGCGCGGCGAACGCGCGCGAAAGCCCAGCCGTTCCTGCAAGTCCAGCCGGTCCGCCTTATAGACCACCCCGTCAATATCATAGCCAAGCATGGCGCGGCTTTCCTGCAGCCGCACATACACAGCGAGCATATCTTCAACAGTATGGCAAAGACGCATTTCCGGATTGATGGGAAGCCCCCACGCTTTGAATTTTTCGATCATCCCCATTTGCGTATCCGCCGGAAAGACGCTGATCTCGCCCCAGGCATAGGCAAAAAACCGCAGCGGGCGCTGTGCCGTAATAGACGGGTCAAGCTGGCGCAAACTGCCCGCCGCCGCATTGCGCGGATTCATGAAAACGGGTTTTCCCTCCGCCGCCTGACGCCGGTTCAGTTCCGCAAAATCTTCATGCGAAATATAGACCTCGCCGCGTATATCAATAATGTCCGGCACGTCCGCGCCAATCAGCCGCAGCGGAATATCGCGCAGCGTGCGCAGATTGTTGGTGATATTCTCGCCAACCAGGCCATCGCCACGCGTCGCGCCGGAAATGAATTTGCCATCCTCATACCGCAAAGTAGCGGACACCCCATCAATTTTTGGTTCCGCCGTGAAGGCGAAGGGGGCATCCGCGGCAAGTTTCAGAAACGCCCTGGCGCTGGCGCAGAAATCCGTGACATCCACTGCCGTGAAGGCATTGTTCAGCGACAGCATCGGGCGGGTATGGGTGATTTTTTCAAAGCCCTCAAGCACCGGCCCGCCGATGCGCAGCGAAGGGCTGTCCGCCCGCTGCAAATGCGCAAAGCGCGCTTCAATGGCGGCATTGCGCAAACGCAGAGCGTCATATTCCGCATCAGCTATGACGGGTTTGTCATGACGGTAATAATGCGCATCATGGCGCGCGATTTCTTCCGCAAGTCTGGCCAGTTCGGCCTGGGCCTGCGTCTCGTTTAATTCGGCAACGGGAATTGTTTCCGGACGGCTCACCTTCGCGCCCCGGCTGTCATCAAACTGTCGGCGGCGGCGCGGGCGGCATCGGTTACTTCCGCGCCCGCCAGCATGCGGGCGATTTCCTCGCGCTGGGCGTCGGCCTCGATCACTTCAACCGAGGTTGTCGTAACCCCGCCTTTCGCGGGCGTATGTTTATGCACCCGCCAATGCGACATGCCGCGCGCCGCAACCTGGGGCGAATGGGTCACCACCAGCACCTGCCCGCGCGCCGCCAGCCGCGACAAGCGATCGCCAATGGCGTCGGCCACGGCCCCGCCGACGGCGCTGTCAACTTCGTCAAACACCATCACGCGCCCGGTCGTGGCATTGTTGGCAAGCACCATGCGCAGCGCCAGCATGAAGCGCGACAATTCACCGCCCGATGCGATTTTATTTAGCGCGCCGGGATTTGTTCCCTGATTGGTCGCCACCTGAAATTCAACCCGGTCGATGCCATCCGCCGTCCGGCCGGCATCATTAAGCGGACTGACGGCGGTAAGAAATACCGCCTTATCGAGCTTGAGCGGCGCAAGTTCCTTTTTTACGGCCTTATCGAGACGAACTGCTGATAGTATACGCGCGGCGCGCAGCCTTTCGGCAATGCTGTCATAGACGGCGAGGCTGGCGGCATGTTGTTTTTCCAGTTCTTCCAGACGCGCGCCGCCCGCATCAATCAGGGCCAGTTGCCCCGCCATGCGCGCCTGCAAATCCGGCAGTTCATCCACCCTGACATGATGCTTGCGCGCCGCGGCGCGAAGCGCAAACAGGCGCGCCTCCATCGCATCCAGCCTGTGCGGATCAAAATCCATATTTGACAGGGCCAGTTCAAGCTGGGCGCGGGCCTCCATCACATCGGACGCCGCGCTGGCCAATGCGCCCAGCGCCGCATCAAGCCGCCCGGCCGAGCGATCCGCAATCCGCTCAATCCGGTTCAGCGCCGATGCGAGCAGGGCCTCCGCGCCGCCGCTTTCCCGTGTCAGGGCGCCCAACGCCGCGTCAATTTCGCCCGTGAGTTTTTCCGACGACATCATCAGGGCGCGTTCCGCGGCCAGCTGTTCTTCTTCACCGGGCTTTGGGGCCAGAACCTCCAGTTCTTTCAGAACGTAGCGCAGATAATCTTCTTCGATCTGCGCCTTTTCCAGATCGGCGCGCGCCTGATCCAGCGCCGCGCCGGTTTGCTGCATGTCCCGGAAGGCGGAACGGCACACCGCCAGATCCTTCGCATGATCGCCAAACGCATCCAGCAGGGCGCGATGCGCGGACGCGTTCAGCAGTCCGCGATCATCATTCTGTCCATGCACTTCGATCAGCAGATCGCCAATACTGCGCAGCAGGCCGGCACTGACCGCCTGATCATTGATAAAGGCGCGGCTGCGGCCATCCGCGCCAATAATGCGGCGCAGAATGACGCTGCCGGACGCATCAATACCCTGTTCGGATAATAGCCCGATGGCGGGGTGCGCGGCGTCAAGGGTAAACTCCGCGCTGGCAATGGCCTGATCACAGCCCTTGCGCACCAGCGCGCTATCCGCCCGCGCCCCGGTGGCCAGCCCCAGCGCATCCAGCAGAATTGATTTACCTGCGCCGGTTTCGCCCGTCAGCACCGTCAGACCCGGCGCGATCTGCAAATCCAGACGGTCTATCAGAACAAGATTGCGTATCGAAATGCCAGCCAGCATTCATTGGATCTCTCTGAAATTGGCCCTGGATCAGCTTACTCCGCTAAACGCCCTGCTTAACCAGGACTTATTGTTTTCAGCAGGCTTCACATGCTTGCCTGTCAGCAGGCCATAACTGTCCTGATACCAGTCACTGCCCGGATAATTATGGCCCAGCACAGCCGCCGCCGCCTGGGCTTCCGGAATTACGCCCAGCGCGACATAGCATTCGGTCAGACGGTGCAACGCTTCGGGCACATGCGTGGTTGTCTGAAAAGATTCCACAACCACACGGAACCGGTTTATGGCGGCAAGATATTCGTGCTGTTTCAGATAATAGCGTCCGATCTCCATCTCCTTGCCGGCCAGATGGTCATTGGTCAGATTGATCTTGAGCCGCGCATCGCGCGCATAATCGCTGGTTGGAAAACGCCGTTCAACCTCGGAAAGGGCGCGCAGCGCCTCCGCCGTAATTTTCTGATCGCGGCCTATATCGGAAATCTGTTCGTAATAGGAAATGGCGATAATGTAATAGGCATAGACCACATCCCGGTTTCCCGGATGCAGCGAGATGAAACGCTGCGCCGCCAGAATGGCCTTGTCATATTCATTTATCTGATAATTAGAATAGGCCGCCATCAGCATGGAACGCCGCGCCCAGACCGAATAGGGATGCTGGCGCTCCACCTCGTCAAACTGTTCGGCGGCCTGAAAATAGCGCCCTTTTTGCAGTTCCTGCAGGGCGGTATTGTAAATTTCCTCGACCGGGCGCTCGAAATATTTGACTTCCTTGGCGCCGATGCCTTCGCATCCGGTAAGGGCCAGCACCACACCCATAATTGAGAGCAGTCCCCTGAGGCGGCCCTGCCGGTGAAGTAATGTCACGTCTGATGTGATTTTCATTTTTCCTGACTCAGTGCTGGCGCATGTTCCGGACTCTGTTTAGCGCATTTGGCGCGCAAGAGCAATTTCAGTCCGGAACCAGCCGGAACCATAATCAGGTCGGCGAAAAATGAAGGGCTACCCGCGTGCGGCGCGGCGGATTTTGGCGGGAGCCGCCACCGGCATCTGCCGCGCGGAACCCAGAGGCCCATCGGAATATTCCCACGCCAGGGGATTATTGAACAGGGCCTGGAGCAATTTATTATTCAGCGAATGCCCCGCGCGGACCGCATCGAAACGGCCCATGATCGGCGCACCGGCAAGATATAGATCGCCAATCGCATCCAGAATCTTATGGCGGACAAATTCATCCGGAAAGCGCAGGCCCGTATCATTCAGTATGTTTTCGCCATCAAGCACAATGGCGTTTTGCAGTGAGCCGCCGCGCGCCAGCCCAAGTGATTTCAGATGTTCCACTTCATGCAGAAATCCAAATGTGCGGGATTGAGCGATGCAGCTTTTATAACTGCCATCCGCCATATCAAAACCATAGGACTGCTTGCCAATCACGCTGACCGGGAAATCAATTTCGAAATTCATCACGAACCCGTCATGGGGCGACAGGCTGACCTGCTTGCCGTCTTCTTCGACACTGACTGTTTCAAGAATGCGGATATATTTGCGGCGTTCCGAAAGCCTGGCCACGCCCGCGCATTCCAGCAGCATGACAAAGGGGGCGGCGCTGCCATCCAGTACGGGCAGTTCCGGCCCGTCCAGATCAACCCGCGCATTATCAATGCCGCAGCCGGAAAATGCCGACATCAGATGTTCGACAGTCGCGACCGAAACCCCGGCGGCATTGGTCAGGGTGCTGCCAAGCTGGGTGTTGCTGATATAATCAAAACGGGCCGGAACGCAGATATCCTGCTCCGTCAGACCTTCGGCGTCACGCAGATCCATGCGGCGGAAAACAATGCCCGTGCCCGCTTCGGCCGGATAGACAGTAAAGCGCACCTGCTGGCCGGAATGAAGACCTATGCCAGCGCAACCAATCCGATTGCGTAAAGTGGTCTGAAACAGTTCCGGCCTGGCAGCCTTATGGCCACGCTTTACCGGGAAGTTTACCGCCCCGCCCCGTGCTTCACTCACACACTGCTCCAATTCGATCTTCCTGCCCGTCGATCTTCCTGCCCGCAAGATAGACTGTACTAATTCTTCCGCGCAAACTCAGGACAAGCCAAATAAAAAACGAATCACTTAAGCTGAACCTAGAGCATTAGGTATCAAGCGAGTATTAACACTACAAATCACACTTTATTACTCATTGTTACAGTCGCAGTTTGCATAATCATTCATTGGCGTGCGGCCCCAGCCATGCATCCCGGGAATAACCGGGATGCATGGCGATGCGATGGAACGCTGCTTAATTGGCGCTCCTGCGAAGAAATGCCGGGATGTCCAATTCGCTGCTTTTCCCGGATGCTGGCGCTGCCTTGCCAAGCCCATCAATCCGCAAGCCCAGTCTGTCCTGCGGCGCTCCCTTGGGAATCAGCCCCGGCGTGTTGACGCCACGCCCCAGGACGGGTTCCGTCCGTGGCGCGGCGGCGGCCTTACGGCCAAACAGGCCTATCCTTGCCAGCAGGCCGGGCGCCTGCCCGGTTTTTGTATCCAGCCGTTGCGCGGGAATGGCTTCTCGCGTGGAAATAATTGGCTGCCTGACCTGGGGCTGTGCCGGCCGGGGCGTGATAAAGGCATCATCCACCCTCGTCTTGCCGAGAGGATCAACCGGATCCGACGCGCCAATCGACAGCGGGGCCAGATCCTCATCATCCAGCAGGTCGTCAATGAACATGATCGGCTCAGCCACTTTTACCGGCGCGGCGGGAGCATCTTCCGATGCGGATTGCATGGCGGCAATCTCCAGACTGGGCAGCGCGGGCTGTTCGTGAATGACTGGCTCAACCAGTACGGGCGCAGCCGCCACCGGGGCTTTTTCTTCAACCGCCGGGGCATTGGCGCGTTGCGCCTTTTCACTGCGCACGCCGGTCGCCACCACGGACACCCGCATACGTCCTTCGAGATTCGGATCGAATGTCGAACCGACGATGATATTGGCGTCGGGGTCAACCTCGGCGCGGACCCGGTTTGCGGCCTCGTCAACCTCGTACAGGGTCAAATCAGAGCCGCCGATAATATTGATCAGCACGCCCTTGGCGCCGGTCATCGACACATCTTCCAGCAACGGATTGGAGATGGCGGCTTCTGCGGCGTCGTTGGCCCGGGTTTCGCCGGAGGCTTCTCCGGTTCCCATCATTGCGGTGCCTGCCCCGCCCATAACGGCGCGCACATCTGCAAAGTCCAGATTGATCAGGCCGGGGGCGACCATCAGATCGGTTATGCCGCCGACGCCGGAATATAGAACCTGATCGGCCATGGCGAAAGCTTCGGCGAAAGTGGTTTTGGCATTCGCCACCCTGAACAGATTCTGATTGGGAATCACCAGCAGGGTATCGACATATTTCTCAAGCTCGGCCAGGCCCTGTTCGGCAATACGCATGCGCCGGCTGCCTTCAAACTGAAACGGCTTGGTGACAACGGCGACCGTCAGAATGCCCATCTCCCGCGCCGCCTTGGCGATAACGGGCGCGGCGCCTGTGCCAGTGCCGCCGCCCATGCCCGCGGTGGCAAAAACCATATGCGCGCCGGAAAGATGGTCACAAATTTCCTGCATAGCTTCTTCTGCGGCGGCGCAGCCAACCTCCGGATGCGAACCCGCGCCCAGCCCTTGCGTAGCGCTTTCGCCCATCTGAATGCGCCGTTGCGCCTTGGATTGGGACAGCGCCTGGGCATCGGTGTTGGCGACAACGAATTCGACGCCTTCCAGACCGCTTTCGATCATATTATTGACCGCATTGCCACCGGCGCCGCCGACGCCGAAAACCGTGATACGCGGCTTCAATTCATACATTTCGGGTACGCTAAGATTAATAGTCATGTTCCGACCTCCTACGACTAACGTTTGTTCCCCCGGCAGGCAAAAACCTGTGGCGCATGTTAAAAATTCTCCCGCAACCATTGTCCGATCCGGGCGACGCGCCCGGCCGGGATTGCAGACCCCGTGATTCCTGTCAGATCACCGGTTTCCATCGGGCCGCTCATGGCAAACCCGATCAATCCGGCGACAGTAGAATATTCAGGCCCTTGTGAGGCATCCGGCAGACCGCGTAAACGAATCGGCCTTCCCAGTCTAGTCTGACTGTTAAGAATTTCAGCAGTCAATTCACGCACACCGGCAAGTTGGCTTGCACCTCCGGTCAGCACGACACGGCGGCCGGCGATTTCCTGCAAACCGCTTGCAGCCAATCTTTCGCGCACCAGCTCCATAGTTTCCTCGATGCGCGGCTGAATGATTCCGTTCAATACGGAACGCGATACATGATTGGCTGTTTCGCGGTCTTCCTCGCCCAGACGCGGCACATCGATCATCTCTCTTTCGTCCGACGGGGTAACAGTGGCGCTGCCATAAAGCGCTTTCACACGTTCTGCCGTCGTATGGCTGGTAGAAAGACCTAGTGCAATATCATTAGTGACATGAATGCCACCAATCGGAACAAAATCAAGATGCATCATATTGCCGCCAGCAAAAACCGATATGGTCGTAAGCCCGCCCCCCATATCGATGCAGGTGACGCCCAGTTCGGTTTCATCCTCCAACAGACAAGCCAGCCCGCTGGCGTAAGGCGACGTCACCAGCGCCGCCACCTCCAGATGACAGCGTTCGATGCACAAGGCCAGATTACGTATTGGCCCCGCCGCCGCCGTCACAAAATGCAGCGCGGCACCCAGCCTATCGCCGAACATGCCGCGCGGATCTGAAATGCCTTTATGGCCATCCAGCGAATAGCCGATAGGAATGGCGTGAATTATCTCGCCTTCCAGATCGATAACCTGCCCCTGCCCCTGACGAAGCACCTTTTTTACATCCTGCTCGCGCACTTCGGGCGTCGGAACCGTAATTTCCGCGTTGATCATATGGCTGGACGGCTGTCCGCAACTGAGATTGACAATGACCTTGCGTACTGTTTCGCGCGCCATGCGTTCCGCCATTTCAACCGCCGCGCGAATGGAGCGCTCAGCTTCGGCCATATTGACGATGGCGCCCGATTTGACGCCGCGGCTTTCATGATGGCCGACCCCCAATATGCGCGGGCGCGGGCCCGGCCCGGCGCGGTCCGATTCGATACGGGCGATGAAACAGCTCACCTGCGAGGAGCCTATATCCAGGCCAGCTATAATTCCATTCCGGGCCGGCTGCATCTTACGTGTTACCTTTGATCAGGGTGAATGAATGCAGGCCCGCTTCACGCTCCGGCCCTTTGACGCGCCGGACCGCACCCTGGGTCAGCCGCACGACGACGCGGTTGGCCAGCCGCAGATCGACAAGCTCCACATCCCGCCCAAGCAAACCATTATTTTCCTCATATCGCGCCAGCTTGCGCCAGGCCGACAGCGCATCCTGTTCCGGCAGGCGCACATCAATTCCGTCCTTGAAGCGAATGTTCCAGCGCCGCTCGCCGACGCGCACCGCGGCGGCGACCCGGTTGCCGAGTTGCGGCTCGGCGCCCAGCAGGGTAATCAGTTCGCGCGCGGCCTTTGGCGCGCCCTTGCCCACGATCAACGGCAGATCGTGATATTCCGGCACGTCTTTGGCGGTAATTTCAACCCCATCGCCATCCACCAGAACCATTTTTCCATTGCGCTGCCATATGGCGATGGGCTGGCGCTCGAACAATTCAATATGCACGGCGTCTGGCAGATTTCGTGTCACCCGCACTTCCTTCACCCAGGGCAGTCCGGCGAGACGGTCATGCACGGCCACAAGATCAATATGCAGGATTGAATCCTGCTTTTTGATATTCAGCGCCTTGAGCAGTTCTGCGGATTCCGTCTGCACGCGGCCCGCCACGGTAATGGAGCGCACGGTGAAACCGGCGTCCAGCAATAGCTGGCGCAGCGCCACCTCGGCCTGTATGCCGGCAATCTGGAAGCGGCCCGAATAGATAGCAACGGCCGCGGCCACGCCGCACAGCGTCAGAACAAGCGCCGTCATAAACGCCACAACTCTGCGGCGGCCTTTGCGATCCTGTGGATGCGGAATGTGAACCGCCCTATCCACTTTACCTGGCCTCAGCGCGCGCATGACGCATCCTCCACCAGCCAGCGGCACAGTTCGCCAAAGGATATGCCAAGATAGGCCGCCTGTTCCGGCACCAGCGAGGTTGGCGTCATGCCGGGCTGGGTATTGATTTCCAGCAGATAAAGTCCATCGCGGCCCGCCACGCTGTCATCATAACGGAAATCCGCGCGGCTGACGCCACGGCAGCCCAGCGCCTGATGCGCCGCCAGCGCCACATTCATCGCATGCTGATACACCTGTGCATCGACTTCAGCGGGAATGATGTGCCGCGATCCGCCATCCGCATATTTCGCTTCATAGTCATAAAATTTGGTGTTGGGCACAATTGCCGTCACCGCCAGCGGCCTGTCGCCCATCACCGCCACCGTCAGTTCCTGGCCGGGAATATAACGCTCCACCAGCACAGCGTCGCCGAACGCCCAATCCTTCGCGGCGATTTGCGCAGGCGGCGCATTATCGCCCTGGCGGATGATAAACACACCCGCGCTGGAGCCTTCGGTGATGGGCTTGACGACATAGGGCGGCGGCATTGGATGCGTGTCCCCCAGCGCATGGCGATCCATCACCCTGCCTTCCGGGCAAGCGATGCCCGCATCATGAAACAGTCTTTTCGCCGTTGGCTTGTCCATCGCGGTTGCGGAGGCGCGCACCCCGGAATGGGTATAGGGAATGCGCAACAGTTCCAGCAGGCCCTGCATACAGCCATCCTCGCCCCAGCGGCCATGCAGGGCATTGAACACCACATCGGGTTTTAACGTGACCAGCACATTGGCAATGCTGTCATCCACATCCACTTCGCTGACCCGGTAGCCTAGGCCGCGCAGGGCTTCGGCGCATTTTTCCCCGGACACGAGGCTGACATCGCGTTCGACGGACCAGCCGCCTTTCAGCACGGCGACATGACGGGCGGCGTTCATGGGCGCCCTCCCGCATCGTCGGGCGCAGTCTCACCGATGCGTTGAATTTCCCAATGCAGGTCAATGCCGAATTGCTGCATCACGCAGGCCCGCACATGTTCGCCCAGGCGTTCAAGATCGGCGGCGCGCGCCGAACCGCAATTGAGCAGGAAGTTGCAATGTTTTTCCGAAACCATGGCGTCGCCGATACGCAGCCCCCGGCAGCCCGCCGCATCGATAAGCTGCCACGCCTTGCGGCCCGCCGCCTTTGGATCGAGCGGATTGGCAAAGGTGCTGCCGCCGGTGCGCGCGCCGACCGGCTGACTGGCGCTGCGTTCTGCGGCAATTTCCGCCATGCGCGCCGAAATTTGTGCGCGATCGCCGGGATGGCCCCGCACGGTGATGCGCGTCAGAATGACATCCGCCGGAAAGGCGCTGCGCCGGTAGCCAAATCCCGCCTCGGCGGCCGAAAATTCAAGCTTGCGTCCGCGCCGGTCAATGCCCTCTGCGCCAACAAATATATCCTTGATTTCACCGCCGAACGCACCCGCATTCATCCGCGCCGCGCCGCCCATGGCGCCCGGTATGCCGCGCAGAAACTCAAGCCCCGTGAGGCCCGCATCGCGCGCCGCCGAGGCCAGCTTGACATCCATGACACCCGCGCCGGCATGGATAAGGCCATCCGCCATAATTTCGATCGCGCTGAAGCCCGCGCCCAGTTGAACGACGGCGCCGTGAATGCCGCCATCGCGGATCAGCAAATTCGAACCCGCGCCGATGATGGTGACCGGGATATCCCCCGGCAGCGCCGCCAGAAATTGCATCAGATCCTGTGCATCCGCCGGTTCAAACAGAATATCGGCGGGCCCGCCGGTGCGGAACCAGGCCAGCGGAGCCAGTTCCATATCCGCCTGCAACTTGCCACGCACAGGCGGAAGGCGGTCCAGCAGCGAGGGGGGTTGAACGCGCCGCGCCATCATGCCGCATCCACCCCATGTTTGGCGCCTGCGCTGCGCGCCATTTCATCCGGCAGGGCATTCGCCCATTGCGTGATATTTCCGGCCCCCAGACACACAACCAGATCGCCGGATTGCGCCTCTGACATCACCAGCGAACATAATTGTTCCGGGCCTTCAAGCGCGATCACCCGGCGATGCCCATGCGCCCGCAGCCCTTCGATCAGCCCGTCCCGGTCAGCGCCAGGGATCGGCTGTTCGCCCGCCGCATAGACCGGCGCGACGATGACAATATCCGCATCATTAAAGCAGGTGCAGAAATCCGCGAACAGATTGGCCAGCCGGGAATAACGGTGCGGCTGCACCACGGCGATCACCTTGCCGCCCTTGCAGCTTTCACGCGCCGCGCGAAGCACCGCGGCAATTTCCACCGGATGATGACCATAATCATCGACGACGCCGATGCCGCCCCATTCGCCGGTGCGTGTAAAGCGGCGCTTGACGCCTTCGAAAGACGCCAGCGCGCGGCGCTGCACCTTGCGGTCGATCTTCAATTCGCGCGCCACAGCGATGGCCGCCAGCGAATTGCGCACATTATGAATGCCGGGCATGGGCAGTTTCATGCCCTCCATGCGGCTGGTCTTGCCGCTGATCCGGTCGAAAAACTGCACATCGAAGGTCCATGTATCGCCATCCACGCGAATATTCACGCCGCGCACTTCGGCCTGCGGCGAGGTGCCATAGGTGACGCAGCGCCGGTCGCGCACCCGGCCCACCAGCGACTGCACTTCGGGATGATCAATGCACACCACCGCGCAACCATAGAACGGGACATTTTCAACAAAGGTGTCAAAGGCGCGGCGTAAGGATTCAAAATCATGATAGAAATCGAGATGTTCCGGATCGATATTGGTCACCACGGCAATCGTCGGCGGCAGCTTGATGAAGGTGCCGTCGGATTCATCCGCCTCGACAACCATCCAGTCGCCCGCCCCCAGCCGCGCATTGGTGCCATAGGCATTGACGATGCCGCCATTGATCACGGTGGGATCGAATTTGGCGGCGTCCAGCAGGCACGCGACCAGCGACGTGGTTGTGGTCTTTCCATGCGTGCCGGCAACCGCCACACACCATTTCAGGCGCATCAGCTCCGCCAGCATTTCCGCGCGCCGCACCACCGGCAAGGCCCGTTCGCGCGCCGCAATCAATTCCGGATTGTCGGGCTTGATGGCGCTGGATACGACCATGACGCGCGCATCGCCGAGATTATCGCCGGACTGTCCAACCACCACCGGAACGCCAAGCGAACGCAGCCGGGCGACATTGCCGCCATCGGAACTGTCCGAGCCCTGCACTTGATAACCCAGATTGTGCATCACCTCGGCAATGCCGCTCATGCCGATGCCGCCAATGCCCGAAAAATGTATCCGGCCGATATCCAGCGGCAGCCGCGTCATCATATTGCAATCCTCCGGAACAGGGGGATCACCTTGCCATTGCCGCCACCGCCGCCTTTTTTCGGCATATCGATTTTGCGCGGCGCCAGACGCTCGGCCATATCCGCCAGCGCCCTTGCAGCGTCCGGGCGGCCAAGGCCATGCGCGGCAGCCGCCGCAACGCTTAGCTGTTGGGGATTGCGCAACAGGTTCTGCAAGCGTTTGGCTAGCGTGGCGGCGGTCAATTCCGCCTCGGGCATAATCCAGGCCGCCCCCGCATTCGCCAGCGTCTCGGCATTGGCAAGCTGCTGCTGATCGGCATGATGCGGATAGGGAACCAGAATGGATGGCACACCCGCCGCCGTTAATTCGCTGACCGTGGTGGCGCCGGAGCGCGCGATCACCAGATGCGCCTGGGCAAGCTTTGCCGGCATGTCCCGGATAAAATCCGTCAGTTCAACCTGTACGCTGGTGCGGGCATAGGCCGTGCGCACCAGATCAAGATCCGCGCTGCGGCATTGCTGCACAATGCGCAACCGGGCGCTGACGCCGGGTGGCAGCATGGCGATGGCCGCGGGCACCGCCTCGCTTAAAATCCGCGCGCCCTGACTGCCGCCAAAGACAACCAGATTAAAAACCGAGTCCACGGTTGGCGCCTCATAGGCCCGGCCATGACAGGCCGCAATGTCAGCGCGCACCGGATTGCCGGTAACCGAAATCTTGACCTCATCAATATTTCGCAATCCGCGCAGACCTTCGACTGAGGCCGCGATGCCGCCAACCCAGCGGGCGATCAGACGATTGACCCGGCCCAGCACCGCATTCTGTTCATGCAGCGCTGTCGGAATGCCAAGCCAGATCGCCGCCGCCATCGCGGGCAAGGCCGGATAGCCGCCAAACCCAATTACCAGCGCCGGGGGCTGCCGGCGCAAGATACGACACGCCTGCGCCGCGCCAATAGCAAGCGCCGCTG
>JAHHGO010000037.1 GCA_023252275.1 Alphaproteobacteria bacterium
ACCACGGTGCTTGATCTTATCTGCGGCCGGACCAGGCTGAGCAGCGGCTCGATCAAGTTCAACGACCGGGAAATCACCAGGCTGAACGAACAGGATATTGTACAATTGGGTATTGGACGCAAATTCCAGACGCCGTCGATCTATGAAGATCTTACAGTGTTTGAGAATCTTGAAATTTCCTTTCCGCGCGGACGCACTGTTTTCGGCGCGCTGTTCTGGGAACGCACCAGCGAAATTATCGATCAGGTGCATGCGATTGCGCACATGATCTTTCTCGACAAACATCTGGACAGCCCCGCCGAAATGCTGAGCCACGGCCAGAAACAATGGCTTGAGATTGGCATGCTGCTGATCCAGGACCCGGAACTGCTGATGCTGGACGAGCCGGTCGCGGGCATGAGCGTTTCAGAACGTACAAAAACCGCCGAGCTGCTGAATGAAGTTATCAAAAACCGTTCGGTGATCGTGATCGAACACGACATGAAATTTGTCGAGAGCATTGCCCACCGCGTAACCGTTCTGCATCAGGGAAAAGTGCTGGCCGAAGGCAAAATGGACGCGATCCAGGCCAACCCGGAAGTCAAGGAAGTCTATCTCGGCCATTAAAGGAAACCATCATGCTTGAAGTGCGAAACCTCAATGTTGCCTATGGCCAGAGCCAGGTGCTGCATGGCCTCGATTTCACGGTTCAGCCCGGAGAGATCGTTGCAATTGTGGGCCGTAACGGTATGGGCAAATCAACCCTGATGAAATCCCTTATCGGGGTTGTTCCGGCAAAATCCGGGCAGATCATTACCGATGGAGCCGACGTGACAGCCATGCCCAGCCACGCGCGGGTCGCCAATGGGCTGGCCTATGTGCCGCAAGGGCGTCAGATTTTTGGCGCCATGACCGTAGAGGAAAATATCAAAACTGGTCTTTCCGCCACCGGCAAAAACCTGGTGCCGGACGAAATTTACAGCCTGTTTCCTATCCTGTGGGAGTTCAACAAACGGCGCGGCGGCAATCTGTCCGGTGGTCAGCAGCAACAGCTTGCCATCGCGCGCGCGCTGGCAAGCGATCCGAAAGTTCTGCTGCTTGATGAACCCACCGAGGGCATACAGCCTTCGATCATCAAGGATCTCGCCAAGGTGCTCAAGGAAATCCGCGATATGCGCAATCTGTGCATCATCGTCAGCGAGCAGGTGCTCAGCTTTGTGCTGAGCGTCGCGGACCGCATTCTGGTTCTGGAAAATGGGCGCATCGTACATAGCGATGTGCGTGAAGGTGTCGATGAGGCGGCCATTGTCCGCTTCCTCGCTGTGTAAAGCCATGTGCAACACAAACAAATGGAAGGAGCATCACAATGCCTGAGACCCTGATCAAAGTTGATCTGGCGGATTCCCCCTACAACAACGACATGATCCATAACCGCTGGCATCCGGATATTCCAATGGTGACCTGGGTGAAGCGGGGCGCTGATTTCATTATCGAAACCTATGACTGGACCGGCGGGTTCATCAAGGACAATGATAGCGCCGATGACGTGCGCGATATTGATCTGTCAATTGTGCACTTTCTGTCCGGCCCGATTGGCGTAGAAGGGGCCGAACCCGGCGATCTTCTGGTGGTTGATCTGCTGGATGTCGGCGCCAAGCCGGATAGCCTGTGGGGCTTCAATGGGTTCTTTTCAAAGAAGAATGGCGGCGGCTTTCTGACCGACCATTTCCCGCTGGCGCAAAAATCCATATGGGATATTTCGGGGCTCTATACCCATTCGCGGCATGTGCCCGGCGTTAAATTCGCCGGGCTGATCCATCCCGGCCTGATTGGCTGTCTGCCGGATCAGAAGCTGCTGGATATCTGGAACAAGCGTGAGATCGACTTCATCGCCACCGAGCCCGAGCGGGTGCCCCCGCTAGCCAACCCGCCGTTCGGTCCCACCGCCCATGCCGGCAGGGCCAAAGACGCCGTCAAGGCCAAGGTGGCGGCGGAGGGCGCACGCACCGTGCCGCCGCGCGAACATGGCGGCAATTGCGACATCAAGGATCTGTCGCGCGGATCAAAGATTTACTTCCCGGTTTATGTCAAGGGCGGCGGGCTTTCGATGGGCGATCTGCACTTCAGTCAGGGGGATGGCGAAATCACTTTTTGCGGGGCCATTGAAATGGCGGGCTGGCTGCATATCAGGGTGGATGTCATCAAGGACGGCATGGCGAAGTACGGCGTTAAAAATCCGATGTTCAAGCCTTCGCCGATTACGCCGAACTATAATAACTACCTCATCTTCGAAGGCATCTCGGTCGATGAATGGGGCAAGCAGCATTATCTCGACGTTCATGTCGCCTACCGGCAAGCCTGCCTGAACGCCATCGAATATATGACCAAATTTGGTTATTCCAGGGCCCAGGCCTACGCCATTCTTGGCACGGCGCCGGTGCAGGGGCACATCTCCGGCGTCGTTGATATTCCCAATGCCTGCGCGACGCTATGGCTGCCGACCGGCATTTTCGAGTTTGATATCATGCCAAACGCGGATGGCCCGGTACAACATATCAAGGGCGGCGTGGATATTCCCATGTCTCCGGATAAATAATCTTTAGCAGAGACGGGGCCGCATGACGCCGCCCCGTGCTTGCTCCCGTTAACAAAAACTGGGACGACAATCATGCCGATATACGATTATCTCTGCGATGCCTGCGGTCCGTTCACCACAATGCGCCCAATGGCGGAATATGAAATGCCGCAAACATGCCCTGAGTGCGGCGTCGCTGCGCCGCGATCACTGAGGGTTCCGCATTTTGCCCATATGTCATCGGAGCGCCGCTACGCTTTTGCTGCGAACGAGCGCAGCGCCCACGCGCCGCAGTCCTCCGGGGAATATAAAGCCAGACATGGCGCAAACTGTTCGTGCTGTACGGGCAAAGGCTCACGCCTCACCGCACGTGCCAGGGATGGTTCCAAAAGCTTCCCGGCCAGCCGCCCCTGGATGATCTCGCATTAGGCCGTAAACGCATAAACAGTGAATAGCCCCGTGTTTTCCAGACACCCTGCAGGTTCATAATTTGCTGCTGTTCGAGGTCGATGGGTGACAGCATATATATGAGTCAGGATAATCCGGCGCAACAGGGGATGGGTGGGGAGGAGAGGAAGTGGTGCCGCCTGCGTGACTCGAACACGCGACCCCCGCATTACGAATTGTTTTTTATAACGATATTAGATAGTTATACAGATATGGTCCGGTGAATTACAAATTATGTCATCGGGTTGCCAGCTATTTCACCCCGCGCCTTTACTGGAAACCCATCAATCGCGATCTGAACTACTTATGGGCAACTTTTCCTTTGCCGCTTGACTTCACCATTCAAGCGATTTTGCTAAGCCTTCTCGTTCAGCGTCTACCTGTTCAAGAAGAGTTGCTATTGCCTGTACAAAACCTGAATAATTGCAGTCAATTTTATCATACTCCACAACCTCAAGATTTCTGTTCCCACGGAGAGATTTCTTGAGATCTTGGTGCATGCTGCAAATCGGAGCTAAAAAATAGTGGGGGTGTGAGCGGCTATAAGTAAAGTTTTGGTTTTCCAGAACAAGATTAATGTCTGGGTCTCGTGTACCGGCGCCGAGAAATAGGAAGGTATGTGTCATCAGTGCGCTATCGAAAGCGTTATAAAAAGCAGCAGCCTTGATACGAGCTTCGGCATACTGTTTTTGTGTGAATATGATTTTTTCAGTTTCATCCAGGGAACCGTGCACCTTCACAAGGTATCTGTTGGTCCCTCGCAAAAACTCTGAAACGCCTTCATCGTAATATCGCTTTGTGACGCAAGTACCGCCGTGAACTTCTTGCAGTGCACGGTCGAGTATATCCTCGAAGTTCAGTGAAAAGAGAATTCTGGTGTCTAGGCGTGCGATGCTCTTGTGAACATCCGTTGGAACAAATTTAGGCGCACTGAAAGCATCACGTAATTTTTCTGTCCAACTATGTTGATATTGGTTTTGAAGCCACTCACAGGCATTTAAAAGATCGCCTTCATCAATAGCATTTTTTATGTGTTTCTGTGGTCCTTTAGGCAATTGATCATTGCAGTCTGTTAGGAACTTATGCCAAGTCGGTGGCTTAGTTCCATTTGTGCCAATCGCTTGCCCTGAAACACCTGAACCTATAACGATAACACATCGACGACGGGCAATGTCGCGTACCAAGTCTTTGGGCCAATCAACCATCTATCCGCCTAAGAAGGTTATTTGTCACGGTGCCGAATATTTCTTTTGCGTCTTTCACTTTGGCAAAATGCGCGCCGACTACGCCATCATTAGACAAAAGCTCGAATACAGGTTTATTATTGCTTTGCGACATTGGGATCAGACTGAACAGGTTTGGGACAGTGCCAATTTCAAATGGTTCCCCAGGAATGCTCTCGTCCAATCCACAACTAGCGATGACCTCATCAATTTTGTTGCGAATACCCTCGTATGCCTTAACGCCGCGTCGCTGCCCTGAGTGATCCTTTTTGGCAAGATATTGCTGTGTTACATACCCGAGGAACTTAGCCTGACCATATTTTAATTCGGGTAGTTTTTTGACGTCTTTAACATTCGCTATACCTTTGTTCCAATCGTTGGTCCAATCGGAAATCCACTTTGCGATGTTTTCAAAGGCTTTCAGTGAGAAAATGTCGATGGACATAGGACTCATAAAATAGTCCGACGAAAGAAGAATGGAACGATTTATTGCACCCAAAGACGGGCTTACATCAATAAATACGAAATCATAGTTGTTTAACCGTTGGAGAAGGTCTGAAAATACCAAATTTGTTCGAATGCCTCGGACATCGCCGCTCTTTGCTGCACCCCAGTCTTGTGCAAGAAAATCTTCAATCAGGGCTAATTTTGGATCACCGGGCAGCACATCCACGCCAAAATTTCTCGCATTTTTTGTTTTAATTTCTTGTACGAAGCCTTCACCTTCAGTGAGTGGTTCTACGACATCGTAGATAGTAAAACCATTAGCTTCATAGATTTCATACAATTTGTCTTCGTTAAAGAAGTATTGCGTAGCGTTGCATTGAGGATCAGCGTCAATCACGCACACTTTGTGCTTTAAATGAAGTGACGCATATGCGGCTACGTTACACAGAAGTGTTGTCTTTCCGACGCCGCCCTTATTGTTGAAAAACGCGACTGAATGCATGAGAAGTCTTTCCTGTACAACAACACTGGTTCGCTCCAGACGCGGGCGCAGGGTGGTGCCGCCTGCGTGACTCGAACACGCGACCCCCGCATTACGAATGCGATGCTCTACCAGCTGAGCTAAGGCGGCCAAATAATCTGTGCCGGTCTATCAAAGTGGCGCGCCCGGCGCAAGCAATCCCGGCGCGGGCGCGGTTTCTGCCGTGGTTGAGCGTATACCCGCGCTCCAGCGGATTGCGTCAAATTCGCCGCAGGCGGGGCAGGATAGTCGCCAGTCCGGTGTTTGGTTGTGGCAGGCCCGGCAGTGCCAGGCGGGATCGGGGGCGGCATGGGCGGCGCGCGCCAGCCAGCGCTGTGCATCCGCCTCGCCAAGGCCCTGTGCGCGGGCGATCTGGCCCATAAGCATGAAAATGCGGCGGTCCGCGCCGCCACCGGCCCCGGTTAGCGTCAGCGGTTTCAGCAATTCACGCGCCCGGGCGGTTTCGCCCGCCGCCAGTGCGGTTTCGGCCCCCAGCAAGCGGCTTTCCAGATGATCCGGATTGGCGGCAATCAGTTTGCGCATCCGCACTACCCGCTGGGCCGGACTTTCATTGGCCGCCAATGCGCCATATGTTTCCGCCAGATCAGGATGCGGCCCCGCGGCCCAGCTTTTTTCCAGCACCCGTGCGGCCTTGTCCGGTTTGCCCGCCCGGGCCAGCAGCCGTGCCGCCAGAATAGCGGCGGGAACCAGGTCGGGCGCGCCTTTCAGCGCCGCCTGGGCGGAGGCGAGCGCCGCTGCCTCGCCGCCTTTTTCAAGCGCCCCGGTTGCTTCGGCAAAGGCCAGAAGGGCCTGGCGCCGGGCGCGTTCGGGCTTGCTGATCAGTTTGGTCTGCGCCGCGCGCCCCAGTGTTTCGCGCGCCTGCGGCCAGAAACCAGCGGCGCATTCGATCTCGAATTTTTTCTGGATCAGCCAGGGGCTTTTGGGTTGCAGGCGCATCGCCCGCTCGGCCAGCCGTCCGGCATATTCCGTGTCGCCCTGCCGCAGGGCCTGGCTCAGCAGGCCGCGCAGTCCCAGAAATTCGGTTTCCGGTGCTGCCAGCATGGCCTGAAAATGGCCCCGGGCCGCCGCCTCGTCGCCGCCAAGTTCGGCGGCCTGCGCCTGCATCAGCAAGGCCAGCGGTTTGCCGTCCAGCAACTTGCCGGCGCGCCCGGCATGCCGGCGCGCCTCCGGCGCATTGCCCGCCGCGATGGCCGTCATGCCACGGGTCAGCGCGTCAATGCCGCTGCTCTGGCGCGACAGTTGCCCGCGCGCCCCGCGCCACCAGCCATACAGCCAGAGCGGCCCGCGCAGCAGCGCATATAGCGCCAGCGCGCCGCCCAGCAACACGATAAAGCTGCTTTCAATCCGGTAGCCGCGCCAGTCCAGTTGCAACTGTCCGGGATTATCCGCCAGCCATGCGGCCAGCAGCGCGATTGTCCCCAGAATGATAAACAGCCGCAGCAATCTTGCCATCTGCGTTTATTCTCCGGCGGGTTCTGTGGATGGCGCGGGCGCGGCGGCATTATTCAATTGCTGGCTCAATGCGGCGCTGAGTTGCGCCAGCGCCTGTTCCGCCGCCAGCCGGGCGCGCGCGTCTTTCATCCAGGCTTGCGCCGCCACGGCCGCAGCGCCTTCCAGCTCCGCCAGTTCCCGCACCGCCGCATCCAGATCGTCTTCCTGCAGGCGGGCTTGCGCGCGCGCAACGCGAGCGGGCGCATCCAGGCCTTCGCGTTCACCCAGCGGGCGGATCATCACCAGTGACATAACAAAACCATAGGCGCGGCCGGCCCAGCCATCCGCACTCAGCGCGGCGGCATCGGCGCGCACGATATCCGCCGCCGCCGCGTCAAAACGCGCCAGCAATTGCGCGCGCGTGGCAATGCCGGTTGCGGCATGTTCGCGCAACGGCGCAATTAAGGGAAGCTGACTGGCGTCGAGCAATTTACCGATGGTTTCAAGCTGCACCGCATAAGGGCCGGAACCATGCAGCGCGCGTTCCAGTTCGCGCAGGCCCAGCGCATAGGAAATATTTTTGGCCTCGCCGCCCGGGGGATTGGCGGCCTGCACCGCCTCCATCGCGGCAAGACGCGCATTCAGCGCGGTCATGGCGTTGTGAATGGCGTCGAGACTGCCGGTGATGCTGCGCACCGCTTCATTCATCCGCATCATGGCGGCGGCGTCATTCGCATCGGCTGCGGGGGCGGATGCGCCCGATGAATTTGTTTTCAGATTTTCAACTTCTGTTTCCAGCGCCGCGATGCGCGTCGTGGCCTGCGCCAGCGCATTGACGATGGGCGCAGTGATGATTGCCGCAGCGGGCGCGGGCATGGGCGCAGTGATGGGTGCAGGTGCAGGTATAACGGGTTCCGCTGGCGCAACCGGCAAGCTGAGCGCGGCGGATTGCGCTGGTGCGGTTTCAGCGCCGGGCATCTGCGGCTTGCGCAGGCTTGCCCAGGCCCATACGCCCGCCGCCAGCACCAGCAGCAATAGAAGCGGCGCAAATTTCCGCAGGCGGCCCATTCCTGTGGCCGGTGCATTTAGTAATAAGGGGGGTTCGGTGTTTTCCAATTTTCTCTGCTTTATTTTTTTACGGGTTCAGAAGCGCCAGCATCGCCGCCTGTGACGGCGCGGCGGCGACTTTCACGCTACGCCAGGGTAATTTGTCCGCCACTTCGGCCACCGCTTCGCTCAGGCACAGCGCCCGCACACGGCGGCAGGCTTCGGTCAGGCGGTTCTCGATAATCAGATCGGTAAAAATCTGCGCCGTGCGAGGCGAATAGAACAGCACCCCATCCAGTTCGCCCTTGCTGAATTGCGCAATGGTCCGCTCCGCCAGCTGCGTCGCCGGTTCGGATTCATACAGCCGCACCCGGAACACGCTGAAGCCATCCATTTGCAGCAGGTCTTTGAGTTCGCGCGCCACCACGGTGCCGGAAACATGCATCACAATGCCCTGTTCAGGTTTCAGCGATTTCGTCACCAGTTTTGCCAGCGCCTGAATATCGCCCTCGGCGGCATACACTTTGCTGAAGCCCATTTCGCGCGCAATGGCGGCGCTCGCCTCGCCCACCGTATACACAGGGACGCGCCGGTTCAGCGATATGTCCGCAAAGGCGCGCACGCCATTGGCGCTGCTGAACAGCAGGGCCTGTACGCCGTCCGTATCCAGCTGCACATCATCAAAGGCGCTGATGCGCAACATCGAATCAATCAGGGTTTCATACCCAAGCGCCTGCACCGCCTCGGCCAGCGGTCCGGCGTCTTCTTCGGGGCGCGTGATCAGAAAGCGCATGCGGTTCTCCTTATGGTCCGGGTTTCGCAGCGGGCGGCGCGGAAAAAAAGTCATCGCCGCCGCGCTGGCGCAACTCGATGCCCGCATCAAAGCCCATTCGCGAGGCATCAGCAAGGGCGCCGTCGCGCACCGTCTCCAGCACCTGTACGCCATCGGGCCGGATAATCTGCCCGCGCAGATGCAGGCTGCCATCCGGTAATATTTCCGCCAGCGCGGCAATGGGCGTGCGGCACGATCCATCCAGCGCCGCCAGAAAGGCGCGTTCGGCGCGGATGCGATATTCGGTTGGGGAATGATTGACCGGTGCCAGCAGCCGCGCGGTGGCGGCGTCATTCAGGCGCGCTTCGATGCAAATCGCGCCCTGGGCGGGGGCGGGCAAGATTTCCCCGGCTTCGATCAGCGTGGCTGGAATATTTGCAAGCCCCAGCCGTTTCAGCCCGGCCGCCGCCAGCAGGGTGGCGTCCACCGCGCCGGCATTCAGTTTGGCCAATCTTGTCTCTACATTGCCGCGATATGGAACGATACGCAAATCCGGGCGGATATTCAGCAACTGGGCCTGACGGCGCAGCGAAGAAGTGCCGATAACCGCGCCCGCGGGCAGCGCGCGTATCGAGGGCGCCTTCGGGCAGAGCAGCGCATCGCGCGGGTCTTCGCGCTCCAGCAGGCAGATGACCGCCAGCCCGTCCGGCAATATTGTTGGCATATCCTTCATGGAATGCACCGCCAGATCAATGCGCCCTTCCAGCAGCGCCTCTTCAATTTCTTTGGTGAACAGGCCCTTGCCGCCGATTTCGGACAAAGGCCGGTCCTGCACGGCGTCGCCGGTGGTGCGGATCACCTGAATTTTGATCTGACCGGCGTTCAGCCCGGGATACGCCGCCAGCAGACGCGCGCGCACTTCCTCCGCCTGCGCAAGCGCAAGCGGACTGCCCCGTGTGCCGATCCGGACCGGCAATTGCAGCGCATCGCTCATTTATCTGTCAGGCTCCTGAACAGGCGGAGAAAGAATGTGTTATAAGCCTACTCTCAGGCTAAATACAGGGCGCCGGTTAGCTTCTTTTCCGGGCCCCCTTTTCAAGACAAGCTTTTCAAGACACGCGCCGCATGTCCGCCAGACCGCTTACAATACTTGGTATTGAAACCAGTTGCGATGAAACCGCGGCGGCGGTGGTGCGCGGCCATCCCGATGGCGTGCGTGAAATTCTATCCGATCTGGTGCTCAGCCAGTTTGACGCGCATCGCCCCTATGGCGGCGTGGTGCCGGAAATCGCCGCGCGCGCGCATATCATGTCGCTGGATGGGATGATCGCCGCCGCTATTGATCAGGCCGGGTGCGGCTGGCAGGGGCTGGACGGCGTGGCGGCCACGGCGGGGCCGGGCCTGATCGGCGGTGTCATGGTGGGGCTGGTCACCGGCAAGGCGATTGCGGCGGCGCGCAACATTCCGCTGATCGGGGTGAACCATCTCGAAGGCCATGCCCTGTCGATGCGGCTGGTGCAGCCGGTGGCGTTTCCCTATCTGCTGCTGCTGGTGTCGGGCGGGCATTGCCAATTGCTGGAGGTGCGCGGCGTAGGCGATTATGCGCGGCTGGGCGGCTCGCTGGATGATGCGGCCGGCGAGGCGTTTGATAAAACCGCCAAGCTGCTCGGCCTTGGTTTTCCCGGCGGACCGGCGGTGGAACTGGCGGCGAAAGGCGGCAATGCCGCCCGTTTTGCGCTGCCCCGGCCGATGCTGGGCCGGGCCGGATGCGATTTTTCCTTTTCCGGTTTGAAAACGGCGGTGCGGCATATGGCCGCCGCTCTGCCGGAAATGAAGGATCAGGATCGCGCCGATATGGCCGCCAGTTTTCAGGCCGCGGTGGCGGACGTGCTGGTGGATCGCTGCCGCCATGCGATGGCGCAGTTTCGCGATGGGCATGGGGCGCTGCCGGAGCCAGTGCTGGTGGTGGCGGGCGGTGTGGCTGCCAATCAGATGCTGCGCGGGGCGCTGGCTGCGCTTTGCGCACAGCAGGGCTTTACGCTGGCCGCGCCGCAGCTTCGGCTGTGCACCGATAATGCCGCCATGATCGGCTGGGCCGGCATTGAACGCCTGGCGCTTGGGCTCAGCGATCCGCTCGATATTTCCGCGCGCGCCCGCTGGCCGCTGGATCGCTAATTAAATTTCTGCAATTGCGCGCGCAACTCGCCCTCTGGATGGGCCTCGCTGCGCACAAGCAGATACCATTTGCCGGAAGCCAGTGTTGCAAGCTGATCGCCGTTGATGTCCGTCTTGCCATACATGATGTTATAATGGCCGGGCGGGGCCCAGTTTTTGCCCAGGTCAAGCTGCATGGCGGCATTTTCACCCGGCCCCGCAGGCCCATGAACCTGTACCGCGACTGGCGAGCCTTCCAGATCATAAAAACTTACGATCCAGCTCAGCTCATGCCCCATGACCGCCATTTGCACGGTGCCAAGGCCCTGGGTCTCAACTGGCGGCGCCAGGAATTTACCGCGCAGAACACCATTATAAAGCTCAGGCTCAGCCCGCGCCGGCTGGCCCAATTGGACTAATATCAGCAGCAGGAGGCCGCCGCTTCCCAACAGCCTCCTTAGAGTGGCTGTAAGCATGGTGTTCCTCGCCTGGTTCGTTTCTTCTTCTTTTATAGACGCAAAGCATGACGCGATTTTCCACGCACGGCAAGGGGAAATTCCCATATATTTTCAAACACTTATTAGAAATTTGCCGTGCTGCAATGCAGCAAAATGCGCGCCTGGTTCGCGTCCTAATTTATCACCTTGTCCGCGCGCAGTTTTTCGATGGCGGCGGCGTCATAGCCCAGTTCGCGCAGCACTTCGGTGGTGTGCTGGCCGGGTTCGGGCATGGGGCGTTTGGGGATGACCGGTTCGCCGTTAAAGCGCACCGGCGATGCGATGCCTTTCACCGTGCCGCCCGCGCCATCCGGCACATCGATAAAGGAACCCGAGGCATGCGCCTGGGGATCCTCGACCACCTGTCTGGGATGCAGCACCGGCGCCCAGACAAGATCGGCCGCATCGAAAATTTCGCCCCATTCGGCCAGCGTGCGTTTGGCCAGCGCGGCGTCGAACATCGCCACCATCACGGCGGCGTTTTCCTTGCGGTCGATGGGGGTTTTGAAACGCGGATCGTCGAGCAGTTCGGGATGGCCGACCACTTTGCAGATATCGCCAAAATCGGTTTTGTTGCCGCGCGGGATCAGCATCAGCCATTCACCGTCCGAGGTTTTGTAAAAATTCCGTGTGGCTTCATCGGCCCGCTCACGCGGCGGCGTGGAAGACAGTTTGCCGAAATGCATTTGTGTCGCCATGTCGGACGCGAGCGCGAAAATACCGGTGCGCAGCAGCGAGGTTTCCACCAGCATGCCCTTGCCGCTGCGGTCGCGCGCATAGAGCGCGGCCAGTATGCCGCTGACCGTAGTGATGCCGGTAATATGATCGCCCACGGCGGCGCGGATCGGAATCGGATCGGCCCCTTTGGGCGCAATCATGCGCGCCAGGCCGGAACGCGCCCAGAACGCCACAATGTCAAAACCGGGACGGTTGGCCTCATCGCCCTGCAGGCCATAGCCGGTAACACTGGAATAGATCAGGCGCGGGTTGGCGGCGGAAATAGTTTCATAATCCAGCCCCGCGCGCTTTAACGCCGCCGGGCGCACATTGGTGATGAAAACATCCGCCGCCGCAATCATTTCGCGGACGATTTTCGCGCCCGCCGCATCGCGGATATTGACCGCCACGCCGCGCTTGCCGCGATTATCAAAGGCGAACATCGGATTGCCGGTAAGCTTGTTGCGCGACACGCCCTGAAACGCCTTGCGCACCGGATCGCCGCCCAATTCTTCGATCTTGATGACATCTGCGCCCCAGTCGGACAGCACCATCGCCGCCGAGGGCGCCGCCATATAGGTCGCCAGTTCAACCACTTTCACACCTTCCAGCATCACAGTCTCCTTTTCTTATTTTCAGCGCCCCCTCTCCCCTTGGGGAAGAGGGCCGGGGTGAGGGGCATTATGCCAATTTTGATTTCGTCAGTGTACGGTCATAAAGTTCGAACGCGCCAAAGCCCGCGATCATCGCGGCGGTAAAGATCATAGCGCTGTTATAACCCAGCCCCAGCATAGCCAGCGCGGGGCCGGGGCATAGCCCGGCAAGGCCCCAGCCAATGCCAAACAGGCTGGCGCCAAGCATCAGCCGCGCATCAATATCGGTGCGGGCGGGAACCTGAAATTTTTCCGCCAGCAGAGGGCGCGGACGGCGCAATATGATGGGGTAGAAAATCGCGGCAATGCCCGCGCCGCCCGCCATGACAAAGGCCAGGCTGGGGTCCCAGTTGCCGGCCAGATCCAGAAACGCCAGCACCTTGGCCGGATTGACCATCTGCGCCAGGGTCAGGCCGATGCCGAATAGGATGCCCACCATAAAGGCTGAAAGGGTTTTGTTCAAGTCAGCCCCCGATCACATGACGAATGACATAAACCGTGGCAAAGCCGGTGAACATGAATGCGCCGGTGGCCGCCAGCGAGCGCGCCGACAGGCGCGAGACGCCGCACACGCCATGTCCACTGGTGCAGCCGCTGCCCAGCCGTGTGCCAAAGCCCGCAAGCAGGCCCGCCGCAATCAGCCCGATGGGCGAGGCCATGGGAAACTGAATATCCGGCATTGGTCCACCCAGCGCGCCATAGACCAGCGGCCCGGCCGCGAGCCCCAGCACAAAGGCCAGCCGCCATTGCCAATCGCCTGCAACCGGCGCAATCAGCCCGCCCGCAATGCCGCTGACCCCTGCGATGCGGCCATTCAACAGCATCAGCAGCACGGCGGATACACCGATCAGCATGCCCCCGGCCAGTGAACTTATCGGTGTAAAATTTTCCATTTTTATTTTTCCAGTGCTGGGACGGGATGATTTTAGATTGCATCACGACACCCTCAATGTCATTGCGAGGAGCGCAGCGACGCGGCAATCCAGAGTCTCACAGTAAGGCCTGTGTCTGTGGCTTCTGGATCGCCACGCCGCTTCGCGGCTCGCGATGACGCATTAAGCTACGCCATCACTCCCGCAAGTTTTGCAATGCCGTCAAGACGGGTTTTGAATTCGTCCAGCCCGCGCCCGCCAACCATATGCACCACCTGCTCCACGCCGATATCCTCATAGCGCTTGAAGCGGTCGGCATCGCGCGCCGGGGCGTTCGGCATGACATAGATTTTGACATCCTTGCGGCTGCGCCCGGCCTGGGCGAGCAATTCATCCAGACGTTTCAGTTTGGGCGGCATATCTTCGGGCATCATGCCCGCGCCCAGCCAGCCCTGGCCGATATCGGCGACGCGCTTTAAGGCCGCCTCGCTTTCGCCGCCGAAAAAGATCGGCGGATGCGGTTTTTGCACCGGTTTGGGGTTTTGCAGGCAGGGCGGCAGATTGAACAGCTCGCCTTTATGCTGCGACACCTCGTCGCACCACAGGGTCTGCATCACCTTGATGCATTCGCGCACCCGCTTGCCGCGATCGGCAAAGGGGATGCGCAGCGCGTCAAATTCCTCCTTCAGCCAGCCCACGCCAATGCCGAGATTGACCCGCCCGCCCGACAGATAATCCACATCCGCAACCACCTTGGCGGTGTAGATCGGCTCGCGCTGCGGCACCAGGGCGACAGCGGTGCCGATGCGGATGCGTTTGGTGTGCGCCGCCAGAAAGGCCAGCGAAATGAACGGGTCCATCATGCCATGGCGAAAGCCGCTGATCTTGCCATCCTCGGAATAGGGATAGCGCGATGCATATTCATCGAAAAACAGCACATGTTCCGGCACCCACAGGGCGGCAAAGCCGCGTTCCTCGATTGCCTTGCCCATGGCCGCAATCTGATCCGGGGGTGTTGCGCCGCTCGTGCTGCAAAAAATACCAACTTCAACCATGTTCGCCTCCCTGCCTGTTGTTGTTTTGCAGAAGTGTACGGCGCTGTGCTAGCTTTACGCAACAAGAAGCCATTCAACAGGGAGACGAACATGCGGTACGGCCTTTCCATGTTTCCAACCGATTATTCCATCAGCCCCGCAGATCTGGGAATTGCGATGGAGGCGCGCGGCTTTGAATCCTATTGGGCGCCGGAACATTCGCATATTCCCGTGTCGCGCAAATCGCCCTGGCCGGGCGGGGCGGAGCTTCCCAAAGCCTATTATGATGTGATGGACCCGTTTGTGGCGCTGGCCGCAATGTCTTCCGTGACGAAAAAGCTCAAGCTCGCCACCGGCATCTGTCTGGTGGTGCAGCGCGATCCCATTCAGACCGCCAAGGAAATCTGCACTTTGGATACGCTTTCGGGAGGGCGGTTTCTGTTTGGCGTCGGGGCGGGATGGAATGCCGAGGAAATGGCTGATCACGGCACCAAATTTTCCGAACGCATGGAGGTGATGCGCGAACGCATCGAGGCGATCAAGCTGATCTGTTCCAAAAGCAAGCCGGAATATCATGGCAGGCATGTGAATTTCGAGCCGTTCATGACCTGGCCGAAAAGCGTGCAGAAGCCGCATCCGCCAGTCATTGTCGGCGGCGGCTATCCGCATGGCGCGCGGCGCGCGGCGGAATATGGCGATGGCTGGATGCCGATTAATGGCCGCGATGATGTGGCGGCCAGCATTCCGAAATTCCGGCAGATGCTGGCGGAGCGTGACCGCGATCCGGATTCGGTTGAAATCAGCGTGTTTGGCGTCATGCCGGACGCGGAAAAAATCAAACCGTTCCGGGATGCGGGCGTGAAGCGGGTGGTATTCGGGCTGCCTTCGGAAGCGGCGGATAAAATCATCCCGATGCTCGACAAGATGGCCGAAGTGATGCGGAAGGCAATGTGAGAAACACAAAATGCAGCTAGGAAAATTGGGCGTCTGGCAGTTTACCGATGGCATGACCGCCGCCGAGGCGGCGGGATTTGCCCAGCGGGTGGAAAATTGGGGCTATAACGCGCTGTGGATACCCGAGGCGACCGGGCGCGAGCCTTTTGCGCATGCGGCCTGGCTGCTGGCAAATACTCAAAAGCTGATCATCGCCACCGGCATTGCCAATATTTATGCGCGTGACGCCTGCGCCTCGGTCAGCGGGCAAAACACGCTGGCCGAACAATCGGGCGGGCGCTTTCTGCTGGGGCTTGGCGTGTCGCATGTGCCGCTGGTGGAAGGGCTGCGCGGCCATAGCTATGGCGCGCCGGTGGCGACGATGAAGGCCTATCTCGAAGCGATGAAAGGCGGCGCGCCCTATAGCGCCGTGCCCGCCGCCGAGGCGCCGCTAACCGTGATTGCGGCGCTTGGCCCGAAAATGCTGGAACTGGCGAAAACCCATGCCGCCGGCGCCCATCCCTATTTGGTGACGCCCGAACATACCGCGCAGGCGCGCAAAATTCTGGGCCCCGGGCCGATGCTGTGCGTCGAACAAATGGTGCTGGGCGTTACCGATCCGGTCAAGGCGAGCGATATAGCGCGCAAGACCATCGGCTTTTATCTGGCGCTGCCCAATTACCGCAATAATCTGCTGCGGCTGGGCTATAGCGCGCAGGAAATTGACGAAAAAAGCGACCGGGTGACGGATGCGCTGGTCGCCTGGGGCGATGTAAAAAGCATCCGTTCACGGATCGATGCGCATTTTGCGGCGGGCGCCAGCCATGTCTGCATTCAGGCCATTCCGCCCGATGGCGGCGGTATGGCCGATGAAGCGCTGCTGGCGCAACTGGCGCCGGCAGCCTGAGAGGCGCAAAAATGGCCATTATCTTGGGCGCGGACCATTATGCGCCCCTGCGGCATGCCTATGCGCTGAACGCGCAGATGCTGAAATTTCTGGAAGTGACGGAAAGGTGGTTTCAACTATTAATGTGTCCGCGCAGGAAGCTGCCGGTCATGGATACCGCCCAAAATGATCAGCGCGCTTGCGGCGCCGATTGTGGCCAGCAACATATCTTTTTGGGTATCCCAGACATCACCTTGCAGGGCCAAAAAATTATCCGCGGATGCGCCGCCAATTACCGCGACCAGCCATTCAAAAACTTCAAATAGCGCGCTGATGCCTGCGCAGGACATGACAATTATGGCAAACAGCCATTTGCCAGGGCGTAACGGCGATGTACGTAACAGTAACTCCCGCGCAATAATGGCGGGCACAAAGCCTTGAACAAAATGTCCCAGACGATCGTAATGATTGCGGCTGAGATCAAACATCTCGCGAAGCTCATTGAACAGAGGCATTCGCGCATAGGTATAATGTGCGCCAATCAGCAGCAGCACAATATGCGAAGCTATCAGTGCGTAAACCAGATTGGTAAAGCGGAATTTCCGGGTTGTTGCGGCAAGGATGGCGATAGCCAAAATTGCCGGTGCTGCTTCCAGCCACCAGGTCAGGCGATCATAGGGATCTATCCAGGACCATACAAAAACCGGCAGCAGCAATATCAGCAGAAACGCTGGCGCTTGCTGATTCCAAAACATGCTACCGCTAAAAACTGGCCGCTTTTATGGTGGCTTGACCGAGGGCCGCGCGTTCCGCGCCAATCGCATCGCGCAGTTGCCTGAATTGGGCCAGTTCGCGCCCGGTCAGCGCATGCGCGGTTGGCAGCGCCATGTTTTGCGGGTTTACCTGTGCGCCATTGACCAGCACTTCATAATGCAGATGCGGTCCGGTGGAGCGTCCGGTCGATCCGCTATAGCCGATGATCTGGCCCTGCTTCACCCTTGCGCCCTTGCGGATGCCCTTGCCCAGGCCGGATAAATGCCCATAGGCGGTGCTGTAGCCGTCATTATGACGTACACGGATATATTTTCCATAGGCGCCGTTCCAGCCAGCCATTTCAACAAAGCCCTGACCGGCCGCCATGACCGGCGTGCCCGTGGGAATGGCGAAATCCAGCCCTTTATGCATGCGCGTATAGCCAAGTATCGGATGCCTGCGCATGCCAAAACGCGAGCTCAGCTTGCCGCCATCGACCGGCGTTTTCATAATGGCCTTCTGCGCGGCATGGCCTTTGGAATTAAAATATTCGGCTTTGCCGCCACTGCCGCCGCCGGGCGCAAAGCGGAACAGTTCCTTGCGTTCATTACCGATGGTCAGCGCGGCATAGCGGATGGCGCCGGTGCGGGCCACGCGGCCCTGCGCATCGATGTCGCGATCATACAGAACATCGAAACTGTCGCCGGGCTGAATGTCGCGCTGAAAGTCGACATCGTAGCTGAACAGGCGGATCAGTTCGACAACAATCTCGGGCCGGATATTCGCAGCAATTGCGGCTTCAAACAGGCTTGATTCAATCCGGGCACTGACTAATCGGCTGGTCTGGGTCAGCGGATTGATGACTTCGCGCCCGGCAAAACCGCCATTTTCCTGGCGCTGGGCGACAATCACGCGGTCCACATCGGCCTTGATCGAGACCCGGGCAAGCTCGGCGCCGGTCTGGGCGGGATGCAGCATCACATCCAGTTGCTGTCCCGCATGCAGATCGCGCGGGTCGAAAAACTTGCCGATGGCCGCGACAGCGCGTTGCGCCTCATCCCAGGATACGCCGCCTTCGGTCAGCAGGCTTTGCAGCGTATCGCCGGAAGTTACCGTCAGGATGCGCACGCCGGTGGCAGCGCTTGCCGGTGATGGCTGCACTGCGGTTAAAGGCGGCAGGATTTGCGAAACGACCGGGGTTGCGGGATAGGCGGGCCCCTGCGCCTCATAAAAAAACAGGCCTGGAAAATAGGCCGAAATTCGATCAATCGAAGCAATCTGACCAAACGTGGCCAGCGCGATTAATGGCAGCAAAACTGCGCTAAATGGCAGTTTGACGCCCGCCCGGCCAGGGGCCCTGGAACGTTGCCGAATCGCCGTGTTACGAACTGGCTGCATTTTTGTGTGCAGCGGATATTGATTCTCGTCATGGCTGGAGGCCATCAAGACTATTCCCCTCAATTTTTCCGGCGGGTGATTCATGCCCTATTGCATTGGACTTATTTACGAATCACCTGCGAGCCCGCATCGAAACCTGGTTAACATGCCCCCCATCACACACTGCGTCAATGTGTGATCGCGGGGGCGCTGGCAGATAGTTAATTCCGAAAGGTGGCTATATTGTGACGGGTTAACCATTCCCGAAATTGGTTAATAGTTGATGTATATCCTCAATTCGAAAGGATAAATTGCCTGCGGTGAGGGAAAATCATATGTCCGGCGCAAAAAAATCAAGCAAATCCGCCAATACAGACCGTTTTGCCGCATAAGAATAATGGATATGAAATATTTTTTTTAATGGCTGTTGACTCTGCCGGGGGCGGGGTTCTATATAGCGTCCATTGCGAGGCTGATTGGCCCCGCTGCGGCGCTTTGTACTCTGGTAAAAGCCTCAATGATTTGAGGTGCTTATATCCCTCGCGGGATGTGTGGCCCGGGCCCTTGGCGCATACAGTGGCAGCCTGCCGGTTCGCAGTGCTCTCGGTAAATTTAGCCCATCAACGCGGCGCAATTGCACGCGGTGGGGCTGGTTTCGCTCTGAGTACTGGACTAACGCGTGGATTTCGTTATTGGCGATCTTTCACGCACGCTATTTGACATTGTGGTTTAGGAAGGGAAATGTGGGCGGCGGTATGTTCGTTGAAAACATAACTGCTATCTACGTTTCCTGATATTAATAGGTGCTACTGCTTGACCTATGGCAATTTATTGCTGTGGGACAAGATAGTGGAACCTCGTCAAGAAGTACGTTTTAGCAGAGCGATCAAACTTGAGAGTTTGATCCTGGCTCAGAACGAACGCTGGCGGCAGGCTTAACACATGCAAGTCGAGCGCAATACTATCTTCGGATAGTGGAGAGCGGCGGACGGGTGAGTAACGCGTGGGAACCTACCCTTTGGTTCGGAATAACTTTGGGAAACCGAAGCTAATACCGGATACGCCCCGTAAGGGGGAAAGATTTATTGCCGAAGGAGGGGCCCGCGTTGGATTAGGTAGTTGGTAGGGTAATGGCCTACCAAGCCGACGATCCATAGCTGTTCTGAGAGGAAGATCAGCCACACTGGGACTGAGACACGGCCCAGACTCCTACGGGAGGCAGCAGTGGGGAATCTTGGACAATGGGGGAAACCCTGATCCAGCCATGCCGCGTGAATGAAGAAGGCCTTAGGGTTGTAAAGTTCTTTTAGTGGGGAAGATAATGACGGTACCCACAGAAAAAGCCCCGGCTAACTCCGTGCCAGCAGCCGCGGTAATACGGAGGGGGCTAGCGTTGTTCGGAATTACTGGGCGTAAAGCGCACGTAGGCGGCTTGGAAAGTTGGAGGTGAAAGCCCAGAGCTCAACTCTGGAATTGCCTTCAAAACTCTCAAGCTAGAGTTCGGAAGAGGAGAGTGGAATTCCCAGTGTAGAGGTGAAATTCGTAGATATTGGGAAGAACACCAGTGGCGAAGGCGGCTCTCTGGTCCGATACTGACGCTGAGGTGCGAAAGCGTGGGGAGCAAACAGGATTAGATACCCTGGTAGTCCACGCCGTAAACGATGAGTGCTAGTTGTCAGGCGGCTTGCCGCTTGGTGACGCAGCTAACGCTTTAAGCACTCCGCCTGGGGAGTACGGTCGCAAGATTAAAACTCAAAGGAATTGACGGGGGCCCGCACAAGCGGTGGATTATGTGGATTAATTCGATGCAACGCGAAAAACCTTGCTGATCATTCTGGCGGCGGTGATTGAACCCAATTTCTGGATATTGCTGGGCATAATGCTGGCGTTCAGCTGGATTGCGCTGGTGCCGGTGGTGCGCGCCGAATTTCTGCGGGCGCGGAATTTTGA
>JAHHGO010000038.1 GCA_023252275.1 Alphaproteobacteria bacterium
AGAAACGTTCATTGACCTCATTCACCCATCGTGTGGCCCAATCGAGATATTCCTGAATGCCGGTCAGTTCGTACAGGGCCAAAGCCGCGCGGGACATTTGCGCATAATCATCGAGAATTTCCGCGCCGGTTATTTTACCCGCGCACCAGGAATGCTGCAGCCGCCCATCCGGGCTGGTCATTTTTTGCGTGATAAAATCAAAGGCGCGCGCCGCCATTTCAAACCAGCTGGGCCGGTCAAATACCGCGGCGGCATTGGCCAATGCGGCAATCATCATGCCGTTCCAATCGGCCAGCACCTTGTCATCGCGCGCGGGCGGGATACGCGCATCGCGCACGGGCAGCAATTTTGCGCGCAACAGGGCCAAACGGCGCTCATCGGCATCGGACGCCAGGCCGAAATCCTTCAGCCGGTTGAGAATTGTATGCCCCTCCCAATTGCCGGCAGGCGTTACATCATAATGCTGTTTGAAAAATTTGGCGTCCATGCCCAGCAGATCGTCGATCTCTTTCTCGGACCAGACATAATATTTTCCTTCGACGCCTTCGCTGTCGGCATCGAGCGATGCGGCAAAGCCGCCTTCGGGCGTCACCATTTCGCGTTGCACCCAGGCGACGGTTTCAAACAGCCGCCAGGCGTATAGCGTGGAATGGGTTCCCGGCCAGACCAGCGTCAGCAGGTCAATGAACTGGGCATTGTCATAGAGCATTTTTTCAAAATGCGGGACCAGCCAGGCTTCATCCGTGGCGTAACGCGAAATGCCGCCGCCCAGATGATCGAAAATTCCGCCCTGACAGATATTTTCCAGCGTGGCGTGAAGCAGTTTCAGCTGGCCCTGATCCTGGCTGCGCAGATAGCCGCGCCACAGCATTTCAAATAGTGTGGATTGCGGAAATTTTGGCGCGCCGCGCAGCCCGCCACGCGATGGATCAATCTGGCGGGCCAGACCGCGCACGGCCTGATCCAGAATGTCGAAGGTTAACATGCCTTGGGTAGAAGTCTGACTCATCTGATCGAGCGCCTGTTTCAGCGCATCCCTGTTATTGGCGATTTTTCCGGGTTCGGACATATAGACTTGGTGCACTTCGCGCAAGACATCGCTGAACGAAGGCCGCCCATGCGCGGCTCTGGGCGGGAAATAGGTGCCGCCCCAAAAAGGTTCGCCGTCCGATGTCAGAAACATGGTCAGAGGCCATCCGCCAGGCTGCCCGAGCAGCGCCAGCGAATGCATATAAATCGCATCCACATCCGGGCGTTCTTCGCGGTCCACCTTGATATTGACGAACAATTCGTTCATCAGCGCAGCCACATGCGGATCTTCGAAACTTTCATGCGCCATCACATGGCACCAATGACAGGCCGCATAGCCTATAGATAGCAGCACAGGCTTGCCATATTTGCGGGCTTCCTGAAACGCCTCCGGCCCCCAGGCAAACCAGTGAACCGGATTGTCCCTGTGCTGTAGCAGATAAGGACTTGTTTCCTGATCCAGCCTGTTTCGCGACATGGCGCGGCCCTTTGAATTCTATTATAAGATATGGCTGCAACATAGCGGCGCTGGCCGCTTCCAGCAAGCGAGGATGGCCATGAAAATCACCTTTAATATTGATTGCACCCCGGTCGAGGCGCGCAGTTTTTTTGGTCTGCCGGATGTGGCGCCGATGCAGGAGCGCATGCTGGCGGAAATGGAGGCGCAGATGCGCAAAAATATGGGCGCGATGGATGTGGAGGCAATGTTCCGCAATTTCTTCACCGGCGCGGGCACGGGCATGGAGCGCTGGCAGGAAATGATGCGCAATGCGATAAAATCCGCCGGGGACAGCAAGTAATCCCGTTCTGGCATATGGCCGTGCGTACAGACCGGATCCAGGACACGATTTTTGCGCTGGCGACGCCGGCCGGCCGTTCGGGCGTGGCGGTGATACGTCTGTCCGGCCCGCAGGCCGGGGAAATTGCCGAAAGTCTGACTGGCCCACTGCCACAGGCGCGCAAGGCGTCATTACGCTATTTTTACGATAGTGAAAAAGCTAAAATAGATCGAGGATTGTTACTTTGGTTTCCTGCACCGTATAGTTTTACAGGGGAGCCGGTTGCTGAGTTTCATATTCATGGAGGACACGCTATAGTTGAACGCACATTACAGGTTCTGGCTGTAATACCGGGAGCACGACCGGCGGAAGCGGGGGAATTTACCCGCCGCGCGTTCGAAAATGGCAAACTGGACCTGACCGCCGTCGAGGGGCTGGCGGATCTGGTTGCGGCCGAAACCGAGGCGCAGCGCCGCCAGGCTCTGCGGCAGATGGAAGGCGAGCTGGGCCTTCTCTATGAGAGCTGGCGGGGAAGATTATTACGGTCTCTGGCGTATCTGGAGGCGGAAATTGACTTTTCCGATGAAGATTTGCCCGAGGAGCTCGGCGATCAGGTTTTGCACTCTCTCTCGGATTTATCCGTCGAGATAAGGGCGCATCTGGCCGATGGCGGGCGCGGAGAAATTTTGCGCCGTGGCTTCCGTATTGCCATACTGGGCGCGCCTAATGTCGGAAAATCCAGTCTTCTCAATCTATTAGCTAAAAGGGATGCAGCCATTGTAACGCCGATGGCTGGCACCACGCGCGATGTGATTGAGGTTAATCTCGACCTCGGCGGCTATCTCGTCAATCTGCTGGATACGGCGGGGCTGCGCCGGACGCAGGATGTGATTGAAGCCGAAGGCATTCGCCGGGCTGGGCTGGCGGCGGAAAGTGCAGATTTGAAACTGCTGGTGTTTGACGCTTTAAACTGGCCCGATCTGGACCAGGAAACCCTGAACAGGGGCGATGCTCAGGCGGTTGTGATTCTCAACAAGATTGACCTGGCGGAGAAAAATCTGGCTTTTCCAGAGGGTTATCTGGCTTTGTCGGTCAAAACCGGGCAGGGCGTGGAACAATTGCTGCATCGCTTGCAAGCAATTGTCACGCAGCGTCTGGGGGGTGGCGAGACATTGGGCCTGACCCGTGCACGCCACCGTCTGGCGCTTGGCCAATGCCTGGAATCACTGGATCGGGCGCTATATCAGCCGGATAAAGCGCCCGAACTGCTGGCGGAGGATATACGCCTGGCCATGCGGGCGCTGGGGCGTATTACCGGGCAGGCGGATGTCGAGACGATGCTGGATATGCTGTTTGGCGAATTTTGCATCGGAAAATAATGTTTCACGTGAAACATTTTGTTCGATCTGTTGAATACACCTAAAGGTGTGATAAGAGTCCTTCCATGCCAGAGCTGAAAAATCTTTCCCATACACATTATGACACTGTCGTGGTCGGCGGCGGCCATGCGGGCTGCGAGGCGGCGGCAGCTTCGGCGCGAATCGGCGCCAAAACCCTGCTTTTGACCCATAAATTTGAGACTTTGGGCGAAATGTCGTGCAATCCGGCCATTGGCGGGCTGGGCAAGGGGCACCTGGTCCGAGAAATTGATGCGCTGGATGGGCTGATGGGCCGGGTCGCCGATGCGGCTGGTATCCAGTTCCGGCTATTGAACCGGCGCAAGGGACCGGCGGTGCGCGGGCCGCGCGCCCAGGCGGATCGCGCGCTCTATCGCACCCATATGCGGGCGGCGCTGGCTGCGATTGAAAATCTGGATATTTATGCCGCTCCGGCGGGGGATATTGAAATTGTAGATGGGCGGCTGGTTGCGGTGATCACCGAATCGGGCGAACGCATCACCTGCGCGGCGCTGGTGCTGACCACGGGCACATTTCTGAATGGGCTTATTCACATCGGCACTTTCACCCAACCAGCCGGACGGGTCGGCGAAGGCCCGGCTTTGGCGCTGGCCAAAACCCTGTATGGGCTTAATCTGCCAATGGGCCGGCTGAAAACCGGCACGCCGCCCCGGCTGAATGGCAAGACCATTGACTGGTCGGGTCTGGATGAGCAGCCCGGCGATGATATACCCACCCCCTTTTCGTTTATGAGCGGGCCCATCACGAGCCGCCAGGTTAGTTGCCACATCACCCATACCAATATGGCCGTGCATGAGATCATTCGCGCCAATCTGCATCAGGCGCCGATCTATTCCGGTCAGATTGCCGGAACAGGGCCGCGCTATTGCCCCTCGATCGAGGATAAGGTGGTGCGCTTTGCGGGCAAGAGCGGACATCAGATCTTTCTGGAGCCCGAAGGGCTGGACAGTGACTGGATCTATCCCAATGGCATTTCCACCTCGCTGCCCGAATCGGTGCAGCATGAGATGGTAAGGCATATTGCCGGGCTTGAAAAAGTCGAATTTTTCCGGCCCGGCTATGCCATTGAATATGATTATGTCGATCCGCGCGAACTTAGCCCGACACTGGAGACGCGGACGGTGAAAGGCCTGTTTCTGGCCGGTCAGATCAATGGCACGACCGGTTATGAAGAGGCTGCGGCGCAGGGGCTGATGGCGGGCTTGAATGCGGCCCGCATGGCGGGTGGCGGCGAAGGCGTGACGCTGGACCGGGCTTCCGCCTATATCGGGGTAATGCTCGATGATCTGACTTCCAAGGGCGTTAGCGAGCCCTATCGCATGTTTACCTCGCGCGCGGAATATCGGCTCAGCCTGCGCGCCGACAATGCCGATCAGCGCCTGACTGGACTGGGCCAGCAATGGGGCTGCATATCCTCGGAGCGCCAGCGCCTTTTTAAGGAGAAGCTTTCCGGGCTGCAACAGGCGCGGGAGATGATGCAGGGCCTCAGCCTGACGCCACCTCAAGCGGCAAAGCACGGCATATTGGTCAATCAGGACGGGGTTCCGCGTAGCGCCTTTAATCTGCTGAGCTATGCCGGCGTGGATATGTCGCGGCTGGCCGCCATCTGGCCGCAACTGGGTGGGTTTGCGCCGATCGTCGCCGAACAGATCGAAATAGACGCCCAATATGAAACCTATCTGGTGCGGCAGGAGGCCGATATAGTGGCCTTTCGCCGAGATGAAAGCTTAAGCCTGCCAGCCGATCTGGATTATTCACAGATCACCGGCCTGTCGACCGAAGCCCGGCTGAAACTGGCCAAGGCCGCGCCCGCGACGCTGGGACAGGCTTCCCGGCTGGAGGGCATTACCCCGGCGGCGCTGACCACCCTGCTGGTGCATGTCAAAAAGCAGCCTTTGCCACAGGCCGTCTGAGCCATGCCCCATTCTCATGCCCGGTTCTGATTCGCCTGCCGATGCGGCGGATTATGGGCCAGCGCAATTTCAGCAGGAATTTGGCCTATCCGACGCCATTATGGCCCGAATGGAGGCCTATGTGGCGCTTTTACTGAAATGGCAGCCCCGCATCAATCTGATTGGCCCCAATACGGTCTCTACGCTCTGGTGGCGGCATATGCGCGACAGTGCTCAGCTAGCGGCGCATCTGCCGGAAGCCATTAACGGCCCCTGGCTGGATATTGGCAGCGGGGCGGGCTTTCCGGGGCTGGTCATGTCGCTGATGCCATCGCCCCATATGCCGCTGCGGGTGCATCTGGTGGAAAGCGACCAACGCAAGGCGGTATTCCTGCAGGAGGTGATTCGGGCCTGTAGCGCACCGGCTCAGGTTCATTCGGTTCGGATAGAAAGCCTGCACAGTCTGTTTAAGCAGAAAGCTGGGCTGATCACGGCGCGGGCTTTGGCCCGACTGCACACGCTGTTTGAGATAACAGAACAGATCACAGATTCATCCACATTATTTTTACTTTTAAAGGGACAAGATGTAGTTGGTGAATTGACATCAGCCGCAAAATATAGAAGAATGTCTGTGAACCAGTATCCGAGCCGGACTAATCCGGGGAGCATGGTGCTGCGTATCACGGAGGTCGCCCGTGTCTGATGTGCTGCTTTCCCCCCAATTGATTGTTTCACGTGAAACATTAAATAGACCTGCGCCCCGCATCATTGCCGTGGCCAATCAGAAAGGCGGCGTCGGCAAAACGACGACAGCCATTAATCTGGGTACGGCGCTGGCGGCTGTTGGCGAACAGGTTCTGATCATTGATCTTGACCCGCAAGGCAATGCCAGCACCGGATTGGGTATTGGCCGCGAATGCCGCGAATGTTCGGTCTATGAGGTCATGCTTGGCGAGGCCACATTGGCGCAGGCCGTTCAGCCCAGTCTGGTGCCGGGTCTGTTCGTTCTGCCTTCCTCGGTTGAATTATCCGGCGCCGATCTGGAGCTGGCAGGCCTGCCCCGGCGTTCTTACCGGCTGCGCGATGTGCTGCATGATGCGCTGGATGATCCCCGTACGGCCTATTCCTATATATTGGTTGATTGCCCGCCTGCTCTGTCGCTCTTGACCATTAATGCCCTGACAGCGGCGGATTCGGTTCTGGTTCCGCTGCAATGCGAATTTTTTGCGCTTGAAGGCTTGAGCCAATTGTTGCGCACGGTCGAAATGGTGCGCGACACGCTGAACCCGGTGCTCGATATTCAGGGCGTGGTGCTGACCATGTTCGATTCACGTAATAATTTGTCAGATCAGGTCGCCCTGGATGTGCGCAGTTTTCTGGGCAATAAGGTCTATGAGACAGTTATCCCCCGAAATGTGCGTGTCTCCGAAGCGCCTTCCTATGGCAAACCGGTATTGATTTATGATATGCAATGCGCGGGTAGCCGGGCCTATATGAAACTGGCCGGCGAAATTCTCCGGCAGGAACGTCCCGCTCAGGCCGCCTGATCCTTTTTGAAGGGGGCTTTTATGTCCGATGAAGGTAGAAGGCAAAAGCTTGGCCGGGGTCTTTCCGCCCTGCTGGGCGATGAACGCTCGCCCTTTGGGCGAGCTATGCCCTCCAGAACCCCATCCCAGGTTCCTGTCGGAAATCTGCGGCCTAATATTGTGCAGCCGCGTAAACGGTTCGATGAAGCCTCGCTGCGTGAACTGGCCGATTCGATCCGTGAAAAGGGTATTTTGCAGCCCATTCTGGTGCGCCCGATTGCGGAACTGGCGGAACATTATGAAATTATTGCCGGCGAGCGGCGCTGGCGCGCGGCGCAATTGGCCCGGCTGCATGAAGTGCCGGTGCTGATCCGGGATATTTCCGATACGGAAAGCCTGGAGCTGGCTCTGATCGAGAATATTCAGCGCGCCGATCTGAACGCCATGGACGAGGCGCGCGGCTATGCCCGGCTGATTGATGAATATGATCATTCGCAAGAGGATGTCGGGCGCATTGTCGGCAAAAGCCGCTCTCATATCGCCAATATGCTGCGCCTGCTGGCGCTGCCGGAAAGTCTGCAACATATGCTCGAGGATGGACGCTTGTCGGCCGGGCATGGCCGCACCCTGATAACAGCGTCCGATCCCGAGGCTCTGGCGCAGCAGATCGTAACCGGCCGGCTATCGGTGCGCGATGCCGAGGCGCTGGCCAAGGGCCGCAAGCCGCAAGGCCCGAAAAAGCAGCCGCCACACAAAGATCCCAATATAAGGGCGCTGGAAGAACAGCTTTCCAACAGTCTGGGCCTGCGTGTGTCCATCATCAGCAATGCCGATGAATCGGGCGCAATTAGCGTGAGCTATAAAACTCTGGAGCAATTTGAAAGCATTTGCGAACGATTACAGGCGCGGCAACCAGGCGCACATGGGTTGCGGGTTACCAGTTAGGCTTTGCGCCGCACCAGCTGGGCCACTTTCAGCAGGGCCTGGCTGCACAGGCTGAGATCCGGCGCGCCGGTGGTTTTACAGGCGGCTTCGCCTTCCAGCAGCAGGTCCAGCGCACGGGAAAGGCGCGGTAAATTCCATAGCTGCAATTGCGCCTGAAAGGATCGGGTGCGCATAAAATTGACCGGCGGACGCAGATTACGCATTGCCATGTCAGGCGTGGCGCCGCCGGACAGCGCCGCGGCGGCCAGTTGCAGGCGCATCATATGATTGCTGGCGGCGCGCAGGATGGATACGGGCGCCATGGCCAGTTCCAGCGCCCGTGATAGATGGCTGTCGAGCCGGATCAGATCACCATTGCCCATAGCGTCGCAAATATCATCCAGCCCCTGCACGGAATTATCGCCAATACAGGCGCTTACATCCTCGAGCGTGACCAGGCGGGCTGCGCTATCCACGGTATCATTGGCGCCATAGATATCTTTAACCCCCGTCAGATGATAAGTGTCTTTGGCGGCTGCGGTATCACTGATGGCATTGATATCCTGGATACCACTGACATCATTGATGGCATGGGTATCTCTGCTATCAAAGACATCTTTGCCATCATAGATATCCAGGACACCGCCGGTATCGGCGATATCATAGCTATCAGGGATATCCAGGATATCCACGACATCTCTGGTATCAGGGATATCTGCGATATCCATGACGTCCAGGCTATCTAGGTGATCATAGGCGTCTCTGCCACTCAGCGCATAAGCGTCTCCCTTGGCCACCCTGGCGCTCGCGCGCCCCGGCGGTCCCTTGTAAAGAACCAGCTTGTCCAGTTCCTGACGCGCGGCCATCCGGTCTTCGCCGAGGCATTGCATCAGGTAAGCCTTGGCATCAGACGTGATGTTCAGCCCATGGCTTCTCAAGTGATCGATAACCAGCCGATCAAGATCCTGCATGCTTTCCTCATAACAGGCGGTAATTGCACAATGTTTGCTGGCTTCAAACAATTTGCGCAGTTTGGATGTGCGTGTCAGCTCCCCCGCTTCCGCAACAATCAGAGCGTCACCCTGGTGATCATCGAGAAAATTTGCGAATGATTCTGTATGCGCATCGCCCATACCACTCAGGCGAATCACCCGGCGGCCGCCGGTCATGGATAAGGCCGCCGCCTCATCCGCCAATCGGGCGGGATCGTCTTTCAGATCGGCGGGGGATAGCTGACAGACGCGAAACGGATCATCAAGGTCCGTCACGACGCTTTTTGCCGCCAGCCGCGCATATTCGCGCACCCGTCCCTCATTGGGGCCATAAAATAAAATGGCGCGCAGGCCGGGCGCGGGCCGGGTCAAAAGCTGATCCACCATTTTGCCTTTAAAAATCATGCCGGCCTGCTTTCAGCTTGCGGGTTGCCGGGACTGGCGCTGAAAATAGATCGCCAGCCGTGTGACAATTTCATTGCTTAAGTCCCGGGCGGCCCGCTCTTCAGCATCGCGTTCCGCACTCAGAGTTGCAAATTCGGAATCCACCACATTAAAGGCTGCGGTTGCCCGCAAGGCGGTCTCATATAAAATCTGCTGATCGCTTATCCGGCTAAGCCGGATATTACTTAACAACCTGTAATTGAATCTGGTAACCGATTCATCTTCCCGGATGGCTAGCCCATCTTTACTATCGCTTAAGGCGATATCAAGCCTGTATTGCTTTTTATATTGCCCACCACGCGCAGATAATCTGTCGATTAAACTATTGCGCAAATGATGTCCCGTACGTCCGTCTATGTCATTCACGTCAATTTGCGCAAATTGCATGGGTGTTGACTGGCTATGCGAGCGGTTGCCATATAGAGGCTGAAATCCGCAGCCCATCAACAGGGCGGCACTGGATAATACAAGCAATTGGCGTCTAGACCACCACATTGACGATCCGGTCCGGAACGATCACAACCTTACGCGCCGTCTTTCCATCCATATGCCTGGCAACCGCCTCCATTGCCAGGGCCCTGCTTTCAATCTCGTTATTTGCGGTCCCGGGCGCCAGCGTCAATTCGCCCCGCCGTTTACCATTGACCTGAACAATGATGGTGACCTGATCCTGCCGGGTTAGCGCCGCATCGGCAAGCGGCCAGTTCTCATGCACCAGCATGGTTGAATGACCTAAAGCCGCCCAGCATTCCTCGGCCAGATGTGGCATCATGGGGCCCAGCAGAAGGATCATGCTTTCCAGCGCTTCACGTAACGCAAATCCGGCCCCGTCATCAGCCTTGGTCTGGTTAATAAAGCCATTAATACTGTTCGAAAGCTCATAAATTCGCGCCACGGCCCGGTTGAAGTGAAACCGTTCAATATCCTCGGTCACTGCGGCAATGGCCGTATGGGTTGCCTTGCGCATAGCCAGGCTGGCGGGCCCTATCGCAATGGGTGGGGCTGAATGGCCGGCGGGCAGCCGGGCCAGCGATTCATCCACCAGCCGCCAGACGCGCTGGGTAAAACGCCACGCACCTTCAATGCCGGATTCGGTCCATTCAATATCGCGTTCGGGCGGCGTATCGGAAACCACAAACCAGCGTGCCGTGTCCGCGCCATAATGCGCAATAATGGCTTCGGGATCGACCACATTGCGTTTGGATTTGGACATGGATTCGATCTTGCCGATCTGCACCGGCGCGCCTGTGTCACGGTGCACGGCGCCGCCCTCGCGCTTGATGATCTGTTCGGGAAACAGCCAGGCGCCAGTTTCATCCTTATACGTCTCATGCGTCACCATGCCTTGCGTGAACAGGCCGGCAAACGGTTCGGCATCGCGCGCATAACCGGCTTCCTTCATGGCGCGGGTAAAAAAACGCGAGTAGAGCAGATGCAGAATCGCATGTTCGACGCCGCCAATATATTGATCAACCGGCATCCAGTAATCGGCTTCATTCCGCTCAATCGGCGCCGCGGCATGCGGGGTGCAGAAGCGCGCAAAATACCAGGATGAATCCACAAAAGTGTCAAACGTGTCGGTTTCGCGCACCGCATCCTTGCCGCAAGCTGGGCAGGCAACATGTTTCCAGTCCGGGTGATGCGCCAGCGGATTGCCGGGTTTATCGAAGGTCACATCGCGCGGCAGGGTCACCGGCAATTGATCCTCCGGCACCGGCACCACGCCGCAGGCGGCGCAATGAATAACCGGGATGGGGCAGCCCCAGTAACGCTGGCGTGACACGCCCCAGTCGCGCAGGCGGAAGGTCACGGCGGGCTCGCCGGCGCCTGCCGCCTGCATGCGCTTCGCCACTTCGGCCTTGGCGGCGGCAATGTCCATGCCATTGAGAAAATCCGAATTGATCAGGCGGCCATCACTATTATCCGTATACGCATCATTTTCGATGGTGATCCCGGCGCCGCCCTCCGGCGCGACAACGGGCAGAACCGTCAGCCCGTATTTGCGCGCAAAATCCAGATCGCGCTGATCATGCGCGGGACAGCCGAAAATTGCGCCCGTGCCATATCCCATCAGAACAAAATTTGCGATATAAATGGGCGCATCCCGGTTCGCATCAAATGGATGGCGCACCCGAAGACCGGTGTCAAAGCCCAGCTTTTCCGCGCGTTCCAGAGCCTCAGCTGTGCCGGCAATATCGCGGCACTGTTTGTTAAACTCCGCAATCGCCGGATTGCCGCTGGCCAGCGCCAGCGCAATCGGATGATCAGCGGAAATGGCGCAGAAGCTCATGCCGAAAATCGTGTCATGCCTTGTGGTGTATACTTCCAGCTCGCCATTGCCCGGCAGCTGCTTCGCGCCCGCGCCGGTAATGGCAAAGCGCATGCGCAGCCCTTCGGATCGCCCGATCCAGTTGCTCTGCATCAGGCGGACTTTTTCCGGCCAGCGCTCAAGCGCATTCACGGATGTCAGTAAATCATCCGCATACGCTGTAATTTTGAAAAACCACTGGGTCAGCTGGCGCTGTTCAACCAGCGCGCCCGAGCGCCAGCCGCGTCCGTCAATGACCTGTTCATTAGCCAGAACGGTCTCGTCAACGGGATCCCAATTGACCGAAGATTCCTTGCGGTAAGCCAGTCCGCGTTCCAGAAAATCCAGAAACATGCGCTGTTCATGCCCGTAATATTCCGGATCGCATGTCGCAAGTTCGCGGGCCCAGTCAATCGACAGGCCCATGGCGCGCAATTGCCCGCGCATGGTGGCGATATTTTCATAAGTCCAGATGGCGGGATGGATGCCGCGCTCACGCGCTGCGTTTTCGGCCGGCATGCCAAAGGCGTCCCAGCCCATCGGATGCAATACATTAAAGCCGCGCGCGCGTTTATAGCGCGCCACAATGTCGCCCATGGTGTAATTGCGGACATGACCCATATGGATGCGTCCCGATGGATAGGGAAACATCTCCAGCACATAATATTTTTCACGATATTTCTTACCGTCCGGATCGGGCCGGGCCTCAAACGCCTTGCCGTCTTCCCAACGCGCCTGCCATCTGGGTTCCGCCTCTTTCGGGTTATAACGGGTCATCTGTGTCCTGTGGCCTCAAGCATAGCCGCTTAACCGCCCTCGCTATCGATTCGCAACTGACGCGCCTTGGTCAGAATGGCGTTTTCCACCCGAACCCCGGTCTCGGCATTGCCGGGCGCGTCGGCCCAGGATCCGCCCGGTCCCTGTTCCTGACGGAAAACCGCCACTTTTATGCCATCCGCCCGCAATCGCTTGTCGAGTATATAGATGGTCATTTTGAAACGTTCATTGGGCTGTTTGGGGTTGATGTACCAGTCGGTGATGATAACCCCGCCAAATGGGTCGGCGGACGCCAGCGGCATGAAGGCGATGGTGTCCAGGCTGGCGCGCCACAGATAGCTATTGACGCCGATGCCGCCTCCGCCTTCATCCTTGCCGCCGCCGCCAAATCCGAAAATGCCGCCTTCGCCAAACAGGGAATCATCATTTTTTGGCTGGCCGGTGGGTGCCGGATCATAGCGGTTCTTGCCAATCTTCTCAGGATAGCGTGCTTCTGTTTCTGTCGTGCCGCAGCCGGAAAGTAACAGCAGGCTCCCAATTGCCGCGATCATAACAGGCCGCAGCCGGTTCCTTTCAGTGTGTGACAAATTGTTCCCCTTACTATCCAGTTTCATGCCGCTTTATAGAGGCATGCCATGCGGCCGGCAACTGCCCTGCCGTATGATTGCAACGAAATTATGGCAGTTTAAGAATCCATAAACTATAATTTGCTCCTGACATCGCCCTGGGCAGAGCTCATAAATGGTTGGAAAATTGCGTAAATTTTGGTCATGAACGGGATTTCTGTGATGTAAGGGCAACAGGTGGCCCCATTTATGACAGTTGCATCGTGAGAAATAACCTTAATGGCTTGACCCTGTAGCTTCAGTTTGCAAAATTGGCTGCGAAAGAGCGGGTGCAACGGGTGCCCCGTTCGGTGATGGTTCCGGCGGATCCGGCGGTTAACCTACTAAATGAGGTAAAGTATGAAAAAGATTCTCTACGGCACAACCGCTCTTGTGGCCTCCGGGATGATGGCGGGGGCCGCGCTGGCCGCTGATCCCATCTCGCTGAAAATTAACGGCTTTTATGATGCGACGCTGGTCATTCATGATGATGACGCCGCCGGCACCGGCGACAGCGCCGTCAAGCAGGATGTTGAAATCAACATCAATGGCTCAACCGTACTGGACAGCGGCGTGACCGTTGGCGCCCAGATCGAATTTAAGGAACCTGTGGGTGGTTCCGGCCTCGGCAATGAAGAAGCTTTCGCCTATATTGAAGGCAGCATGGGCCGTGGCGAAATCGGTTCGACCGACAATGCCGCATACAAAATGTCTTATGCAGCCCCCTATGTGACCGATGCGCATGGCGTTGACACCCCGATTTTCTGGCACATTTCGCGCTTCAGCGCACGCACGACCACCCGCATCACCATGTCGGGCGACGCCAACAAGGTGACCTATTTCACCCCGCGCATGACCGGCTTTCAGCTTGGCATGTCCTATACGCCGTCAAATGACGGCGCGGGTGCCGCCGGCGCGTTTGGCGCTGTGGCGCCGGGCCTTGGCTTTGTTGATCCGGCCATCGGCAGCGGTCAGCGCACAGCCTTTGGCGCGCGCGGCGATGCCAATGGCGGTGTCGAAGATATTATCGAACTGGGCGCCAGCTATGTTGGCGAGTTTTCCAATATCGGCATTAAACTTTCCGCCGGTTATGCCTGGGGCGATCATGAATCCTTTGGCCTGACGGCGGCGGGACTTGGTATTGCTAATCCGATCGGTGATGATCCGGAAGCCTGGCATTTGGGCGCCAATTTCACCAGCATGGGCTGGACCCTGGGCGGCGCTTATTATGGCTCCGACGGTCTGGTTGCTGGCGCGCCGGGAACACTGTTCCGCGATGACCGCGGCGAAGAGGCCTGGAATGTCGGCGTGACCTATGCCACCGGCCCCTGGCAGGCGGGCATTGCCTATATGAACTCTGATCAGGAAGGCACACGCGGCGCCCCCGGTGAAAGCGAGTTGCAACTGGTTGATATTGGCGCGCAATATAAATTGGGACCTGGGGTGGCGATCAGCGCCGACCTGACCTTCGCCGATGATGAAATTCCGGGAGCGGCTGGCACAGCGCTTTCCCCCAGTAATATCGAAGACAAGGCGCTTGCCTTGACCCTGATGCTGGATTTCTGATCCACGCCTGATATATTTGAAAAGGGCAGGCCTAGGCCTGCCCTTTTTCGTTATAGCTGCAATATCTGAGCTTTAATCATGCGGATTGGCCGATGGGCGCAATAATCTGGCTCGCCTCCTATCCCAAATCGGGCAATACCTGGCTGCGGGCATTTTTATTCAACCTGCTGCGTAATCCGCCAACACCCGCCTCGATCAATGAACTGGATCGTTTCTGCATCGGCGAATCCGCAGGCGCCTGGTATGCGCATCGCGCCGGACAGCCGGTTGGCGGCATGACGATGGAAGCCGTAATGGCGCTGCTGCCGCAAGTGCATTGTGATTTCACCGGCGCTTTTCCGGATTCGGTGTTTGTCAAAACCCACAATTTTCTGGGCGAAAGCTGTAATATTCCGCTGCACAATATGGATGTGACGGCGGGCGCGATCTATGTGGTGCGCAATCCGCTCGATGTCGTCATTTCCATGTCGGACCATTTCGGTGTGGATCTGGATACGGCTATCGACAGGCTTGGCGATCCGCTGGCGGCGACAGAAAACACCAATGAACATGCGGCGGAATTTCATTCCGACTGGTCCACCCATGTCAAAAGCTGGACCGCAGAACCCAGGCCCAGTCTGCATGTGATGCGCTATGAAGATATGCTGGATAGGCCAAATCGCAGTTTCCGGGCGCTGACGGCATTTCTGGGGCTGACGCCCCCCAATGACCGGCTGCGCAAGGCGGTCAAATTCTCTTCCTTCGACACGCTGAAGGCGCAGGAACGCCAGCACAGCTTCAAGGAACGCAGTGAATTTTCGCAGGCGTTTTTCCGCGCCGGACGCAAACAGCAATGGCGTAATATCCTCACCCCGGCCCAGATCAACCGGGTGGTGCGGGATCATGAAACCCAGATGACCCGCTATAATTATCTGCCCTGAAGCCTGAATTGGCGGGCAGTCTCTATGGGAATCGCACAAAAACTGTATTTTTTGGTATCGCTGTTCTTAAAATCCATGTATTTTACGTTATATAAATAATTCTCCTGAAAAAACTTGGAAAATAGCATGAACCACCTCGATCAACTGGAAAATAAGAGCGTTTATATCCTGCGCGAGGCGTTCAACCGGCTCGACAAGATCGGCATGCTATGGTCGCTCGGCAAGGATTCCAACGTGATGATCTGGCTGGCCAAAAAAGCTTTTCTGGGTCATGTGCCGTTCCCGGTGATCCATGTCGATACGGGCAAGAAATTCAAGGAAATGTATGAATTTCGCGATCGCTATGTGAAGGAATGGAATCTGACGCTGATCCGCGAAACCTGTCCGCCGATCGAGGAAATGGATCAGAGCCTGCCGGCGGCGGCGCGTTCGGCGGCGCGCAAAACCGCGGGCCTGAAAAAGGTTCTAGACAAGGAAAAATTCAATGGGTTGATCGCCGGCATCCGCCGCGATGAACAGGCGACGCGCGCCAAGGAACGCGTGTTCAGCCCGCGCGGCCTGGAAGGCCAATGGGATTTTCGCGATCAGCCGCCGGAATTCTGGGATCAGTATAAAACCGATTATCCGCCCGGCACGCATCTGCGCATTCATCCGCTGCTGCACTGGACGGAACTGGATATCTGGCAATATTCGCAGCGCGAAAATATTCCCATCATCCCGCTCTATCTTTCCAAGGGCGGCAAACGCTATCGCTCGCTGGGTGACGAAGACATCACATCGCCCGTCGCCAGCAATGCCGGCACGATCGAAGAAATAATTGAGGAACTGAAGACCACAAATATTTCCGAACGTTCAGGGCGCGCGATGGATCATGAAGCGGAAGATGCGTTCGAGCGCCTGCGCGCCGACGGATATTTATAGTGGATATTTATAAGGGCCAAATTATATGTCGCAACTAACTGAATCCGCTGTCCGCGATCTGCTGCGCATCGTGATTGTCGGCCATGTCGATCATGGCAAATCAACGCTGGTTGGCCGGCTGCTGCATGACACAAATTCGCTGCCTGCCGGCAAGGTCGAAGAAATCCGGGCCATGTCGGAACGGCGCGGCATGCCGTTTGAATATGCCTTTCTGATGGATGCGCTGCAGGCCGAACGCGATCAGGGCATCACCATCGACACATCGCAGATCTGGTTTAATTCCAGCAAACGCAATTATGTGATCATCGATGCGCCCGGCCATAAGGAATTTCTGAAAAATATGATCACCGGCGCGGCGCAAAGCGATGCGGCGCTGCTGATCATTGACGCGGTTGAAGGCGTACGCGAACAATCGCGCCGGCATGGCTATCTGCTGCATCTGCTGGGCATCCGCCAGGTTGCGGTCGCCATCAACAAAATGGATCTGGTGGATTATAGCGAGGCGCGCTTTCAGGAAATTTCGCATGAATATCGCGCCTATCTGACGGAACTGGGCGTAACGCCCACCTTCATTCTGCCGGTATCGGCGCGCGAAGGCGAAAATATCGTCACCCGCTCCGGCCGGATGTCCTGGTATGACGGGCCGTCCATTGTCGGCGCGCTGGATTGCTTTGTGTCCGAACCGCTTTCCAGCAATCTGCCGCTGCGCCTGCCGGTGCAGGATGTCTATAAATTCGATGAACGCCGCATCATTGCCGGCCGTATCGAATCGGGCCGCATCAGCGTTGGCGATGAAATTCTGTTCTCGCCCTCCAATAAAACGGCAAAGGTAAAAAGCATCGAAGCCTGGCCATCATCGCAGCCGGTCCGCACCCAGGCCGCGGCGGGCTACAGTGTCGGCATCACGCTGGATGAACAGATTTTTGCCGAACGCGGCGATACGATCAGCCATGTCATCAATGCGCCGATTGAAACCGATGTGTTCCGGGCGCGGCTGTTCTGGCTTGGCCATGAGCCCATGACGCTTGGCAAGATGTACAAGCTGAAACTGAACACGACCGAGGCGCAGGTTCAGCTGCAGAAAATAGAGGCGGTCATCGACACCGGCGATCTGTCGTCTGCCGCGGCGACGCGTGTTGAACGCAATCAGGTTGCAGAAGTGGTGCTGCGCGCGCGGCGCATGCTGGCGCTGGATGCGTTCAATGATAAACCGGCCACGGGCCGCTTTGTGCTGGTGGATGAATATGATATTGCCGGCGGCGGCATTATTTCGATGGATGGCTATGCCGATCAGCGGCAATTGATCACCAAACGCTCGACCAATATTGTTCAGGTCGATCAGGGCGTCAGCGATGACGAACGCGCGCGCATGAATGGCCATCGCGGCGGGGTGATCTGGTTTACCGGCCTGTCGGGCGCGGGCAAATCCACTTTGTCGATGGAGCTGGAACGCCGCCTGTTCGAAAAAGGCTATTCGGTCTATGTGCTGGATGGCGACAATATCCGCTTCGGGCTTAACGCCAATCTGGGCTTTTCGCCGGAAGACCGTTCGGAAAATATCCGCCGGGTGGGCGAGGTGGCGGCGCTGTTCGCACGCGCGGGCATGATTGCGTTGACCGCCTTTATTTCACCCTACCGCTCGGACCGGGATCGGGCGCGCGCCGCCATGCCGGAACGGTTTCACGAGGTTTATGTCAAGGCCGATGTGCAAACCTGTGAAACCCGCGATCCCAAGGGCCTGTATCAAAAAGCCCGGCGCGGCGAGATCAAGGAATTCACCGGCGTTTCCGCGCCCTATGAAGAACCCGAAGCCGCCGAACTGGTAATCGATACCGCCGCCCATTCCATCGAGGAATGTATGGCGCAACTGATTGCCTATATTGAAGCCAATTTCTCGCTGCGCGCGGCGGATCGCAAGCCGGGTTAAATAATCCCGCTGATGCCGGCCAGGCCGGCGGCGCCACTGCCTTTCAGGCGGCGCGCATTGCGCGCGTTCAATCCGCCCAGCGCCATAACCGGCAGGCGCGATGTGCGCGCGATCGCGGTAAAACGCACGGCGCCCAAGGCCGCGCCGCCCGGATGGCTTTGGGTGGCGAATATTGGCGATAACAGCACCATGTCCGCGCCATTTATCCGGGCGCGATGCACGGCGCGCGCATGATGCGCGGCGGCGCTCACAAGCGCCCCAGGCATGGCGGCATGAATGGCCCGCGCCCGGTGCGCCAGATATTCCGGCAGATGCACCCCATCGGCGCGCAGCCGCAGGGCCATGCGCCAATCGCCCGCCAGCAGAAAATGAATCCGGCGCTGGCGGCACAGCGCCAATAATTCGCGCGCCAGCGCCTCGCGCCCCTCCGTCTCATAATGCCGGAAAATAAATCCCGATCCGGGCGGCAAGCGGCGCAGCGCCGGGCGCGGATCAGCCAGCCGTTGCGCATCGCTCAGCAGCCACAGGCTCGGTACGGCGCGCGCGCTCCGCGCCTGACGCGATGCGATGTTAAGCTGGGCTGCGAGGGTTGCTAAAGACATGGCTGCGCTCATGAACATAAAATGCGTATAATTGCGGTCATGGCACAGACCGGAATTTCAAGATCAACCGATATTAGCGCAAATCTGGCGCGGCTGCGCACCCGCATTGCAACCGCGGCACAGGCGGCCGGGCGCGATGCGGCTGCGATCACCCTGATCGCCGTCAGCAAATTTCATCCAGCGGAACAGATGCTGCCGGCGCTGGCTTTGGGTCAGCTTGATTTTGGCGAAAACCGCGTGCAGGAAGCGCAGGGCAAATGGCCGCCTTTGTGCGCTCAATGGCCCGATTGCCGTCTGCATCTGATCGGGCCGCTGCAAACCAATAAAGTGCGTCAGGCGCTGGCCCTGTTCGATGCGATTCACACGCTTGACCGTGAAAAACTGGCGCGCCTTCTGGCCGATGAAATTCAGGCCGCCGGCAAAATGCCGGATCTGTTCATTCAGATCAATATCGGGCAGGAGCCGCAAAAGGCCGGCCTGCCGCCCGGCGATGCGGATGCGTTCATTGCCCGGTGCCGCGGCGAATTCGGGCTGAATATACAGGGGCTGATGTGCATTCCGCCCGCCGGGCAAGACGCCGCGCCGCATTTTGCGCGCTTGGCCGAAATTGCCGCGCGCAACGGGCTTGCGCAACTCAGCATGGGTATGAGCGATGATTTCGAACTGGCCATCCGGCATGGCGCCACCCATGTGCGCGTCGGCAGCGCGCTATTCGGCGCACGCGGTTAGGGCGTTGCGATTACAGATAGACCGCGCCAATATCGACGGTGGAGTTTTTGCCGATCTGATCAAAATAGCGGCTGATCCATTGATCGGCGCAGCCGCGTCCGGTGTCGCGCAGCTGCGTCAGAAATTTCCAGTCCGTGCTCATTTTGCTGGATACGCCCAGCCCGCTCATAATGTCATCGGCGGCAATGGCGTGGATCAGTATGCGGCTGAATTGCGCATCGTCCAGTTTG
>JAHHGO010000039.1 GCA_023252275.1 Alphaproteobacteria bacterium
CGGAACGGTTCAGCGCGGCAATGACTTTTTTGGAGACGGCCGCATCGCCCGCCAGCGGCCGCGCATAGACCAGCGTCGGCCCCGGTAATGCCCATCTTTTCCGCCGCCCATAGGCCCAGCAGCTTGTTGCGCCGCGCCATTGCCTTGAATTCCAGCTCGGCATCCAGCGCAAATTTACGCTCAAACCCCTTTTCACGTTCGTCAAATGTGGCCATGGCCTGACAAGCTCCTATTAAAACTGTGATTTGCATGACTTGTAACGCACCGCCCGCGAAGGGGCAACGAAATCCCCATTCTCAGAGCGCGTCGTAAAACATATATATTGCTTCATGCGCATTGTACGAAGCCGCGCTTTAGTCTAGTTTCGCCTATTATCACGCCGCCCGGGATTCCCGCCCCGGAACCCAATTCAAGGACAATTATGAGCCGCCGTAGAAAAGTGTATGAGGGCAAGGCTAAAATTCTTTACGAAGGGCCTGAGCCAGGTACGCTCATTCAGTATTTCAAGGATGATGCGACCGCAATGAATGGCAAAAAGCACGCCACAGTGGTGGGCAAGGGCATCCTGAATAATCGCATTTGCGAACATATCATGGTGCAACTGGCCTCTATCGGCGTGCCAACGCACTTCATCCGCCGTCTTAATATGCGCGAACAACTTATTCGCGCTGTTGAAATTGTTCCGCTGGAAGTTGTCGTGCGCAATGTCGCTGCCGGGTCTATCTCCACCCGGCTGGGCATTGAGGAAGGCACGCCCCTGCCCCGCTCGATCATTGAATTCTATTATAAAAACGACGCGCTGAATGACCCGCTGGTGTCGGAAGAACATGTCACGGCCTTTGGCTGGGCCACGCCGCATGAAATTGACGACATCATGGCGATTGCCCTGCGGGTCAATGATTTCATGAGCGGCCTGTTTGCCGGCGTTGGCATCAAGCTGGTGGATTTCAAAATCGAATTTGGCCGCATCTATGAAGGCGATATGATGCGTATTGTACTGGCTGACGAAATCAGCCCGGACTCATGCCGCCTGTGGGATATGACGACCAACGAAAAACTCGACAAGGACCGTTTCCGCCGCGACATGGGTGGCGTATCGGAAGCCTATCAGGAAGTGGCGCGGCGGCTGGGCATTGCCCCCGATCTCGAAAAAGGTCTGACTGCCGTTCCCAGGGTTGTGAACTGAATTACCAATACCGGTGAGCGTAAATGAAAGCGCGTATTCATATTACCCTGAAAAAGGGCGTACTTGACCCGCAGGGAAAAGCCATTGCCAACGCCCTGTCGCATCTGGGATTTGACGGCGTGGAAGAAGTCCGGCAGGGCAAATATATCGAGATTGATCTGGCGGATGGCGACAAGGCGCAGGCCCGCGCCAAACTCGACGCCATGTGTGCGCAATTACTCGCCAATACCGTGATCGAAAATTACACAGTCGAGCTGCAGGCGTGAAAAGCTGCGTCATTGTATTTCCGGGCTCCAATTGCGATCGCGACGTGGCCGTTGCGATTGAAGCCAGCAGCGGCACAGCCCCCCTCATGGTCTGGCATGGCGAAACCGCCCTTCCCGCCTGCGACCTGATTGTTCTGCCCGGCGGATTTTCCTATGGCGATTATCTGCGATCTGGCGCCATGGCGGCGCGCGCGCCCATCATGCGCGCGGTTCTGGCAAAGGCCGCTTCCGGCACGCCTGTGCTGGGCCTGTGCAATGGCTTTCAGATTATGACCGAAGCCGGCATGCTGCCCGGCGCGCTGATGCGCAATGCCGGGCTGAAATTCATCTGCCGCGATGTTTTTCTGAAAGTGGAAAACACGGATAATATCTTCAACCGCCGCTATGCTTCTGGGCAAGTGGTGCGCTTTCCAATCTCGCATCATGACGGCAATTATTTTACCGACGCCGCCACGCTGGACCGGCTTGAATCCACAGGCCGCATCGCCTTTCGCTATTGCGCGCCGGATGGCGCGGTGAATGCGAGCGCCAATCCCAATGGCTCGCTGAACAATATTGCGGGCATTCTGAACGCGGCCGGCAATGTTCTGGGCATGATGCCGCATCCCGAACGGCTGATCGCGCCCGAACTGGGCGGCAGCGATGGCCGCGCCATGTTCGACGCTTTGGCTTCGTTGCTCCAATGCGCGTGAGTGTCACCCCCGAAATTGTGGCCGCGCATGGCCTGAAGCCGGATGAATATGCGCATATCCTGCGCGTGCTGAACCGCGAACCCAACCTTACCGAACTTGGCATATTCTCGGCCATGTGGAACGAGCATTGCTCGTATAAAAGCTCACGCGTCTGGTTGCGCACCATGCCCACCACCGGGCCGCAGGTCGTATGCGGCCCCGGAGAAAATGCCGGCGTGGTGGATATTGGCGATGGCCAGGTGGCGATTTTCAAAATGGAAAGCCATAACCATCCCAGCTTTATCGAACCCTATCAGGGCGCGGCGACGGGCGTTGGCGGCATTATGCGCGACGTCTTCACCATGGGCGCCCGGCCTGTCGCCAATCTGAATGCGCTGCGCTTTGGCGCGCCGGACCATGCCAGAACCCGGCATCTGGTGTACGGTGTGGTGGCGGGTATTGGCGGTTATGGCAATTGCATCGGCGTGCCTACGGTGGGCGGCGAGGTGAATTTCGATGCCGGCTATAATGGCAATATTCTGGTCAACGCCATGTGCATCGGCATCGCCGACGCCAGCAAGGTGTTTTATTCAACCGCCAGCGGCATTGGCAATCCGGTTGTCTATGTCGGCTCCAAAACCGGACGCGACGGCATTCACGGGGCCAGCATGGCGTCCGCCGAATTTGATGAAAACTCCGAAGAAAAACGCCCGACCGTACAGGTCGGCGATCCGTTCACAGAGAAATTGCTGCTCGAAGCCTGTCTGGAACTGATGGCCGGCGATGCGGTCATCGCCATTCAGGATATGGGGGCGGCGGGGCTGACCTGCTCGGCGGTCGAAATGGCCTCGAAGGGCGGGCTTGGCCTGCTGCTGGATCTCGACAAGGTGCCGTGCCGCGAAGCCGGCATGACCGCCTATGAGATGATGCTGTCGGAAAGCCAGGAACGCATGCTGATGGTGCTGCACCCGGACCGCACCGATGCGGCGCGCGCAATTTTTGAACGCTGGGAGCTTGATTTCGCCATTGTGGGCGAAACCACGGACACGGGGCGCTTCATCATCCGCCATCAGGGCGAAACGGTCGCCGATCTGCCGGTGGATGTACTAGCCGAACAGGCCCCCGTATATCAGCGTCCATGGACGCCCACGCCACCCGCCCCCTATCTGCCGGCCAAGGAAATTCCGGATACGGATGATCTTGGCGCGACACTTGCCCGATTGATGGGCGGCCCGCATCTGGCCAGCCGCCGCTGGATCTGGGAACAATATGATCATATGGTCATGGGCGACACAATTCAGCGCCCCGGCGGTGATGCCGCCGTGGTGCGCGTGCATAACAGCCGCAAAGGCATTGCCGCCACGACGGACGTAACGCCGCGCTATTGCGCCGCCGCGCCCAAAGAAGGCGGCAAGCAGGCTATCGCCGAAGCCTTCCGCAATCTGTGTGCGGTGGGCGCGAAACCCCTCGCGGTGACGGACTGCCTGAATTTCGGCAATCCCGAGCGTCCGGAAATTATGGGGCAGTTTGTTGGCTGCATCGAAGGCATCAGCGAGGCGTGCATCGCGCTCGACATGCCCATCGTATCTGGCAATGTCTCGCTCTATAATGAAACCAGCGGCGTGGCGATCCCGCCGACCCCCGCCATCGGCGCCATCGGGCTGCTGGCGGATGTGGATAAGATGGCCACGGTGGCGTTCAAACAGGATGGCGATGAGATTTTTGTGATCGGGGAAACGCAGGGGCACCTCGGGCAATCGCTCTATGCGCGTGAAATTGCCGGGCGCAAGGATGGCGCGCCGCCGCCGGTCGATCTTGCGGCGGAACGGCGCAATGGCGATTTTATCCGCTCACAGATCATTGCCGGAAATGTCGCGGCGGCCCATGATATATCCGATGGCGGGCTGCTGGTGGCCATTGCCGAAATGGCGCTGGCTGGCGGCCTTGGCTGTATGCTGAGCCTGCCCCGCAATGCGGGGCCGCGGCATGGCTTTCTGTTCGGCGAGGATCAGGCGCGCTATATCGCGTGCGTTTCACCCCAAAAGGCACAGGCCATGATCGCAGCCGCGCAGGAAAAAAATGTTCCTGTGACAAGATTTGGCTCCGTCGCGGGGCGCGACATTGTGCTGGATGGCAAACTGGTGCATTCTGTCGCCGGTCTTCGCAGCGCCCATGAAAACTGGTTTCCTGCCTATATGGAGGGCTGAAAATGGCTATGCAAGCATCGGAAATAGAACGTCTGATCCGGGAGGGGCTTCCCGGCGCGGAGGTCCGGATTGAGGATTTGCGCGGCGATGGCGATCATTATGCCGCCTTTGTCAAATCCGCCGCCTTTAAGGGAAAGTCCCGTGTCCAGCAGCATCAGATGGTTTATGCCGCCCTGAAAGGCAATATGGGCGAAGCGCTGCACGCCCTGGCATTGCAGACCAGCGTACCGGATTAGGGCCAAATCCGCAACCTCCGCTGCGCGCCAGGCCGCCCCTTGACGCGGGCAAACCGTCTGCTTAACTAATTGATAACAGAATACTTACAGGAACCCATACCATGAGCGATATAACCATACTCGATGAAATCAAAAACGCCGTTGATAGTACGGATGTTCTGCTGTTCATGAAGGGTTCGCCGCAATTTCCGCAATGCGGCTTTTCCTCTACGGTCTGCCAGATTCTGAATCATCTCGGCCTTGAATTCAAAAGCGTCGATGTGTTGCAAAATGCCGAAATCCGCGATGGCATCAAGCAATTTTCAAGCTGGCCAACCATTCCGCAGCTCTATGTAAAAGGCGAGTTTATCGGCGGCTGCGACATTGTGCGCGAAATGTTTGAAAGCGGCGAACTGGCCGAATATCTGACCAGCAAAGGCGTCACTGTCTCGTCCTGAAAACTTTGGCGATAATTTACATGATCCAGCTTCGCGCCGCCCGCCCAACTGACGCCGCCGCCATTGCCGCCATTCACACGGACACCTGGCAGGAAACCTATGCCCGTCTGCTGCCGCCCGCGGCCCTGAAGGCAATGGGTTATGACTCGCGCCTGGCCTTCTGGAAAAAAACCCTGGTGCATAGCCCGCAGGGCGTGTTCATAGCCGAAGATGACGCGCTTGGCCCGATGGGTTTCGTCAGCAGCGGCCAGTCGCGCGATCCCATCCGCATCGAAACCGGCAATTTCAGGGGCGAAATTTACGCGCTCTATGTCCGGCCGGTCTGTCAGGGCATGGGGCTGGGCCAGCAATTGCTCGAATCCGCCATCGTCAATCTCGGCCGGGCCGGCTATAGCGCCGTCATGCTGTGGGTGTTGGCGGATAATTCGGCCTGCAAATTTTATGAACGGATGGGCGGCCAGCCCATTGGCGAGCGTATGGAGGATTTCGACGGCCAGAGCCTGCGCGAGATCGCCTATGGCTGGGGCGGCAAACTGCCCAAGCCGCCAAAACCGGAACGCGCCACAAAATCGGTGTGACCGTCCGCTTCCGAAACTCGGCCTAAAAATTATCCTTGCGCTTGCGGGTTTCGGCAAATACCGCCACGGCGTCCGCCCCTACCATACCCAGGCTGCGTTGCAGACTCTGGCTTGTGGGCCGCAGAAACGGATTGGTCGCCAGCTCCAGTCCGATGCTGCTCGGCACGGTGGGAATGCCCTTGGCCCGCATCGCGTCAATCTCCTTCACACGGGCCGCCAGATCCGCATTATCCGGATCGACGCTAATCGCAAAGCGCGCATTGGACTGGGTATATTCATGCGCGCAATACACTTTGGTCTCCGGCGGCAGCGCCATCAGCTTTTGCAGTGATGTCCACATTTGCTGCGCGGTGCCCTCGAAAAGCCGCCCGCATCCCAGCGCGAACAGCGTATCGCCGACAAAGGCCGCTTTGTCCTCGGCAAACCAGTAGGCGATATGGCCCGCCGTATGCCCCGGCACGTCAAATACTTTGGCTGTGGCCGCGCCAAACTTCACCTCATCGCCATCGCCCACCTGCCGGTCGATGGCCGGAATCCGCTTGGCCTCGGCGCGCGGGCCAATGATCTGGCAACCGGTTTTGGCCTTCAATTCCTCATTGCCGCCGGCATGATCGGGGTGCCAATGGGTGTTGAGAATATGCGTCAGCGTCCAGCCGGTCTGGTCAAGCGCCCGCAGGATCGGGCCAGTTTCCGGGGTGTCCACGACCGCCGTGACATTGGCCTGCGGCTCATGCACCAGCCAGGAATAATTATCGTTCAGGCAGGGGAACTGGTGAATTTGCAACGCCATGCGGGTCTCCTCTCCGAAACATGATTTTGTTCATCCTAACACAATAAGGGCGCTTTATAGTAGGGCCATGCATCTGGATGTCATCGACCTGCACGCTTTCTACAGCAGCCCGCCCGGGGACGTGGCGCGCCGCGCCATTGGCAATGAAATCCGCGCCATCTGGCCCAATCTTTCCGGCCTGTCGCTGCTTGGCATGGGCTATGCGACGCCCTATCTGCCGCTATTTGAGGACGAAGCGGCCCGCACCCTGGCGCTGATGCCCGCCAGCCAGGGGGTGATGCGCTGGCCTGGCGAGGGCGCCAGCCTGACCGGCCTTGCGGATGAAACCCGTCTGCCGCTTGAAGATGCCTCGGTGGATCGTATCCTGCTGGCGCATATGCTGGAAACCAGTGAACAGATCCGCCCTGCCCTGCGGGAATTATGGCGGGTGCTGGCGCCGGGCGGCAAATTGCTGATCCTCGCGCCCAACCGCATCGGCCTGTGGGCGCGGCGCGAGACAACGCCGTTTGGGCATGGCCGGCCATTTTCCCGCGGCCAGCTAACCGGCCTGCTGCGCGATTGCCTGTTTTCGCCTGAACAATGGTCGGCCGCGCTCTATATGCCGCCGCTGGGGCGCATGCTGATGCCGCGCAATCCCGAAGGCTGGGAACGGATAGGCAAAATATTATGGCCGCGATTTGCCGGCGTCTGGATGGTAGAAGCCAGCAAACAGATTTACGTGCCCATTCCCGAACAATCGCACGCCCGCATCCGGCAGATGATCAAGGCGCAATTGCAATCTTCGCCAAACTAATCACCGCGCAGCATGAACAGGGCCTGCGCCGCCAGCAGATTGGCCGCCCCCCGCCATTGATTGGTCAGGCTCACTTTGCCCTGTTTATCCAGCGCGATGAAGCGCTCGACGGTGACGCCCATGCTCTGTGACATATCGGAAAAATCATCAATCGAGCACAGATGAATATTGGGCGTCTCATACCACAGATAGGGCAATGTCGGCGTCACCGGCATCTGGCCGGTCAGCAATATTCGCATCCGCACCCGCCAATGCCCGAAATTCGGAAATGAAATGATCGCGCGTTTGCCGATGCGCACCATTTCACGCACCACTTTTTGCGGCTCGCGCGTGGCCTGAAGCGTCTGGCTGAGAATGACGTAATCAAAGCCCTTGGTCGGATAATTGACCAGATCGGTATCGGCGTCGCCCTGCACCACCGACAATCCCTGCGCCACGCCCGCATTGACGCCCTTCTGGCTGATTTCAATGCCGCGGCAATCCACATCACGGGTAGCGTTAAGCAGGCGGAGCAATTCGCCATCCCCGCAGCCCACATCCAGAACGCGGCTGCCCGGCTCGATCATGCTGGCGATGAGCTGCAAATCAACGCGGCCGCCACTCTGCAAGGCGGGATCATACGCCATGTTTCAAGCCGCGCTTTTGCGCCGCCGCGTTCAGAAATCCGGTCAGGGTCGCGAACAGTTCGGGTTCATCCAGCAAAAAAGCGTCATGGCCCTTTTGCGATTCGATTTCCACAAAACTGACATTGGCGGCGCTGGCGTTCAGCGCCTGCACAATGTCGCGGCTTTCCGATGTCGGAAACAGCCAGTCGCTGGTGAACGACACCACGCAAAACCGCGTCTTGGTGCCGCGAAACGCCTCGGCCAGCACATCGCCATATTCCTCCGCCAGATCGAAATAATCCATCGCACGGGTCAGATACAGATAGGAATTGGCGTCAAACCTGTCGACAAACGCCGCGCCCTGATAGCGCAGATAGCTTTCCACCTGAAAGTCCGCCTCGAAACCAAAGCCGATTTTTTCGCGGTCCTGCAGATTGCGTCCGAATTTTTCGTGCAGGGCGGATTCCGACAGATAGGTGATATGCGCCGCCATGCGCGCCACCGCCAGCCCCTTTTCCGGCCGCCGATCCTGATTCAGATAATCGCCGCCGCACCAGTCGGGATCGGCCATGATCGCCTGGCGGCCCACTTCGTGAAACGCAATATTCTGCGCCGAATGCCAGGCCGCCGTGGCGATGGGCACCGCGCTGAATACTTTTTCCGGATAGTCATAGGCCCATTGCAGCACCTGCATGCCGCCCATCGAACCGCCAATGACACAGAATAATTGTTCAATGCCCAGCGCCTCGACCAGCCGGGCCTGCGCATTGACCATATCGCCAATCGTGATCACCGGGAATGACAGGCCATAGGGCTTGCCGGTGGCCGGATTGATGCTGGTCGGCCCGGTGCTGCCGATACAGCCGCCAACCACATTGGCGCAGATGACGAAATAGCGGCTGGTGTCGACAGGCCGGCCCGGCCCGACAATGGTGCTCCACCATCCCGGCCGCCCGGTTATGGGGTGGGTGCTGGCCACATATTGATCGCCGGTCAGGGCATGGCAGACCAGAATGGCGTTGGATTTATCCGCATTCAATTCGCCATAGGTCTGATAGGCGATTTCCAGCGGGGCCAGACTGACGCCGCAATCCAGCAGCAGCGGCGCATCCATGCCAAAGCGCATCACCGGCTCAAAGCCGGACGAAGCCTGCCGCTGATCCCTGCCCGGATTTTCAGTAATCTTGTTCATGGCGCTACCTGTCCCGGAAGGCGGACTTCTGTCAAGCCCTGCATAAGCCAGCGGGCTATAACAGCCCCAGCGCCATCAGTTCGGCGCGCATTTCCGGCGGCATTTCATTCTTTCCACGGGCCCGGCCCTTGCCCAGATCGCGCGGCGCGTCCTCGGCCTTCAGATAGCGCCAGCCCTGAAACGGGCGGCGCGGATGCGGTTGCGTACGGACCAGCTTCGCATCGAGGATCAGCGCGCAATAGGCGATGCCGTCGCTGCCGGTAACCGGGCGCAATTCCAGCAATTTCTGCCGCGCCTGAATATGCCCCTTGATCACCCAATAGATCGATCCGCCCGCCAGCAATTCATCGCCCCGGCGCGGCGTCATGCGGGTGATATGCTGCAGCACGCCGTCCTTGCTCTGGCGATGCTGCTGCCATGCCGCCAGTTCTTCGAACTGCGAAATGCCGACGCATAATTTGATCAGATGCAGCGCCATATTATTCCGGACGTGTGAAGCAAATCACGATTGCGCCTTCATCCACCTGATCCCCCGCCGCATAATTCACCTCGGCGACGGTCCCGTCGGCGGGCGCTGTTAGGGTATTTTCCATCTTCATGGCTTCGAGAACCGCCAGCGGGTCACCCTTGCCGACTTTATCCCCTGCCTTGACATGAACGGAAATCAGCTTGCCCGGCATCGGCGCGATAATATCGCCGCCGACGCCTTCGTCCAGTTCCGCATCATGCACCGGGTCATGCACATCGACCACATGCGCATGACCCGCCCGCATGACCGTGATGCGCAAGCCATCAACATTTACACCGGCGCTGATTTTTCTGCCGCCAAGCTCGGCGGTAAGCTGGCCATCCGCCAGCACGCCTTTCGCCTGCATTTCCCCGCCCGGAAGATGCAACAGTGTGCCGCCCGGCGCATGCTCAACCATCACAGCGGCATGCGCGCCATTGGACATAAACCGTAGCGTCTCGCGCCCCACCGCATTGGCGCGCCAGCCATCGGTGCGGTACCAGGGCGAAAATGGATCATCCGATCCGGCGGCGGCGCGGCAGGCCGCCTGCGCCCGGCTGGCCAGCACCGCAAGACAGACCAGCGACAGCACCGTGTCATCAACCAAACTATCGGTGGCGGGAACCAGCAACGCCAGATGCCGTTCGATAAATCCGGTATCCACATCGCCATCGGCAAAGGCCGGATGCCCGGCAATGGCGCGCAGAAACCCGGCATTCCCGGCGGGTCCGGCGATCTGCACGGCCTCAAGCGCCGCGCATAAACGCTTGCGCGCCTGTGTGCGATCCGCGCCATGCACAATCAGCTTGGCGATCATCGGATCATAAAAAATCGAAACTTCGTCGCCTTCCCGAACGCCGGTATCAATGCGCACGCCATTCTCACAGGCGGGCAGCCGCAAATGACGCAGCTTTCCGGTGGACGGCAGAAATCCGGTGGCCGGGTTTTCCGCATACAGACGAACTTCAAATGCGTGGCCATCAAGCGGAATTTTCGACTGCACCAGCGGCAGGGTTTCCCCCATGGCCACACGCAATTGCCACTCAACCAGATCCTGCCCGGTAATCATTTCGGTCACCGGATGCTCCACCTGCAGGCGCGTATTCATTTCAATGAAATAAAAGCTGTCCTCACGCAGACCATTTGAAGCATCCGCGATAAATTCAACCGTTCCCGCGCCCCGGTAGCCAATCGCCTTGGCCGCCTGCACCGCCGCCGCGCCCATTTTATCGCGCATGGCGCGGGGCATTCCGGGCGCGGGCGCCTCTTCAATCACTTTCTGATGACGGCGCTGAATGGAACAGTCGCGCTCATACAGATGCACCGCATTGCCATGATTATCGGCGAACACCTGAATTTCTATATGGCGCGGTTTTGCCATATAGCGTTCGATCAGAACCTTGTCATCGCCAAATGCCGCTTTGGATTCCCGCATGGCGGACGCCAGCGCAGCTGCGAATTCCCCGGCATTGTCGACCCGGCGCATGCCGCGTCCGCCGCCGCCGGCCACCGCCTTGATCAATACCGGAAAGCCGATTTTTTCCGCCTGCGCGGCCAGAAAGTCCGTATCCTGATTATCACCATGATAGCCCGGTACGACCGGCACATTGGCCTGTTCCATCAGCCGCTTGGCCGCGTCCTTTGCGCCCATGGCCCGCATGGCCGATGCGGGCGGCCCGACAAATATAATTCCAGCCTCGGCGCAAGCCTCCGCAAACAGCGGATTTTCCGACAAAAATCCATAGCCCGGATGAATGGCCGACGCCCCGGCGCGTTTGGCAGCAGTAAGGATCGCCGCAATATTCAGATAGCTTTCCGCCGCAGGCGACGGGCCGATATGCACCGCCTCGTCCGCCATCGCCACATGCATGGCGCCCGCATCGGCATCGGAATAAACCGCCACGGTGCGAATGCCCATAGCCCGCGCGGTGCGGATCACCCGGCAGGCGATCTCGCCGCGATTGGCGATCAGCAGACTGTCCAGCATCAGCTTTGCCACCAGGGTTTGCGCTTTTGCAGAAACGCGCCGGTGCCTTCGCGGCCTTCATCGGTCTGGCGGATTGTGGCAATGTGATTGGCCGTATAGGCGATAAGATCCTTGTTGATTTCCGCGCCGGCAACATGACGGATCAGCTCCTTGGTCGAGCCGACAGCATCGGGCGCGGTCTGGAAAAATTGCGCCACCAGCCGCTCGGATTCCTCGGCCAGCGCATTACGGTCCTTCACCACGGCATGCAGAAAGCCGATACGATAGGCTTCCTGCGCGGTAAAGCGTTCGCCGGTCAGGAAATAGCGATGCGCCATGCGCGGCCCCATGGCCCGGATCACATAGGGCGAAATCGTGGAGGGCGCGAGGCCGATGCGCACCTCGGTCAGCGCAAAAAACACATTCTCGCTGGCGATCGCAATATCGCATGCCGCCACCAGCCCCATGCCGCCCGCCAGCGCAGGCCCATGCACCACCGCAATAGTCGGTTTCGGGCAGGTATGAATATTATTCAGCATACGTCCCAGTTCCGTCGCCTCGGCCTGATTGGTCGCCTTGTCATATTCCGCCGCCGCGCGCATCCAGGAAAGATCGGCCCCCGCCGAAAAACTGGGACCATTGCCCTCCAGCAGCACCACACGCACACCATCCGCCCCGCGCAGGGTTTCAAAAATATCCGCCAGGCGCGAAATCACATCCGGATTAAAGGCATTATGCACTTCCGGCCGGTTAAGCGTCACCACCGCCACGCCTTCGCGCGTGGTGTTCAGCAATACGACATCTTCTGCGGACATAAAATTCTCCCTCGCAATCTAACAGGCGCGAACTATCATACTACTGTCATCCTGAGCGAAGCGAAGGATCTCCCGCCCGGAACTCCGCCTCGATTTCCAACCGAGGGGGATTCTTCGCTGCGCTCAGAATGACAATTTCAATTTTCAAGACAAGTCATGACCGCTCCTTATTACCTTTCATCACATTCTGAAAATGCCGAATTTGGTGTCGCGCAGCGGCGCGTTCTGCGCAATCGACAGGCTGAGCCCCAGCACCATGCGCGTATCCGGCGGCGCGATAATGCCATCATCCCACAGCCGCGCAGTGGCGTAATAAGGATGGCCTTCTTCCTCGTAACGCGCGCGAATGGGGGCCTTGAATTCGGCTTCCTCCGCCGCGCTCCAGCTTTGCCCGGCTGCTTCCATGCCCTCGCGCCGCACCGTCGCCAGAACGCTCGCCGCCTGTTCACCGCCCATCACCGAGATACGCGCATTGGGCCACATATATAAGAAGCGCGGGCGATAGGCGCGCCCGCACATGCCATAATTGCCCGCGCCATAGGAACCGCCGATAACCACGGTAAATTTCGGCACGGCTGCGGTTGCGACCGCCGTCACCAGTTTCGCGCCGTCCTTGGCGATGCCGCCCGCCTCATATTTACGGCCAACCATAAAGCCGGAAATATTCTGCAGAAACACCAGCGGTATATTGCGCTGCGCGCATAGCTCAATGAAATGCGCGCCCTTGACAGCGGATTCCGAAAACAGAATGCCATTATTCGCCAGAATCCCCACGGGATAGCCATGAATATGCGCAAAGCCCGTCACCAGCGTTGTGCCATACAGCTTCTTGAATTCATCAAACTCGCTGCCATCCACAATCCGCGCAATCACTTCGCGCACATCATATTGCGCCTGCGGATTTTCCGGAATGACGCCGTTCAGCTCCGCCGGGCTGTAGACAGGGTCGCGTGGCGGCTGCACAGCAAGCTTCACCTGCTTGCGGCGATTGAGATTGCCAACAATGCGCCGCGCCAGCGACAGCGCATGCGCGTCATTCAGCGCATAATGATCGGTCACGCCGCTGATGCGCGAATGCACATCCGCGCCGCCCAGATCTTCGGCGGAAACCACTTCGCCGGTCGCCGCCTTCACCAGCGGCGGCCCGCCCAGAAAGATCGTGCCCTGATTGCGCACGATAATACATTCATCACTCATCGCGGGCACATAGGCGCCGCCCGCCGTGCAGGATCCCATCACCACGGCGATCTGTGGAATACCGATCGCCGACATATTGGCCTGATTGTAAAATATCTGACCGAAATGATTACGGTCGGGAAAAATCTCCGCCTGATTAGGCAGGTTTGCGCCGCCGCTATCCACCAGATAGATACAGGGCAGATGATTTTCCATCGCCACTTCCTGGGCGCGCAGATGTTTCTTCACCGTGACCGGATAATAGGTGCCGCCCTTGATCGTCGCGTCATTGCAGACGATGACGCATTCCTGCCCGGCCACCCGGCCGACGCCTGTCAGAATGCCCGCGCCGTGAATATCATCCTCATACATGCCATGGGCGGCAAGCTGGCTGAATTCCAGAAAGGGCGCACCCGGATCAATCAGATTTTCAATCCGGTCACGCGGCAGCAGCTTGCCGCGCGACACATGGCGTTCGCGTGACTTCGCATTGCCGCCCAGCGACGTAACCGCCACTTTGGCGCGCAAATCCGCCACCAGCGTATCCATGCGGGCGGCGTTTTTCCTGAACGCGTCGCCGCGTATATTTACAACGCTGGAAAGCACCGCCATCGGTTAATTCAAACGCTCGATCGCCACTGCCGTCGCTTCGCCGCCGCCGATGCACAGGGCCGCAACACCACGTGTCTTTTTATATTGCTGCAAGGCCGACAGCAGCGTGATGATGATGCGCGATCCCGATGAGCCAACCGGATGGCCCAGCGCGCATGCGCCGCCATGCACATTGACCTTCTCATGCGGGATGTCCAGTTCGCGCATCGCCGCCAGCGGCACTACCGCGAAGGCTTCGTTGATTTCGAACAGATCGACATCGTCAATCTTCCAGCCGGTGCGCTTCATCAGTTCCTCAATCGCGCCGATGGGCGCGGTGGTGAACCATTCCGGCGCGCGCGCATGGCTGGCATGGCCCACAATCCGCGCCAGCGGTTTCAGACCGCGCGCCTCGGCTGTTGACTGCCGCATCAGCACCAGCGCCGACGCGCCATCCGAGATTGAGCTGGAATTGGCCGCCGTCACTGTGCCATTGGCCGCGAATGCCGGTTTCAGACCCGGAATTTTAGACACATCCGCCTTGCCCGGCTGCTCATCCGTATCAATGACCCGCGCACCGCCGCGCCCCTTTACCGTTACCGGCACAATCTCATTGCGAAAACTGCCTTCCGTGATTGCCTTGTTGGCGCGCTTCAGACTTTCCACCGCATAGGCGTCCTGCACTTCGCGGGTAAATTGCAATTCGCGCGCCGTGTCTTCGGCAAACGATCCCATCAGCCGCCCGTCATCGGCATTTTCCAGCCCGTCAAAAAACATCGAATCTTTCATTTCGCCATGCCCCATGCGCAACCCGGCGCGCACCTTAGGCAGAATGTATGGCGCATTGGTCATGCTCTCCATGCCGCCCGCAACGGCAATGCCATTCTCGCCCAGCCCGCCGGACAGCAGCCCGTCATAGGCCTGCATCACCGTCTTCATGCCCGATCCGCACATTTTGTTGACTGTCGTGCACGGGGCCGAATCCGGAATGCCCGCGCCGCGCGCCGACTGCCGCGCCGGGGCCTGTTTCAGCCCGTGCGGCAATACGCAGCCCATCAGCACTTCATTGACATCGGCGCCAGAAATGCCCGCGCGCTCCAGCGCCGCCTTGATGGCGGTGCTGCCCAGTTCAGGCGCCGTGGAGTCCGAAAGATCGCCCTGAAAGCCCCCCATCGGGGTGCGGGCCATGCCGACAATGACAATAGGATCTGAGCTGCTGGTGCTGGGCATTTGTGTCTCCCTGACTGAATTTATTTGGCCTTCATCCATAATAGCGCAAGCTTGCGGCTTGTGCGAGCCGACTTTATCGGGATAGTCATGGCGCAATGATAATAATTTACACAGCGAAAATCCCCGGCCCATGCCCCTGAAACGCTCCCTCAGCGACTGGATGATGCTTTTTGGCCTGGTGATCACCTGGGGTTCGGCCTTCGCCCTGATCGAAATCGCCCTGACCGCCATGCCGCCCTTAATCATGGTCGCGGGCCGGCTGGTGATCGCCGCCATTGTCCTTCTGGTGGTGAATGCCTGGCTGGGAAATAGCCTCCGTCTGCCTCTGGAAAACTGGGGCTATTTTGCCGTTCTGGCCGTCATTGGCAATTGCGTGCCGTTTTTTCTCATCACCTGGGGGCAACTCAGTATTGATAGCGGGCTTGCCGGCATTCTCATGGCTGTGATTCCATTGCTGACATTATTGATGGCGCATTTCGCGCATCATTCCGAACGCATCACGCTGTATAAGCTGATTGGATTTGTTATTGGCTTTTGCGGCATCGTGCTGCTGGTCGGGCCGGAGGCGCTGCGCAATCTTGGCGGCGGCGCTTTTATCGCCCAGCTTGCGGTGCTGGGCGGGGCGGCCTGTTATGCCGTCAATGTGGTGATCACGCCATTTAACAAGGTCGGCAACAGCATGATCACCGCCACCGCCACCGTTCTGCTTTCCGCCCTGATCATGCTGCCGCTGGCGCTTATGCGGCACCCGCCCGCCAGCCTGCACCTGACGGCTGACTCCGTTATCGCCGTTACTGTCCTGGGAATATTTGGCACCGCATTGCCGCAATTAATTTTCTACCGGCTGGTCGCCAGCGCCGGGCCAACTTTTTATTCGCTGATTAATTACATGATCCCGGTATGGGCGGTCATCATCGGCGCGCTGTTTTTGCAGGAGCGCCCGGAATGGAACGCCTATGCCGCGCTGGCCCTCATCCTGTCGGGTATCGGCGTCAGCCAGATCATGCGCAGGCCGCCTCATCCGGCAAGCTGAACGCGGCGGTAATCAATTGGCCGCTCAAACCCCTTTAGGCTGGTGGCCTCACTGGTTAAGTGGCAGCCCTCAAGAATGGGGCCGACCAGCGGATCACGGCACAGTTCCTCCGAAAGAATAATGTCCCCGCCCCGGCTTTGCGCCTGCAGGCGCGCCGCAAGATTGACTGTCGTCCCGAAATAATCCAGCCGGTCATTCAGGTTCACCACAATGCAGCGGCCATAATGCAGGCCCATTTTGATGCTGAGCTCAGCCGCATTGGAACTGTTGATCTGTGATAATTTTTTCTGAATGGCGAGCGCCGCCAGCACCGCCTGTTGCGGCCTGCAAAACGCCGCCATGACCGCATCGCCAATGGTCTTGACCAGCGCCCCGTCATGGGCGCGCACAATATCCGTCAGAATATCGAAATGCTCGCGAACTTTCTGATAAGCCGGGCCGTCTCCGATTTCGCGATACAGCGCCGTTGACCCCTGCAAATCAGTGAACATCAGAGTGACGCTATCAATCGACATTTCTCCGCCCGCGATCAGCACATGATCGGGAAACAGATGCCGGAATGTATGCAGCGTGGTCACCTGATGCGCGGTCAGCGCATCGCGAATCCATTCGCGGCTTTCGATAACAAGACAAATGGGAAGCGTGCCCGCATTAGTCAAAACCAGTCTGCCGGGTGTTTCCCCCGCACAGATGCTGACCGCCCCTCCCATAAAACTTAACGGCGGAAACTCGCCGCCGTCATAACTGAAATCCAGTTCCGGGCCGCGCGCCAATGTGCGCAGGCGGTAATTTCCCGGCGGCAAGGCAGCGGTAATTTTCCGGCATTCCCCGGCGGCCAGGCTTTGCTGCACCAGAACATGCGGCGTGGTCTGGGGGCCGCTCATGCAATATTCACCTTCCGGACACACCCGGATGGCCGCCGCGGGATGAAACACCAGCTCCACATTGCGATTAAAATCCGCATCATAATCCACATTGCAGGAAGCACAGTGCGCCTGGCTCTGTAGCGTATCCAGCCGTTCAGTCGAAAGCTTGGCGCCCCGGCAGCGCGGGCACAGCAAATCCCAGGTCAGCCGCAACAGGCCGCTGCGCACCGCGGCAAGGCAAATCTCAATTGCATGGCGCGTATCAACGCCCCATTGCCGCGCCAGGGTTTTGGGCCGGATAAGACAGGCGTCCGCATCGGGTTGCGATATCAAAAATTCACCTAATCCGCGTGAAAGGCCATGATCATAAGGGCCCGCCTGCAGATAGGAGATGATTTCCCGCAACCGTGAAACGCCGCCCGGCTGAATAACTGGCGGCCCCAATTCATAGGCTGAGGGCCGCGCGCCCGAAAGACATTCATCCGCGCCCCGAACGGCTAGCGCAAAGGTGCGGCCCGCGCCATTTATCAACCGGCCTGCCACATAGGGGCCGATCAAAGGCCGGCGCGATGCAATGGCAATTTCATAGACCATGCGCGTTCCCGCGCCCTCCGGCGTCAATGTCAGGCTGGCGTCCATATGGCGCAGCGGGCCATTCAGAAACAAACGCCGCTGAAAAAAATATTCGCCTGCAACCCAGTCCACCGGCAACTCTTCCCAGGCGACATTATAATTTGCCACCCGGGCGCGGGCGATACGCAGCACCGAGCCATCCGCCTGCGCTGTTTCCTCAAGCTGATAGCGCGGCAGACCGGACAATTCATTGAAGCGCTTCGTGTCCGACAGGATTGGCCACACCTCCCCCGGCGCATGGGGCAGCCACAAACTCCATTCCCCCCGCAATAGATTTGGCATAATAAAACCCCAGCAATGCCCGCCTCACCCCCGATGAAGCGTCCCAGGCATATCTAACTATGCTATTATTCTAATCTTTCCGGAAGCCGTGTCCATGATTGAGCGGCCCGTGACCGGCGCCAAAGCCCGGCGCGGTACGGATGGCCTCGCGCACATAGGCATGCGCGCGCGAAAATGCATCAGACAGCGCCATCCCCTGCGCCAGCCCCGTTGCAACCGCCGACGCCAGTGTGCAACCCGTACCATGCGTATGCCGCGTATCGAGACGCGGCTCGGTTATAATCCTCACTTCATCCGCAGTCACCAGCCAGTCGCTGATCTGCGCCCCCGCCCCATGTCCGCCTTTCATTAACACCGCTTTTGCGCCCATCGCCAATATGGCCTGCGCCGCGCGCCGCATCATGGCGTCATCCCTAATCTGAAGGCCGGTCAGAATTTCGGCTTCCGGAATATTCGGCGTCACCAGTACCGCGCCCGGTATCAGCAGCGTTTTCAAGGCGGAAATCGCATCCGCCTGCATCAGCCTATCGCCGCTCGTGGCCACCATGACCGGATCAACCACGCGCGGAACATGCGGCGACAGCGCCGTAAGCCGCTCGCACACGGCCTCTATCATTTCCGCGCTGGCCAGCATGCCCGTCTTGATGCAGTCCGCGCCAATATCGCGCAGCACCGCATCCATCTGGGAACGGATAATATCAAGGGGGATGGGGTGAATGGCCTGCACACCAAGGGTGTTTTGGGCTGTGATGGCGGTAATGACAGTAGCCGCATATCCGCCCAGCGCGGTGATGGTCTTTATATCCGCCTGAATGCCCGCGCCGCCGCCGGAATCCGATCCGGCAATACTCAGTACACGTCCTTTACAGACGGCCATGACGCTTTCAGATCACGGCTTCGAGCGCGACAACGATCTGTCCCACCACGGCATGGACCAGCGCCTCGTTCTCGCCCTCGGCCATGACGCGGATCAGCGGCTCGGTGCCGGATTTGCGGATCACCACCCGGCCTTTTTTGCCAAGCTGCGCCTCGCCATCGGCAATCGCCTGTTTTACATCCTTGTGCTCCAGCGGCGCGCCGCTTTTAAAGCGCACATTTTTCAGCAATTGCGGCGCCGGTTCAAACTGGCGCAGCGTCTGACTGACCGGCTTGTCCGCCTCACGCAGCACCGAAAGCACCTGAAGCGCGCTGATCAGACCGTCGCCGGTGGTTGAATAATCGCTCATGATGATGTGACCGGATTGTTCACCGCCAAAATTATAACCATCGGCGCGCATTTTCTCGACCACATAGCGGTCACCCACCTGGGTGCGCAGCAATTCCAACCCGCGATCCTGAAAATACCGCTCCAGCCCGAGATTGGCCATGATGGTGCCGACCACCCCCTTGCCGCTCAGCCGGCCATTGCGATGCCAG
>JAHHGO010000003.1 GCA_023252275.1 Alphaproteobacteria bacterium
TTGCCGGCCGCGCTGGCAGCATAAAGATGCAATTCCTTGTCATGGTGAAAGCGCCCCTCTACCACGGTTTTGCGATAGCGCCAGACATCCGCGTCTATCGGGCCGAAAGGCAAGGGGCTGGCGGGCAGAGCCAGTTGCGTATCGATGGTGGCGATGATTTCGGATTTCCAGTTCAGGCGCTGCAACTGCCACACGCCCAGACCAATCAGAATGACAAAAGCCGCCAGGGTCATCAGGCTGGGGACAAGCGGAAGCCTTGCGATCAGTCGCGACAGGGCGGGCCGGGGCGCGTCCGAGGTCATTTGGGTGCTCTTTTCGGGTAAGAATTCTGACGATTGAATAGCTCAAAAGAAGAATACCGCCAATCACTGGCGGTATTCTTATACTGGTTTACGCCTTCACAAAAGAGGCTGCTTGGTTAGCTGAGCCCCAAATCAGGTTCTGCCCCAGACATAGATGCAGGCGAACAGGAACAGCCACACCACGTCGACAAAGTGCCAATACCAGGCGGCGGCTTCAAATCCGAAATGATGGTCCGGCTTGAAATGCCCCATCTCGGAGCGGCCCAGGCATACGATCAGGAAGATCGTACCGACGAGCACATGGAAGCCATGAAAGCCGGTCGCCATATAAAAGGTCGAGCCGTAAATATTACCCGCAAAGGCAAATGAGGCATGGGAATATTCATAGGCCTGAATGGAGGTGAACAAGGCCCCCAGAATGATCGTCAGGATCAGCCCATAGCGTAATCCCTTGCGGTCGCCATGCTGCAGGGCATGATGCGCCCAGGTTACGGTGGTGCCGGAGGTCAGCAGAATGAGGGTGTTGAGCAGCGGCAAATGCCAGGGATCAAGTGGCTCAATGCCTTCAGGGGGCCAGATGCCGCCGGTTGTGTCCGGGAACAGGCTGGCGTTAAAAAACGCCCAGAACCAGGCCACGAAGAACATCACTTCCGAGGCGATAAACAGCAGCATGCCATAGCGATGATGCAGTTGCACCACTGGCGTATGCTGGCCGCGATGCTCGGCTTCGTTAATTACTTCGCGCCACCAGCCGATAAAAGTATAGGCGAGACCGGCAGCCCCCAGGAAAAATATCCATGCGGGGCCTTCATGCATGGCGATCACCCCGCCAACCGCGGCGGTAAAGGCACTGATAGCGCCGATAATCGGCCAGGCGCTTGGGTCTACCAGATGATAGTCATGTTGTGGGGCGTGTGCGTCTGCCATGCTTTTTCTCTTCAGTTGCGCTGAGTGGGACTGGTTGAGCCAGCTATCCTTGGATGGGTAGGATAGAAGGTGTAGGAAAGCGTGATGGTTTTTACATCCCGCATGTTTTCATCCTCATCAATCGCAGGATCGATGAAATATTGCACGGGCATGTCCATTTCCTGACCCGCTGCCAGTTGCTGTTCCGTGAAGCAGAAACACTCAATCTTGGAAAAATACACGCCTGCCTTGGCGGGCATGACATTAAATGTCGCGGTGCCGCTTATCGTCTTGTCCGACAGATTTTTAGCTTTGTAAAAGGCAAGGCCAACCTCGCCGACCTGCAATTTCTGTGAAGCCTGTTCGGGCGCAAACCGCCAGTCCAGATCGCGTGCCACGCTGGCGTCAAAGCGAACATTAACCTGCCGGGGCAGAACATGGTCCGGTCCGGCATCAGCCCTGTTGGGGGTGCCGCCAAAGCCGGTTAACTGACAGAACATGCTGTAGAGAGGGACAGAGGCATAGGACAGGCCAAGCATTCCGGCCACCACCGCAACGCACACGCCTGCAATACGGCGCGATGCCCGTGACAGGTTCTCCGGATTGCCTTCCCCCGCAGTCATCATGGGGCCCCGCCGCTTAATTTAACCATGGTCACAGCGAACAGCAGCGCCATGATGGCCACCAGAATACCGGCGACCGTGAAGTTTTTGGTGCGCTTGCGCTTGTGCAATTCGGTGATCGGCATGTTATGCGCCGCTTCCCATATTCAGCAGCCCCTCGGCCAGCAGGGCCGTGAACAGCAGCATCAGATAAAGAATGGAATAGGCGAATAAATGCCGGGCCGGCCTGTCGGCATTATCGCCGGACAGATTTCGCGACTGCCATACCCGCAGTGCGAAAACGGCAAAGATAAGTCCGAGCACTGCCGCGCTGACGCCATAATAGATGCTGGCAAATCCCATCAGCCAGGGGGCCAGGGTGACCGGGATCATCAGGGCGGTATATATCAGGATCTGCTTGCAGGTTTCCAGACGTCCCGCCACGACGGGCAGCATGGGGACGCCGACCTTGGCATATTCCTGACTGCGATAGAGCGCCAGCGCCCAGAAATGCGGGGGCGTCCACATAAAGATGATCATGAACAGCACAATGGATTCAACGCTGACCGTACCGGTTACGGCAGCCCAGCCGATCATCGGCGGAAATGCCCCGGCGGCGCCGCCGATGACAATATTCTGCGGCGTGCGGCGTTTCAGCCACATGGTGTAAATAAACATGTAGAAGCCAATGGTCAGCGCCAGCAAGGCGGCGGAGACGGCATTAACCGCAATTCCCATCAGCAGGATCGAGCCGAGCGACAGCGTGACGCCAAGGTTCAAGGCTTCGGCCGGGGCGACGCGGCCCATTGGAATCGGACGGGTTTTCGTGCGCTCCATCTGCTGATCTATGTCGGCGTCATACCACATATTCAGCGCGCCCGACGCGCCCGCGCCAATGGCGATGCACAGCAAGGCGATAAAGCCGATCACCGGATTAATGGCGCCGGGGGCCATCATCATGCCGGTCAGCCCGGTAAACACCACCAGCGACATGACGCGCGGCTTAAGCAGGGCGAAATAATCGCCTACTGTGGCTTCTTCGGTTTGCGGTTGAATATAGGGCGCGCGGGCAATTTCGCGGCGGGCCGTGTTGAACAGGCGCGCAGCGGGCGAGGCAATGCCATGGGGCGCGCCGGGTTGCGTATCCGCAGCCTGACTGGTGATCCTGTATGCCGGCCTGTCCTGATGCCCGTCCATTTCTTTAACCCGGAAAATTGCTAATTATTAGGCTTGGCGGAGCTTAGCGTTTTTATTGGCGAACTGAAACAATGAAGATCGAACCCTGATTCCGGATGGGCGTTAACCCTGCCCATCCGGAAACCGTGTCCGGTTATTATTTGATTTGCGGCAGCACGTTGAACTGATGGAACGGCGGCGGTGAGCTGAGCGTCCATTCCAGAGTTGTTGCATATTGCCCCCAGGGATTATCCGCGCAGCGTTCCTTGCGCGTGAAGGCATGCGCCAGCATGATCAGGAATACGATCACACCCGCGAAAGATACATAGGCCCCTACCGAGGAAACCATGTTCCACCCCGCAAAAGCGTCGGGATAGTCCGCATAACGGCGCGGCATGCCGGCAAGTCCCAGAAAATGCTGCGGGAAGAACACCAGATTAACGCCGATAAACGTCAGCCAGAAATGCAGCTTGCCCAGGAATTCGGAATAAACCCGTCCCGACATTTTGCCGAACCAGTAGTAGAAGCCGCAGAAAATGCCGAACAGCGCGCCCAGCGACATGGTGTAATGGAAATGCGCCACCACATAGTAAGTGTCATGCAGTGCCGCATCCACGCCCGCATTGGCCAGCACCACTCCGGTGACGCCGCCAAGCGTAAACAGGAAAATAAACCCGATGGCCCATAGCATCGGCGTTTTGAATTCAATTGAGCCGCCCCACATGGTGGCGATCCAGGAGAAAATCTTGACGCCTGTCGGTACAGCGATCACCAGCGTTGCGGCCAGGAAGTAGGCCTTCATATCGACATGCATGCCAACCGTATACATGTGGTGCGCCCAGACGACAAAGCCGATGCCGCCAATGGCCACCATGGCATAGGCCATGGCCATATAGCCGAACACCGGCTTGCGCGAAAATGTGCTGACCACCTGGCTGATTACGCCGAATCCGGGCAGGATCAGAATGTAGACTTCGGGATGGCCAAAGAACCAGAACAGGTGCTGGAACAATATCGGGTCACCACCGCCCGACGCATCAAAGAAGGTGGTTCCGAAATTGCGGTCGGTCAGCAGCATGGTGATGGCGCCGGCCAGAACGGGCAGCGACAGCAGGAGCAGAAACACAGTGACCAGGATGGACCAGACAAATAGCGGCATCTTGTGCATGGTCATGCCCGGCGCGCGCATATTAAAGATGGTGGTGATGAAATTGATGGCGCCCAGAATTGAGGAGGCGCCCGCCAGATGCAGACTGAGAATGGCGAAATCCACGGCTGGTCCCGGATGGCCCGCATCCGCGGACAAAGGCGGATAGATGGTCCAGCCGCCGCCAACGCCGGTCCCGCCCGGAGGGCCTTCGACAAATATGGAAATCAGCAGCAGCGCCAGGGATGGCGGCAGCAGCCAGAATGAAATATTATTCATGCGCGGGAATGCCATGTCCGGCGCGCCAATCATCAGGGGTACGAACCAGTTGCCGAAGCCGCCGATAAAGGCCGGCATGATCATGAAGAAAATCATGATCAAGCCGTGTCCAGTCACCAGCGTGTTGTACAGATGATAATTGCCACCCAGAATATCGTCGCCTGGCGTTGCCAGTTCGGTGCGGATGATCAGTGACATGATGCCGCCGATAATCCCCGCAATGATGGCGAAGACCAGGTACATGTTGCCGATGTCTTTGTGGTTGGTGGAATAGACATAGCGCCGCCATCCTGTCGGATGATGCGCATGTTCATCGTGCGAGCCGGCTGCAGTGTTCATCTAGCTACTCTCTCTGTCTTTTCAAATCATTGGTCACGCGATTTAGCGGACTGTGGCGGCTGACGCCAGTCCGACGGGCTGCTGCACCGGAGACGAGGCGTGTTTAACTTTGGCTTCCTCAAGCCAGGCTGCAAAAGCCTTCTTGCTGACTACCTTCAGGGCCATTGGCATGAAGGCATGCCGCGAGCCGCAGATTTCCGAGCATTGGCCATAGAAGGTGCCTTCGCGCGTGGCCTTGTACCAGGTTTCATTCAACTGTCCCGGCACGGCATCGATTTTCACACCCATAACCGGCATTGCGAAAGCATGGATGACATCGGATGCCGTTGTCTGCACCCGAATCGTCGTATCCACGGGCACTACGATATCATTGTCCACGGCCAGCAGGCGCGGCGCGTCAGCGGGACGGTCGGCGTCTTCCAGCATGGTGATGTCGTAGGTTAGCGAATCATGATCAGGATATTCGACGTTCCAGAACCATTGGTTGCCCGTCAATTTCAGGGTCATTTCTGCTTCGGGCACCACGTCGGCCCGATAAAGCAGCCGGAACGAGGGGATGGCCATCACCACGAGAATTATAATCGGGACCACCGTCCAGATGATTTCAAGCGGGGTATTATGCGTATTGGTCGACGGAACAGGATTGGCCCGCGAATTGAAGCGCAGCATCACATATAGCAGCAGCGCCAGTACAAACAGCGTGATGCCGGTGATCAGGATAAGCAGGATATGATGAAAGCTGGTGATGTTTTCCATGACAGGCGAGGCGGCCGGTTGGAAGCCCATCTGCCAATTGTAAGCTGTTTCAGCCAGCGCTGAGCCAGCGGATAAAAAAACCGCAAGGGCGGCGCCTAATGCTAGCCGCGCTGAGCAGCAGAACCGGGTAATAGAAGACATCTATTTTTCCTGTTGTTTTTCCCACACCGAGTCAGTCCCCGCCAACCCGAATTCAACGCATCACAAACCACAGTCGGCAGCAAACTGCAAGCGCAGAACATAATACCTGAAAAAAACTGTGGTGATAAAATGGCTCATTTGCGCCAGCAATTGAGAATAGTTACCATTTGCGCCCCTCAGAGCGGCTGCAAAGCAGTCAACGCGATGGATGACATGTTTTAATTTATGGTTTGGGCTGCCGGTATGTGGCGGCGCGCGCCGCATCGCCCTCTGCGGCCACCTCATAGAGCGGCTTTAGCATGGTTGCTATATCTATGCGTCCCTGGTCCATGGATTGTTGTAGCGCCCAGATCAATTTGTCGCTGAGCCTTCGGGTATATTCAGGCACTTCCGGATCAACGCCTCCGCCCAATGGAGGCCGGTTGCCGCTGGCTGTGCGCGTGTCCACGGCCACCTGTTCCGCCTTGCGCGCTTCCTGCGCGATCACTCCCAAAACCGCCGCCAGTTGCGGCAGATCCATTTCCAATGATTGCTCTATGGCCCAGATCAGCTTATCCGAAAGCCGGCGCGTGTAGCGGATCGTGTCGCCCTTATCGAGTATGCTCTGCCGAACGGCCAGCCACTTTTTGTACTCGGCAAGATCATTGGCTACAACCGCGTCGGCCAGCGCCCGCGCGGCGACATTCTGCGCCGAAGGCCCATGCCTGCCGATCAGCGAATCGGCCAGGTCTGAAATTTCCTGCGCATTGGCCACACTTGGGGACATATTCATAACTCCCGGCAGGTTGCACTGTTTTCAATGGCTTTGGATTACTATATTCAGTGTATTATATATGCCGCAGTGATTTGCATAGGCGATTGCCGCATCAGTTCAACACAGTTTGACCGCCCGAAAGGAATGAAAATTGACCGATGCAGCATCCAGAGGCGGATTTTCCGGCCAGACATCTGAGCATCTTTTCTTCAATCAGTCTGGTATGGACCGGCGCCGGGTGCAGTCGATTGTTGATGACGCCCTTAATCGCGGCGATGATGGTGAATTGTTCCTGGAATATTCGGTTTCGGAAAGCTTCGTATTTGACGATGGCAGGCTTAAAAATGCGGCCTTTGATACCGGCCAGGGCTTTGGATTGCGGTCTGTGGCGGGTGAGGCCACCGGCTATGCCCATGCCGCCGAATTAAGCGAATCGGCGATTGCCCGGGCGGCCCAAACCGTTCGAGCGGTGCAGAGCGGCAAGTCCGGACAAGTATCAGCAGGCCCTGTGCGGACTAATCAGTCACTGTACAGTCCGGATAATCCGCTGGATACGGCCAGCTTCGAGACCAAGATCAAGCTTCTGGAAGATATCAACGCCTATGCCCGCAGTCTGGACCCGCGGGTGCGCCAGGTTTCCTGCTCGCTGGCGGGAGAATGGCGGGTGGTGGAGATTATCCGCCCGGGCGGAGAAAGTGTTCATGATATCCGGCCCTTGGTCCGCCTGAACGTGTCTGTCGTGGCGGGTGACGGCGACCGCCAGGAATCCGGCAGCTATGGGGCGGGTGGACGTAACGGTTATACTGCCTATCTTTCACCAGAAAACTGGCAGCCTTTTGTAAAGGAGGCGCTGCGGCAGGCGCTGGTCAATCTGCAATCCGTTCCCGCTCCGGCGGGTGAGCAGATGGTTGTGCTGGGGCCGGGCTGGCCCGGAATTCTGCTGCATGAAGCGATCGGGCATGGTCTGGAAGGCGATTTCAACCGTAAGAAAACCAGTGCTTTTGCGGGCTTGCTGGGGCAACAGGTGGCGGCGAAGGGGGTCACCATCGTGGATGATGGCACTTTGCCCGGGCGGCGCGGCTCATTAAGTGTGGATGATGAGGGAACCCCTACCGCAAATACGGTATTGATAGAGGATGGCATCCTTAAAGGCTACATTCATGACCGGCTCAATGCCCGGTTGATGGGTATGACCCCAACGGGCAATGGCCGCAGGCAATCTTATGCCCATATGCCCATGCCGCGCATGACCAATACCTATATGCTTTCTGGCGCAAATGACCCGGCGGAAATTCTCGCCTCGGTAAAAAATGGCATTTATGCCGTTTCCTTTGGCGGCGGGCAGGTTGATATTACCAGTGGAAAATTCGTCTTTTCATGCACCGAAGCCTATCGCATTGAAAATGGCAAGGTTGGCGCGCCCATCAAGGGCGCGACGCTGATCGGCAATGGTCCTGAGGTGCTGAAGCGGGTGGCCATGATTGGAAATGACATGCAACTGGACCCAGGCATCGGCACCTGCGGCAAAAGCGGGCAGGGCGTTCCGGTCGGGGTCGGCTTGCCGACGATACGGATCGATGGGCTGACAGTTGGGGGTACTGCGGGCTGACGGGCTTTCCCATTTCAGCCAGGGCGATCCTGTTTCCCACGGAAAAATACTCGCCGGTAGCACCCCCCAATTATGCGTTGAATCCCTGTATCACTAAATCTTGATCGGCGCAGGACATAGGATATCCCTGAGGATATCCCTGAGGATATGCCTATGCTCCCCCTTAATAACGTTTTGTTGAATTGTGCATCCGGACTGCTCCATGTCAGGTTGCCTCAGGGAGTGAACCTGACAATCCGCATGGAGAACCATAAATGACAACCAAGAATATTCTTTTTACTGCGGCGATTGCGGGGCTGCTGTCTTCAGCGGCTTTTGCTGGTGTGCCGCCAGAAGTGGCCGATCGTCTTGGCAAGGATCTGACGCCGATGGGCTCGCAGAAATCGGGCAACAAGGAAGGCACGATCCCGGAATGGACGGGCGGCCTGTCTCATCCGCCGTCGAATGTCACGTACAAGATCGGCGACCGTCACCCGGATCCGTATGCGGATGACAAGATACTGTTCACCATCACGGCTGCGAACATAGGGCAGTACGAAAAGAACCTGGGCGAATTGCCCAAGGCGATGTTCAAGAGCTATCCTGACACGTACAAGGTGAATGTCTATCAGACCCGCCGCTCTTGCGCGCAGCCGCCCGCGGTGTATGAAGTAGTGAAGAGCAACGCGCTCAACAGCGTCGGCTCACCAACCGGCGCAGGCTTCACGGGCGCCATCCGTTCCACGGCGTTCCCGATTCCGAGCACTTCCCAGGAAATAATGTGGAACCATAAGCTGAAGTTCCGCAATTTCAAGGCAACCCGCCAGTTCGGCTTTGCCGCGCCTACCCGCAGCGGCGACTTTACGCTCTATGTTGCGCAGGATGATGTATATCAGATGTATGGCGATCCTGCGGTGAAGGATGTGTCGGAACTCAATAACATCTCACTCAAATATATCTCGAACACCATCGCTCCGGCGCGGAGTGCGGGTAATGTGGTCCTGATTCATGAAACCATCAACGTTTCGGAAGGGGCGCGCAAGGCCTGGGTGTACAGCCCTGGCACCCGTCGCGTCCGCCGCGCGCCGAACATCGCCTATGATAACCCGCTGACCAACTCGGATGGCATGGACGCCACTGACAATTTCGGCGGCTATAATGGCGCCACTGACCGTTATGACTGGTCCTATGTCGGGCGTCAGGAAGCCTATATGCCCAACAACAATTTCCGGTTTGCGCAACGTGACCTGCAATACAAGGACATCCTGATCCCCGGCGGCCATCTAAATCAGGATGTTGTGCGTTACGAGTTACAGCGCGCACATATTCTGGAGGCCAATGTTCGTCCGGAAACCCGGCATATCTATCCGCGGCGGCAATTCTGGATTGAGGAAGATAGCTGGTTTGTATTGCAGAATACCGCCTATGACGCGCGTGGCGACATGTGGCGGCTGCACGAACAGTTCTCCATGACCTATTACGAGGTTCCGGTTTGTGACCGCGTCGGCGCGGCCACCTATGATCTGAATGCGGGCCGTTATCTCGCCGGGTCTTTGGTCAATCAGGAGGCTCAGATCAGCTGGAATGCCGACGAACTGAAGGAGGATCGCTACACTCCCGACGCGATCCGCCGGCTGGGTGTCCGTTAAACCGGTTATCGTCCCATCTTAAAGAAAACGGGCCGCCCAGAAGCGGCCCGTTTTTTGTGACGTCTGTTTGGATATTGTACGCTTTGTTCCGATCAACAACTGGTTCAGCGTTTGACCTGCGACAATAATATTTTTCTCAGGCGCGGCGTAAATGGCGGGCGCATGAAACGGCCCAGATCGAAACGCCGGCCCTGTTCAAACACTGCCTTGGCATGGCTGAAGTTTTTGAATCCGTCATGGCCATGATAGGATCCCATGCCGCTGGCGCCTACGCCGCCGAATGGTAAATCCTCCTGGGCGACATGCATCATGACATCATTGACGGCAACGCCGCCGGACGTCGTGCGGTTCAGCACCCGCGATTGTTCCACTTTATCCTCGCCGAAATAATACAGGGCCAGCGGTCGCGGATGGGTATTGATATAATCGATGGCCTCATCAACGCCCGAATAGGTTTTCACCATCAGCAGCGGGCCAAAAATCTCTTCCTGGGCGATCTTCATGTCTTCGGTCACATCCAGAAGAAGCGTAGGCGGAATTTTATGCGCCGGCTGTTGTGAGAAATCTTCATTGGCCGGATTAATTTCAACAATCCGCGCACCCTTTGATTGCGCGTCGCTAATATAGCCCTGCAACCGGTCATAATGACGCTGGTTGATTACGGACGTATAGTCGGGATTGTCTTTCAGGCTTGGATACATGGCTGCAACCGAGTGTTTAGCGGAAGATACAAAGGCTTCTTCGGACCCTTTGGGAACGAAAACATAATCGGGCGCGAGGCAGATTTGCCCGGCGTTCAGCATTTTGCCATTCATGATACGGTCGGTTGACATTTGCATCGCGGCTGACCGGCCAATGATGGTAGGCGATTTGCCGCCAAGCTCAAGCGTAACCGGCACCAGATTTTCGGCCGCTGCGCGCATGATATGTTTACCAACGGCCGTGGCGCCGATAAAAATAATATGGTCGAAGGGCAGGGCGCTGAACGCCTGGCCCACATCCGGGCCGCCGGTGAACACCGCCACTTCGTTTTCGTCATAGGCGCTGGAAAACATGCGCGCCAGCAGTTCAGAGGCGCGCGGAGTATATTCGGATGGCTTCATCATCACCCGGTTGCCGGCTGAAAAAATTCCGGCGAGCGGCGAGAATGTCATGGCCATGGGAAAATTCCAGGGCGTAATCAGGCCAACCGTACCGAGCGGCTGATATTCCACCCGCGCTTTTCCACCCGCCAGATTCATCGGAAACATGGCCGAGCGCCTTTCCGGCCGCATCCATTTGCGCAGATATTTTTTCGCGTCTCTCAAACCGCCCAGACTGCCGACGACGTCCGACATGATCGACTGATCCGTGCTGCGATATCCAAAATCGGCGCTCAGCGCCGCGCAGATTTCATCCTTATGATCGACGATAAGGCCGATGGCGCGGTTGATACGATCTATGCGCAGTTCTGCGCTGGGGGCGCCCTCACGAATATGCGCCTGCTTCTGGCGCTCCAGCACGGCGCGCATCCGCACCTCGACATTGGAGGAATCGGACTGGGGACTGGCTTGTGATGTGCTCATGCGGATACCCTGTCAGTGAATAAGGTTGATAAGGATTATAGTTCACTCTGGAAGAAAATCCGATAGGATTGTGACGGTGGGCTTAACCCGGACCTATCAATTCTGATCATAGTTTGCGGAGACGGATCATGGACTATCAGCATATCCTGTTTACACGGTCCGATGGGGTCGGCCATATCTCCTTTAATTCACCTGCAACGCTTAATGCGCTGACCCGCGCTATGCTGCATGAATTTGAGGCCGCGCTGGATATATGCAACGCCCCCGATAGCGGCATTCGCTGCCTGCTGCTCACTGGGGAGGGGCGGGGTTTTTCCTCCGGCATGAATTTGGCGGATCCCGGCGGCCCCAAATTGCCGCAGCCGGATGCGGGACAGATATTGGACGAAATTTTCAATACACTGATGCTGAAGCTGCGGGATATGGAGATTCCCATCGTTGTGGGGCTGCATGGGGCAACGGCGGGGATCACCATGAGTATTGCGCTGATGGGGGATATTATCCTGGCGGCGCGTTCGGCCTATCTGTTGCAGCCGTTCGCCAATATCGGCCTGATACCCGATGGCGGCGCCACCTGGCTGCTGCCGCGCATGCTGGGCAAGGCGCGGGCGTTTGAACTGTCGCTGCTGGGCGATCGGCTGCCCGCTGAAAAAGCGCTGGCCTGGGGCCTGATCAATGATGTCCAGGACGATCACAAATTGCGCGATGCGGCGATTGCCATGGCGCGCCGTCTGGCGCAAGGCCCAACCCGTGCCTATGCGCTGACCCGCAAGGCGTTCTGGGAAGGCTTTGATAATTCGTTTACGGAACAATTACTGATAGAGCGCATGCATCAGCGCACCGCCAGCCGAACCGAAGACGCGAAGGGGGCCGTGCGCGCGTTTTTGAACAAGCAGCCTCCCAAATTTACCGGACAATAAAGGGTGCCGATAGATGCGGCTGCGCAATAACGTACAAACCTATGGCCTTGTTGCCAGAGCTTTTCACTGGGGCGCGGCGCTTCTGGTGTTTATATTGCTGCCGCTTGGCTGGTATATGCATGAGCTGCCGCTCGGGCTGGCGCGCTATCGCTATGTGGAGTGGCACAAATCGCTTGGCCTGCTTCTGTTGATCCTGATGCTGGGCCGCAGCCTGTGGCGGGCCTTCAATCCGCCGCCGCAGCTGCCGGACACATTGCCGCGCTGGGAATTACTGGCCGCCAAACTGACGCATTGGGCATTATATGGCGCGCTGTTATTACAGGTTTCTGCCGGCATGGCGCTGGTGTGGGCGGCCAATTCTCCGCTGCTGTTTTTTGGCTGGTTCGCCGTACCCAGTCCGATAGATGCCGATAAACCTCTGCGGCATTTGATGGAGGAAGCACACGAGCTGCTGGCCTTTGTCATCGTCCTGTTGCTGTTAATGCATATTGGCGCGGCATTGCGGCATCATTTTATTCTGAAGAATGATATTTTGCAGCGTATGCTGGGCATGTTTCTGATTGTAGGCGGGGCGATCGGCGTCAGGCCGGCAGAGGCGGCGATGTGGAATGTGCAGAAATCCAGCCAGTTGCTGTTTCATTTCACACAAAGCAGCCTGCCCTATACGGGCAAGTTTGAACAGTTCGAAGCGCGTATTGATTTTGATCCGGACAGGCCGGAGGAGGGACGCATTAATGTAATGATTGATATGGCCAGCCTTGATACGCAAAATTCCGAACGCGACACGATTTTACGTTCGGCTGAAATGTTTGACGCCGAAAAATTTCCCCAAGCGCAATTTGTTGCGGACAAGATCCGGGCCATTGCTCCGGGCAAATATGAGGCGGTGGGCATTCTGACCATTCGGGACATTTCTCAGGCGCTGATATTGCCTTTTGATCTAAAGATTGAAAAAGATGCCGCCAATGGTGATCATGCCAGCGCCGCGGGAAGCATTGCAATTTCCCGGCGCGATTTCGGCCTGGCGCGCGGGCAATGGGAGGCGGCGGATATTGTGGCCGATGAGGTTAAGATTGAAATCAGGTTGGAAGCCGCGCAACAGCGGTAATCGACACCAACATAAGGGGAGATAAAATGCTGAATTCGAAACGCCTATTGCCGGTTTTTCTAATGCTTCTGACGCCAGCAAGCCTAGCCTTGCCAGCGTCGGCGGCGGACCAATATCTGCTCGACGCCAGCCATACATCGGTGATGTTTGGCGTGTCGCATCTCGGATTTTCCAGGGCTCTGGGAACATTCAACAAGGTTGAAGGCGCTTTAACGCTGGATGCGGAAGAGCCGGAAAAATCATCCGTGGTCGTTACAATTGACGCCGCCAGCATAGACACCAATCACGCCGAACGCGATGAACATATGCGCAATAAGGATTTCTTCGATGTCGCGCAGTTTCCAACGCTTATCTATAAAAGCACATCAGTGAAAGTGACGGGCGACAAGACCGCCACCATCACCGGCGATCTGACACTGCATGGGGTCACGAAAGCTGTTCCGCTGGAAGTGACGCTGGTAAAGGCCGGGCCGCATCCGGTCGATAAAACCCGGACGATTGCCGGTTTTTCTGCGCGCGGCACGTTGAAACGCTCTGAATTCGGCATGACCTACGGCCTGCCTTTGCTGGGTGATGAGGTTGAGATCATCATCGACTCGGAAACCATCAAGCAGCCTTAGGCTATTTTTTACGCTTACGGCGCGGGGCTTTTTTTTTGGCCCAGTCAAGCGCTGCCGCATGCGCTTTTCCGGCCCATTCGGCCAGCGCTTCCGCATCATCATACAGCGCATCCGGTATGGTGTAGTAAGACATGGTCGTGGTACGGCCATTTTTGCTTTCATAGATGAAGGCGTTCTGAGCGGCGGCCTCATAATCGGCGCGGTTGTGATCATTCACTTTCAGATAGATCTGCTCTTCAATGACCAGGCCGATCATCAGATCATCGCAAAAAATCCCGGCGGCCCCAAACATGCTGCGAAGCCGGACCGGTCCAAAGCCCGTAAACAGTTCGCGCACATATTCGCGATATTCTTCGCTGATGGCCACGGATAGACTCAGCTAACCCGGAAGGATTCTCCGCAGCCGCAAGTGTCCACGGCATTGGGATTTTTGAATATAAAACCGGATTCGAATTTATCGGTTTTGTAATCCATCTCGGTGCCGATCAGAAACAGCACCGCCTTGGGATCGATCAGTATCGTCACATCCTTGTCTTCGACCTTTTCATCGAGCGGATTTATATCCGATGCATATTCCATGGCATAGGACATGCCGGCGCAACCGGTATTTTTGACGCTGATGCGCACGCCCACAACCTTGCCTTCGGCGCGGCTCATGATTTCCTTTACCCGCGTGGCGGCGGCGTCACTGAGGGTAATGGCTTTCGGGCGCGGGCGCGCGGCCCTGCCCGCGGGCTTGCCGGAGTTGCCGTCAGTTATTTCCATAGCCATTGCTTCCTTGCCTTTTCAAAACATGTCCAGCGCGATTTGCGCCTCGTCCGACATGCGCGACTTATCCCAGGGCGGATCAAACACCATATGCACCTCGCATCCGCGCACGCCCGAAACCTGCAACACCGCGTCACGCACCCATACGGGCATTTCGCCCGCGACCGGGCAGGCGGGCGCGGTTAATGTCATATCAATATCGACCATGCCCTGTTCGTTGATATCAAGCCGGTAAATCAGCCCCAGTTCATATATATCAACGGGAATTTCCGGATCGTAAACGGTCTTGATGGCGGCCACGATCGCATCATGCAGCAGATACGGATCCACATTCCCGGACGTCTCTATGACGGATGCTGATTTTGGCGCTTCCTGATCCATATCCATTGTCTGCCCTGTTTCCCGTCTATCCAAATAATTTGCGGCAATCTTCCAATGCGCGCACCAGAATGTCGACTTCTTCTTTTGTATTATATAATCCGAATGAAGCCCGCGCCGTGGCGGTTACACCCAGATGTTTCATCAGCGGTTCGGCGCAATGCTGGCCCGAGCGGACGGCCACCCCGGACTGATCGATGATGGTGGCCACATCATGCGGATGAATGCCGTCAATGCCAAAGGAAATGATGGCGCCTTTTTCCCGCGCCTCGCCATAGATGGTCAGAGCGTTGATTTCCTTCAGCCGCGCGGTCGCATAATCCAGCAAAGATTTTTCATGCGCGGCCACCGCTTTGCGGTCCAGCGATTGCATAAAATCAATGGCGGCGCCCAGGCCGATGGCCTGCACAATAGGCATGGTGCCCGCTTCAAAACGGAATGGCGGATCGGCGTAGGTTATGGTGTCGCGGGTAACCTGCCGGATCATTTCGCCGCCGCCCAGAAAAGGCGGCATGGCGTTAAGATGCGTGGATTTTCCGTACAATACGCCAATGCCGGTCGGGCCATATACTTTGTGCCCGGTGAAAGCATAAAAATCGCAATCCATATCCTGCACATCGATTGGCAGATGCGGCGCGGCCTGACTGCCATCGACCAGAACCGGCACGCCCTGTGCGTGCGCCAGCCGGACAATTTCCTTGATAGGCGTGATGGTGCCCAGCACATTCGATACATGGGTGATGGTCACCAGTTTCGCGCGCGGCGACAGAAGTTTTTCAAATTCATCCAGTTGCAATTCACCGCGCCCGTCCACCGGAACCCATTTCAGTACCGCGCCCTTATCGGCGCGCAGAAAATGCCAGGGCACGATGTTGGAATGATGCTCCATCACCGACAGAATGATTTCATCGCCCGCATTGATGCGGGGGCGGGCGAAACTGGACGCCACCAGATTTAGCGCGCCTGTGGCGTTACTGGTGAAGATGATTTCCGATACATCCCGCGCATTGATAAAGCCGCGCACTTTTTCCCGCGCCGCTTCATATTTTTCCGTCGCCAGCGTGCTGAGATGATGCGCGCCGCGATGAATATTGGCGTAACTGGTGCGATAAGTGTCATCCAGCGCATGCAGAACCGATTCCGGTTTTTGCGCCGACGCGGCATTGTCCAGATAGACCAGCGGCTTGCCATTGACGGAAACATTCAGAATAGGAAATTGCGCGCGTGCGCGCGCCACATCAAAACCGCTGGCCGGCTGTGCGGATTGCAGATTTACCGTCTTAGACATGCGTCACCGCCAATTGCCGCGCCAGCCATGCGCCGATTGCCGCTTGCAACGGGTTCCGGATTTCCGCCGCATCAACTCCATTGCCACCCCGAATTTGGGCCACGGCGTCATCCAGAAACGCCGCGATCAGCAAGGCGCGCGCCTGCGCCTCGTTGATGCCGCGCGCGCGCAGATAAAACAGCGCGGCCTCATCCAACTGGCCTGCCGACGCGCCATGCGCGCATTTTACATCGTCGGCCAGAATTTCAAGCTCCGGCTTGGCGTTTTGCACGGCTTTGGGCGATAAAAGCAGGGCCTTTATCTGCTGACGCGCATCGGTGCGCTGCGCAGCTTTGGCCACCCGGATCAGGCCCTGAAACACGCCCTGCGATTGGCCGGCAAGCACATTGCGAAACATTTGCGAACTGCGGCTTGCGGGCGCCAGATGCGCCATGACGCAGGTGGTGTCACTGAGTTGCGCGCCATCCAGCATGGTGACGCCATTAAGACTGCAATCCGTTTCCGCGCCATTGATCGCAATATGCGCTTCATAGCGCGACAGCCGCGCGCCGCGCGTCAGCGTAAATCCGTCATAAGCGCAATGCGCTTCCAGCCGGGCATTGAGATACTGAAAATGCAAGGCGTTGGGGCTTTCCGCCTGATCGCGATAATGCGATAGGCGTGCGCCTTCGGCCATATGCACATCGCTGGCCTGATTGACAAAATAATTCGCATCTGGCGCGCCATAATGGCTTTCCAGCAGGGTCATGGCGGCGCGGGGCGCCAGCATCACAAGATTGCGAATCTGGGCATTGCCTGTGTTAAAAAAAACCAGATGCAGCGGTTTCAAGAGACGCACATCCGGGGCCAGATGAATAAAGGCGCCATCATTCAGCAGCGCGGTGTTCAGCGATAAAAACGCAGCGCCTTCACCCGCGCTCAGATTTGCAGCCAGACTGGCATCTTCATTTAATGCCGCGCGCAAAGATATGGCGCGAACGCCCGCAGGCAGATCCGCGGACGAATTTTGCAGTACGCCGTTGATAAAGGTCAGACGCCAGCAATCAATTGCGGCAAACGGCCCGGCCAGTGGGCTGGCGGTGGAGGGGGCCGGCGCTGAAGGTTTACCCAAATGATCATAGAGCGGCGTCAGGTCTGTCCAGCGCCAGGCTTCCTGTTTGCGGGTGGGAAGGCCGGTTTTGGCATAGTGGCGCATGGCGTTCAGACGCAGCTCGCGCAGGGGCGGGGGCGGGGGGCGCCGGCAAGCCCCGCCTGCTGTGCGGCGATTTCATTTTGCAGTGCGCGTTCGGCTGTGGCGGTCATGTTCATGCGCCGGCCGTGATGCGGGTTTGCGGTGCGGTTTCGCCATAACCTTCGCGGTCCAGTTCCAGCGCCAGTTCCCTGCCGCCGCTGCGGGTGATTTTACCTTTCGCCAGCACATGCACAAAATCCGGCACAATATGATCCAGAAGCCGCTGATAATGCGTGATCACGATCATCGCCCGGTCCGGGGCGCGCAGACCGCTGATCCCGTCGCCGACAAGACGCAACGCGTCCACATCCAGACCGGAATCGGTTTCGTCCAGCACCGCGAGCAGCGGCTGCAACACCGCCATTTGCAGAATTTCACAGCGTTTTTTCTCGCCGCCCGAAAATCCGGTATTCACGGGGCGCTTCAGCATATCGGCGGAAATTTTCAGCTTACCCGCCTCGCGCTGCACCAGTTTCATCACGCCCATGGCGTCCAGCTCATCCTCGCCGCGAGTCTTGCGCTGCGCATTGATGGCATGTTTCAGAAAGGTCATGGTCGCCACGCCGGGAATTTCCACCGGATATTGAAAGCCCAGAAAAATTCCTTTCGCGGCGCGCATTTCAGGCTGCAGCGTGGTCAGATCTTCGCCAAAATAATGGATGCTGCCGCCGGTGATTTCATAGCCGGGGCGTCCGGCCAGAACATAGGACAGTGTGCTTTTGCCGGACCCGTTAGGCCCCATGATCGCATGCACTTCGCCCGCATTGACCACAAGATCAACGCCGCGCAGAATTTCCTGCCCGCCAGCGGACACATGCAGATTTTTAATTTCCAGCATTAGTTTGCTCATCTTATCCGACGCTGCCTTCCAGGCTGACGCCCACCAGTTTTTGCGCTTCGACGGCAAATTCCATCGGTAAATGCTGCAACACTTCGCGGCAAAAACCATTGACCAGCAGCGCCACGGCGCTTTCCGTGTCCAGTCCGCGCTGGCGGCAATAGAATAATTGCTCCTCGCTCAGCTTTGACGTGGTCGCCTCATGCTCCACCTGCGCGGACGGATTGCGCACTTCGATATAGGGCACCGTATGCGCGCCGCATTTATCACCGATCAGCAGGGAATCGCACTGCGTGTGATTGCGCGCGCCCTCGGCCCCCGGAAGGATGCTGACCAGACCGCGATAGGTCGACTGGCTGCCGCCGGCGGAAATTCCCTTGGCGACGATGCGGCTGGTCGTGTTGCGTCCCATATGAATCATCTTGGTGCCGGTGTCCGCCTGCTGATGATTATTGGTGATGGCGATGGAATAAAACTCGCCCGTGGAATTATCGCCCTTCAGGATACAACTGGGATATTTCCAGGTTATGGCCGAGCCGGTTTCCACCTGCGTCCAGGATATTTTCGAGTTGCGTCCCCGGCACAGGCCGCGCTTGGTGACAAAATTATAAATGCCGCCGCGCCCTTCCTTGTCGCCAGGATACCAGTTTTGAACAGTTGAATATTTGATTTCGGCATCGTCCAGAACGACAAGTTCAACCACCGCGGCGTGCAACTGATTTTCATCGCGCATGGGCGCGGTGCAGCCTTCCAGATAGCTGACATAGGAACCCTTGTCGGCAATGATCAGGGTACGTTCAAATTGCCCGGTATTGGCGGCATTGATGCGGAAATAGGTGGACAGCTCCATCGGGCAGCGCACACCCGGCGGTATATATACAAAGGTTCCATCGCTGAACACGGCGGAATTCAGCGTGGCGTGAAAATTATCCGCATAGGGAACAACCGATCCAAGATATTTCTTCACCATTTCGGGATGATCCCGCACGGCTTCGGAAATCGAGCAGAAAATCACCCCGGCTTCGTGCAGCTTTTCCTTGAAGGTTGTCACCACGGATACGCTGTCAAACACCGCATCGACGGCGACACCCGCCAGCAGCATGCGTTCATTCAGCGGAATGCCCAGCTTTTCATAGGTGCGCAGCAGTTCGGGATCAACCTCATCTAGGCTTTTAGGGCCGGACCCAAACCCCTTTGGCGCGGCGTAATAATAGGCATCCTGATAATCGATCTGCGGAAATTCTACCCGCGCCCATTTCGGCTCTTTCATGGTCAGCCAGCGGCGATAGGCGCGCAGGCGCCAATCGAGCATCCATTGCGGCTCCTGCTTTTTGGCGGAGATGAAACGGACAATGTCCTCGTTCAGCCCTTTCGGGGCGAACTCGGATTCAATCTCGGTGACAAAACCATGCTTGTAGGTTTCACCGGATTCGGCAACAGCCGTGATGGTTTCGGGACGCGCACTCATAATTCCACCTCAACCCGCCCGGCGCAATGGCATGCGCCCGGCGATCATTTCCCATGCCGCCAGAAAAGCATCAATGTCGGCGGCGCTGCTGGCCCAGCCAAGGCTGACGCGGATGGCGGCCCCCGCCAGCGCATCGTCAACGCCCATGGCGGCGAGCACCGCGGAGCGTGTTACTTTTCCGGATGAGCAGGCGGAACCCGCGCTAACGGCGATTCCCGCCAGATCGAGGTTCATCACCTGGGGCGAGGCGGTTACGCCGGGCAGGGCAAAGCAGCTCGTATTTGGCGCGCGCGCCTGATCGCGTCCGAAGAAAACAGCGTCGGGCGTAAGCGCCGCCACGCCCTGTTCCAGCTTGTCGCGCAAGGCGGACAGTTCAACTGTCAGCGCGGGCAGGGCGTCCGCAGCCATTTTCGCCGCCAGCGCAAAGCCCGAAATGGCGGCCGCATTTTCCGTGCCTGCGCGCCGCCCGCGTTCTTGCCCGCCGCCCAGCATTTGTCCGGTTATGTCCAGCCCATTGCGCAGGATTAATGCGCCAATGCCCTGCGGCCCGCCAAATTTATGCGCCGACAGGCTTACAAGATCGGCGCCAAGCGCGGCGAAATCGAACGGAATTTTGCCCAGCGCCTGTACTGCGTCGCAATGCAGCAGTGCGCCATGCCGGTGCGTAATTTCGGCGGCTTCGGACACGGGCTGAAGGATGCCGGTTTCATTATTGACCAGCATGATGCTGACAAGGGCGGGCGCGGGCGCGGCCGCCAGCATGGCGTCGAGCGCCGCAAGGTCGATCACGCCGGTTGATAATACGGGTATGATGGCTTCCGGCGTGATGGCGAAACGGGCCACGGATTCATGTTCAATGGCCGAGACCAGAACAGTTCTGACCGGCGCGCCGCGCAGCGCCAGATTATTGGCCTCGGTGCCGCCGCTGGTGAAGATGATGTTTTCCGCTTTTGCCCCGATCAGCCGGGCAATATCCTGCCGCGCCGTTTCAATCTGGTTGCGGGCCTGCCTGCCAAAGCCATGAATACTGGACGCATTACCGGGGCGCATCCACGCATCGGCCATCAGGCGCACCACTTCAGGCCGCACCGGAGCGGTGGCGTTATTGTCCAGATAAATCATCTGATCGGGCTTCATACGGTTTCGGACCTGCTAATCGGCGGCGGACGCCAGTTGCGGGGCATCAGAATTAGTGGACATACCCTCCAATGCCGGAATGGCCCCGCTCGTGCCCAGCACGCGTTTCTGTACGACATCGTCCAGGGTGACCGAGCTGAGATAGATATGAATCTGCCGGCCGAGTTCTTCCCACAAATCATGCGTCATGCAGCGGCTATTATGTTTGGCGCATCCCATCGACGAGCCGGTCTGGCAGCGGGTCGTGCGGATGGGTTCATCCACCGCCAGTATAATGTCCGCAATGCGGATCTGATCTTTCGGATTGGCTAGCCGGTAGCCGCCGCCGGGGCCACGCACGCTGCGGACAATGCCGCCGCGCCGCAATTTGGCGAATAATTGCTCCAGATAGGATAGGGATATGTCCTGACGCGCCGCAATATCGGCCAGGGTCACTGGCTTGTCCACGCCTTCGCCCGCGAGGTCCACCATCGCCATCACCGCATAACGCCCGCGTGTGCTTAGTCTCACTGGATTAGTCCTTTGTATAGATATGGTATTCCAGAGCAGATTTTACTGCCATTTTCAGGGCCGCTTATGATATGACCGCGCTCTGCTTCCACACCGGCTTGCCGCAGATCGCCATCTGGAATGTAAACAACCTACTAAATATGTCAAGTATTTCCAGTAAATCGTAGCCAAGCTGTTGATTTAGAAAAAATAATTCTCATTTTAAACACAATCTAAATAGTCTGATACAGACTTAAGGAAAGGAATCGAGAAAGATGTCTGAAATCTTTTTCAATGGCCCGGCGGGCCGTATAGAGGGTCGCTATTATCCCGCGAACCGGGCCAATGCCCCGATTGCGCTGATCCTGCATCCGCATCCGCTCTATGGCGGATCGATGCAGAACAAGGTCGTGCATCAGGTGGGACAGATTTTCCAGAAGCATGAGTTTTCGGTTCTGCGCTTCAACTTTCGCGGCGTCGGGCGCAGCGTGGGCGAATATGATCATGGCCAGGGCGAACTGTCGGATGCCGCATCGGCGCTGGACTGGCTGCAACAGCTTAATGGAAATGCGCCGCAATGCTGGATTGCGGGCTTTTCTTTTGGCGCCTGGATCGCCATGCAATTGTTAATGCGCCGTCCGGAAATATCCGGCTTTATCGGTATTGCGCCGCCGGCCAATAATTATGATTTCGCCTTTCTGGCTCCTTGCCCGGTGTCGGGGGCCATTATTCATGGCACCGCCGATCAGGTCGTGCCGATTGAATCGGTCGATAAGCTTGTTAACAAGCTCTCGTCGCAGAAGAATATTGTCGTGGATTATATGAAGATCAAAGGCGCCAATCATTTTTTTGAGACGCATATTCCGGATCTGAGCAAGCAGGTGAGCGATTATCTGACCCGCCAGGTCGCCGTGATCGACGCCAAACAGACGGTCTGATCAATCAGGGCTTGCGCGCAAGCACGCCGCCCGGCAGAGGGCGCGGCGCGCCGGTGGTTGAGGGCAGGCTGATCGGCAGGCCGCGCAGATGGCGCACAGCCAGATAGGCAAAGGCTTCCGCTTCCAGCGCATCGCCGCGCCAGCCGGCTTCTTCGGCGGCATGCACGGGAACGCCCAGTTCCCGGCGCAGCATTTCCATCAAGGTCCTGTTATGCCGCCCGCCGCCACAGACGATCCAGCGCACTGGCGGTGCGGGCAAATGCCGGACTGACGCCGCCACCGACGCCGCCGTAAAGGCGGCAAGCGTCGCCGCCCCGTCTTCTGCGGAAAGCTCGGCAACATGGGACAGATCAAAGGCCAGCCGGTCGAGGCTTTTGGGCGGCGGCGCCTGAATTAGCGGTGAGGCCATCAAAGCGGCAAGCGCGGGAGCATTGACCATTCCACGCCCGCCCAATAGGCCATCACGGTCCATCGGTATTCCGGTTTTGCGCGCGCACCAGTCATCAATCAGCCCATTACCGGGGCCAGTGTCAAATGCCACTATACCGCTGCCCAGCGGATCGAGGCTGAGATCCAGCCAGCTTACATTGGCGATGCCGCCAATATTAAGCACCGCCAGCGGCCCGCCGCGTCCGGTTTCGTCAAAATCAAGATCGCGCGCCAGCCCCTGATGATAAAGCGGCACAAGCGGCGCGCCCTGGCCGCCCTCAGCGACATCGGCGCTGCGAAAATCATAGACCACATCTATGTCCAGACTGCGAGCCAGCCTGCCGCCATCCCCGATTTGCAGGGTGAGGCGCTGTTCGGGGCGATGCAACAGGGTTTGACCATGAAAGCCGATCACGGCAACCTCATCAGGCTCGATCTCGGCCTCACTCAGTAACGCCAGAACGATCTGCCGGTGCAGCGCGGTCAGATCCTGCGACAGCGCGATGATTTGCGGGTCCTGCCGCGCCGCCGCGCCCAGTTTGGCCGCCAGCGTCATGGCGTCGCGCAGATTGGCGCGCATCTCATCCTCATAAGACTGGGTAGCCCAGGGGCCAAAGGCCTCGATGCGTTCCCCATCGGTGCGGATCAGGGCGGCGTCAATGCCGTCCAGCGAGGTTCCGCTCATCAGGCCAAGCGCTATAACTGGCTCCATACGACTTCATCCCACCTTTTCGCTTGCCCGCAAAGCTGATACAGCTTGTCCGCGCTAGACACAATATTAGTTAACAGAACAGCCATGAAAATGAAGTTAAACTCGCTATTTTTAGAAACTTTTGTTGCCCGCGGTTATCTGCATCAGTGCAGCGACCTTGAGGGGCTGGATGCGCTGGCCGCCCGCCAGCCGATTACGGCCTATGTCGGCTATGACTGCACCGCGCCCAGCCTGCATGTCGGGCATCTGATCTCGATCATGATGCTGCGCCTTTTGCAGCAAACCGGCCACAAACCCATTGTATTGATTGGCGGCGGCACAACGCGTGTTGGTGATCCAACCGGCAAGGATGAATCGCGCCCGCTTCTGACCGATGATCAGATCGCCGCCAATATATCGAGCATCAGAAATGTGTTCGGTAAATTTCTGATCTTTGGCGACGGGCCGACCGATGCGATTATGGTCAATAATGCGGACTGGCTGGACAGGCTGAACTATATCGGATTTTTGCGTGATTTCGGCACGCATTTCACGATCAACCGTATGCTGACAATGGACAGCGTCAAATTGCGTCTGGAACGCGAACAGCCGCTGACCTTCCTTGAATTCAATTACATGCTGTTGCAGGCCTATGATTTTCTCGAACTCAACCGCAAATATGGCTGCCATTTGCAGATGGGCGGTTCGGACCAGTGGGGCAACATCGTCAATGGCGTTGAGCTGGGCCGGCGCGCCGATGCGGCGGCATTATATGGCCTGACAACGCCGCTGCTGACGCTGGCCTCCGGGAAAAAAATGGGCAAATCGGAAAGCGGCGCGGTGTGGCTGAATGGCGATATGCTTGGCCCCTACGAATATTGGCAATATTGGCGCAATGTGGAGGATGCCGATGTCGGGCGTTTTCTGCGCCTGTTCACCGAACTGCCGCTGGATGAAATTGCGCGTCTGGAAAAATTACAGGGCCAGGAACTGAACGAGGCCAAAAAAATACTGGCCACCCAGGCGACGGCCATGGCGCATGGCGCGGAGCAGGCGCAACAGGCGGCGGAAACCGCGCGCAAAACCTTTGAAGAGGGCGCGTTAAGCGATGGGCTGCCGGAATTGGTAATTGCGCAAAATGAATTTTCATCCGGCCTTGCGGTTTCGGAACTGCTGCGCCGTTCCGGCCTCTGCGCCAGCGGCGGCGAGGCCAGAAGGCTGATCAAAAACCGGGGTGTACGGATTAATGATCGACTGGTTGAGAACGAGCTTGCCGCGCTTAACCCCGCGGATTTTTCCAATGGCGCCATCAAGCTCAGCGCCGGGCGGAAAAAACATGTTCTGGTGCGGGCGGGATAGACGGCGTCTATCCCCCGTAAAACACTTTTTCGCCCAGATCCTTCATCCATAATATCGCGTCATCGGCCCTGGCCTCGGGCTGTTTGGCGACATTGGCGTCGGTCACCTGGCCCACGAAGATGTGGTGATCGCCAAGATCGACAATGCGGCTGACTTTGCATTCCACACTGGCAATGGCGTTGCCCAGAATGGGTGAGCCATTGCGCCCGGCGCTGAACGGCTCGCCGCTGATCTTGCTGCCGTCAAGCTGCGCCGGTTTGAAAAAGGTGAATCCCACCGGGGCTTGCCCCTTGCCAAGCATGTTAAGAGCAAAACACTGGGTCTTTTTGATCAGCGCATAGGCCCCGCTATCCGTCTTGATAGCGACGGCGATCAGGGGCGGTTCAAACGAGGTTTGCGTCACCCAGTTAACGGTGGCGGCGGCAACCTCATCGCCCGAACGGGCAGTCAGTATATAAATTCCGTAGGGGATCATTCGCAGGGCAGTCTTTTTTGCCGCATCATCCATGGTCAGGCTCCTTATCTATTTTGAGGAGCAAGATTTCCGCAATCCGGCCGAGGAATCAAGCGGCATTTTATTCCGAAGGCGTTGAGCCGGGCTGCGCGGGCGCGGCATTTTCTTCACCCGGCGCGGCAACGTCCCCCAGATTGAAAATTTTCCGCAGGAAGCCGGGCGTGAGCGCAGACAGCGGGTTGACGAAAACATCCGGATTGTCACTCGATCCGGTAACGCTGTAATTGATGGCGAACACGCCTTCATTTTTGCCGCCGAGCAGAATTTTGCCAAGGATCGGCACCTTGCCAAACACCGTATTCAGCGTATAAGCGGGTATCACCGTGCCGTTCATATTGACGGTTCCATCTTTTTCGTTTTTTGTGCCATGCAGGGTCAGGCCAAGCTCGGAGCCCGAACCATAGGCTTCGGACAGGCTCACAACGCCATTTTGCATTTTATAGGGTACGAAAATGCGGTCAAAGGTCAGACCGCTGCCTGTCAATATGTCGCGAATGCCGGTGAGAGAGGCGATGGTCAGAATGCGCGTCAGCACAGGCGTATTGACGACCTGCATGTTCCGTACACGAATTTGACCCTGTAGCGGCGCATCCGTGCCCGGGTCACGCGGTTGCGTGTCAAGAAATTCTCCCTTCATATCCAGATCGCCATTAACGCCACTGTCAAACAGGGCTAGGCCATATAATATTCTGCCGGCATCCTGTGAAAGCAGTGAAAATGTTCTGTTGCCGCTCTCACTGGGCTGCAAGCGCAGGGTCACCTTTTTTTCAGCGCCATAATTGCCATCGACGGCCAGCTTGATGAAATCCTTGCCATCATAATTTCCGATCGCGGTCACATCGCGCAGAATATTTCCCTCGCGTAACAGAACCTCTCCCATACGGGCCTCCAGCGTATAGGCAAGGCCTTTTTCGTCCGGGTCCTGAATTTCGCCGGATTTGTGCAATTCAGAGATGGAAAGAGACAGATCGGCGCGGGCGCCTTTTGCCGTGATGGCATACACGCCCTGTTTGTTCCGCCGAGCCTCGACCGTCAGGTCGTTTGACGCCCCCAGTTTTAACCTGTCCATCCGGACAATGGCTGGCGGCCCCTGAGGTTCGAACACCAGACGTCCAGCCACATCAATCTCCTTGCCCTTAACGGACAGTTTTTCCAGTATGACGCCGCCGCCGCCCGAAGGCATGGCGAAGTCAAAACTGATCTGCGCGGCTATATCCTTTGGCTTGCGCCAGGACAGCGGCGCGGCGATCAATTCGGCCCCGTTCAGATCGGCAATGACATGGCCGCCGGAAATGTTTTTTCCGCGTCCCCACGCCTCGGCCTGCAAGCCGGCAGGCCCGGCGATCAACCCGGCGGTTGGAAAGCCAAGCGCCTCGAGCTGCTTTTCATCGGCTTTCATTTTGACGGTGTAATTACTGGATGGCGCATCCTTTACATTGAACTGCTCAACCCAGACAATATCCGCATCGGCATTTGCCAGAAGTCCCGTTCCTTTGGCCGTGATGCCTTTTGTATTGACATCAACATGAAGGTTGGCCTGCTCCAATGCGACGCCATTCAGCAGATCGGGCATCAGAAAGCCGTTCACATCGGCAGAAATTTCATACTGGATTTCATCCATCCGCATGCCGTTTTTGATGGGCAGTTTCATGTTCAGGCGTGTGGCCGCTTCGCCGCCAATGCGGGCCGGATCGATGCCATACCGCGACGGATAGCCCAGCGGCTTATAGTCGATCAATTCAAGGGTTTTGGTCATGCTGCCGTTCAGCAGCAGCACAATCTGTCCATCTTTGTCAGGCAGATGCGTATTGCCAAGTATGAATTTTCCATCGCTCAGCCGTAAGCCATCCAGAATGACGCCCTCATCAAGGTTCAGTTCCAGCTTGCGGCCGGTTATCAGGGCGCTGCCGCGCGCCTGGGAGATGGGCGGCATCGGACGCAGATAATGGCCTGTTACAGCGTTGAACTTTAATTCGACCTTGATGGCTTCATCGCTGAGCGGGCCAGCGGCAAAATCGCCGCGCGCAATATTCGCCTCGAATTGCGCCGCATCAATCGTGCCTGTATCCATATTTTCCATGAACCAGGCGCGCGAGCCGCGGGCTGCGGGAATTGGCCACAGGCGTTTAACGGTTTCGATGCTGGCGTTGCGGATGCGGCCGGACAGATGAATGGCCGGGCTGGCAACGCCATATTCGACCGTTCCCGCAGCGTTGATCTCCAATGGCCCTTGCTTCAGTAGCGCGCGCTCAAGACGTATCAGGCCATCACTGAAACTATAGGCGCCCAGGATCTCAAGACTGTCTATCTGAACCGGCTCCGGTATCAGCTCCGGCAGAATAATTTCCCCCGCGCCGGTGCGGACATTGGCGTTTAACCCCAGCAGGGTGCCATCGCGCGCCATTTGGATTCCAAGCTGGCCGCTTACAGGCAGGTGAAATTTGGCAAGCTCGGCCAGCGCCACCGCTTCGTCAGCAAGGCGGAAAGGTTCCACGCCGCTAAAACTGACATCAATCTGGCTTTGTTGCGTTGCGCTGTCGAAATTTCCACCTAGCGACAGATCCCAGCGCTGTTCGTCAATTTTCAGGCCGATGCCGGCCTGTCCGGTAATTCCCTGCGCGGAACGCGAGAACGAAAAATTGGCCTTACTGGCCTGCCATACGGTTTCAAGCCGCAGATCGCGATAATATAATTCGACATTATCGATCGCCAGATGTTCCAGCGCCCCCATATTGCCGCTAAGGCCGGGCGGCTCCAGCAGTGCGGCAAAGGCGCGCGACAATAAACCCGATATGTCGGGCGGATTCATTTGTTTGAGATTATCCGGCGCCGCGCCAGCGCCAAGCCGGAAAGAACCATCCAGCAGACGCACAATGGTCATGGAGGCGCCATTCAATTCCACCGATTTGGGGGCGATGCGCCCCAATAACAGGCCGCGCGCGCTAAGCCCAAGGTCAAGCCGCTGCGCCTGGGCCACAAGATTGCCGGAGGTTTCTTTTATCCGCGCGCCGGTGATGGTGATTGCAAGAGAGGGCTGCAAATCGCTCCAGTCAATGACCGGCTCGTCAAATTCCCATTTGTAACCGGGGGTGACTTCGTCGAGCATCTCCCGCAGATAGTCGCCGGCAAAGGACAGGCTGACGGGACCGCTGGCGAGACGCCATAGCGCCAGCGCGGCAAGCAGCGTAACCACCGTCAGCGCGGCTCCAAGGCCGCGCATAAGTATCTTGGTTGAACGAATAATCACAGACGGGTTTCAGTATTGCCGTATTCTCATTCTCACACCACCCTATATACTGGCGCTATCCGGGTCAGGAATCGTGACCGGCTTATATTCAGGCGGCTGTTGAATGCACGTTTTTTCCCTGCTCGACGCTAACACAGATTCGTATAAATTACCCGTTCCCTTTGATGAGACGCGCGCGCAGGCGTTGCTTGGCGATTTGCAACTGGCGGCGGAAGCGTATGGTGAAACGGCCCTTCAACGCATAACCAGCCTGTTGCAGGATGCAAGGGGCCGCCGGGTTTTAGGCGCAATATTCGGCAATAGCCCGTTTCTGAGCCGGATAGCCCTGCGCGACCCGGATTTTCTGGGTGCGCTGATGCAGCAGGGGCCGGATGAATGTCTGGCCGAAATCAATCAGGCGGTAATGGCGCTTGCGGATGCGGGCCTGCCGCAACCGGATCTGGCGCAGCAATTGCGCATGTTCCGTGGCCGGGCGGCATTGTGCATTGCGATGGCGGACATTACGGGGCTTTGGGATCTGGGCCGGGTGACGGGCGCGCTGTCCGGCTTTGCCGAATCCATTCTGAACGCCACCATCGGCGCAATGCTGCATACGCATGCGCGGGCAGGGGATATCGTGCTGGCGGACCCGGCGCGGCCATGCTGGCGTTGCGGTTATGTGGTCATCGCCATGGGCAAGCTGGGCGCGGGCGAGTTGAATTATTCCAGCGATATTGATCTTATCATTCTGTACGATCCGCAACGCCGCACCTACCAGGGCAGACTGGAGCTGATTGACTTTCAGGTCCGCTTCACCAAAACGCTGATCAGCCTGTTGCAGGATTTTACCGGCGATGGATATGTCTTCCGGGTTGATTTGCGCCTGCGTCCCGATCCCGCGGCCACGCCCATTGCGCTGCCGGTTGAAGCGGCGGAAAATTATTATGAAAGCACCGGCAAGGGATGGGAGCGCGCGGCCATGATCAAGGCGCGGCCCGTGGCCGGAGACATTGAACTGGGCGAGCAGTTTCTGAAAAATATCAGTCCGTTTGTTTGGCGCAAAAACCTTGATTACGCCGCGGTCAAGGATGTTTTTGATATGGTGGGCCTGATCCGGGCGCATCATGGCCATTCGGAAATTCAGATAGAAGGGCATAATATCAAGATCGGCACTGGCGGCATCCGGGAAATCGAATTTTTTGCGCAAACCCATCAATTAATCGCGGGCGGCCGCGACCGCGCGCTGCGCGACCCCACGACGCTGGGCATTATCTCTCTGCTGGCGCAAAAGGGACAGCTGGATGCGGACGACGCGAAAAAAATGCGCGAAGCCTATATTTTCCTGCGCACCCTGGAACACCGTCTGCAGATGATCGATGATGAACAGACACAGACATTGCCCAAATCTGCGGAAGGGCTGAAACATATTGCCGCCTTTTCAGGATTTGCGGATGTGGAAGATTTTTATAAAACGCTTCGCTGGCATCTGGATTTCGCCGCTGCGCAATTTCAGAAACTGACTGGCCCGGGCAATGATGTCCCCGAGGCCAGGCCGGGGGCAATCTCTGACGATGCGTCATGGGTTTCGGAATTCAGGGATGCGGAGCGGGCGAAAAGAATTATCGAAACCTGGCGCAGCTTCCGCTATCGCGCGCTGCGCACACAGCGGGCGCAGGAACTGCTGGATAGTCTGACGCCGAAAATTCTGTCGGCCATTATACGCACTTCCAATCCCGATGCCGCCCTGTTGCGGTTTGACGAATTTCTGGCGGCCATGCCGGTCGGCGTACAATTGCTGTCTTTGTTTAACGCGCATCCCTGGCTTCTCGATCTGGTGGCGGAAATTATGGGTACGGCCCCGGCGCTAGCTGAAATGCTGGGCCGCAGGCCGGCCTTGCTGGATGCGGTGCTGTCGCCAGATTTTCTGGAAGCCTTCCCGCAACCGGAAAAATTATCCGGAGATCTGGAATATGCGCTGGAGCCCGCGCGCGATTATCAGGATGTGCTGGATATTACCCGGCGCTGGGCGAATGAGCGCAAATTTCAGGTGGGGGTGCAGCTTTTACAAAATTTGATTGATGGCGATGGCGCGGGAGGGGCGCTCAGCGATATTGCGGATACGCTGCTGCGCGCCCTATTGCCGCGGGTGGAAGCGGAACTTGCCGAAAAACATGGCTGGGTGCCGGACGCCCGCATGGCGGTTCTGGCGATGGGCAAGCTTGGGGGCAGGGAACTGACCTTCACCTCCGATCTCGATCTGATTTTTATTTTCCCAAATACGGAAAAGTTGTCTGACGGCAAATCGCCCCTGAGCGCAGCGCAATATTTTGCCCGCCTGTGCCAGCGCTTGATCAATGCCCTGACCGCGCCCACGGGCGAGGGCAGCCTGTATGAAGTGGATATGCGCCTGCGCCCGTCCGGCGGGCAGGGGCCGATAGCGATATCGCTGGAGGCCTTCAGCAAATATCATGAGGAGGCGGCGCAAGTGTGGGAGCATATGGCCTGGACCCGCGCCCGGATTATCATCGCTCCGGACGGACTGGCCAGCAATATTCGCGCGGCCATGCGCAGTTTTTTGGGCAGGCGGCGCGACCCCAAAGATCTGGCGGTTGATGTCGCCACCATGCGGGCGCGCATTGACCGTGAATTTCCCGGCAAAAATATCTGGGATTTCAAATATGTTCGCGGCGGCATGATGGATGCCGAATTCATTACTCAATATCTGCTGCTGCGCGATGCCGCCGATTTTCCGGAGACGCTTTCCGGCACGACTATTCAGGCGCTGACGCAACTGGCCGCGGCGGGGCGGCTGGATAATACACTGGCGCAGGAGCTAATCAGAGCATTACGCAAGCAGCGCGATCTCCAGCAGATCATTCGCTTATGTCTTGGCGATCGTGCAGATGTGCAAAATGCACCTGAGGCCTTGCTGAAATTAATGGCGGCGCATGGCGGGACAAACAGTTTCGCCGATCTGGAATTGCAACTTGCGGCCTGTCAAAAATCTATATTTGAATCCTATCGCCTGATCGTTCTTGCGGCGGCGGGGCTGGACGCGGAACCGGCAGTTCCGTCATAATGAATCAAACATCACACAGGATGACACATATGCTCGAAGAAGGTCAGAAGGCGCCAGCCTTCAAACTCCCGGCGGATGGCGGCGGCGAAATCGGTCTTGCCGGTCTGAAAGGCAAAATAGCCATTGTGTATTTTTATCCCAAGGATGACACGCCCGGATGCACCAGCGAGGCCATTGCCTTCAGTGCGTTAAAAAAACAATTCGACAAGGCAGGCGCCGTGCTGGTGGGCGTGTCCAGGGACAGCGTGCAGCGTCATGACAATTTCAAGAAAAAACATGATCTGAAAATTTGTCTGGCGTCTGATGAAGAAGGAAAGATGGTGGCCGATTATGGCGTGTGGGTGAAAAAACTGAATTATGGCCGGGAATATATGGGGATCGAACGCAGCACTTTTCTTATCGACGCCAAGGGCGTGATCCGAAAAATCTGGCGAAAGGTAAAGGTCAATGGCCATGCGGAAAAAGTGCTGGAGGCCGTGAAGGAAATGCAGGCGGCAGGTTAAACGATGAAATGCGCGCCGCTTGAGAAAATCCGCAGCCGCACTTGAAATTTTTTACAGTTCAGTCAGGATATTTCAGCAATGTCTGGCTATATTGTTCTTTTTTTAACCAATATGTACTGATAGTCTTCGGGAATCGTTTATATAACATGTTGATAACAGAAAACTAATGATGGACTCGTTTGAAATATCAGGGTTCAATTGTCCGTGCGTTGCGGGCGTCGTTGAGTAGCGGGACACTGAGGGGAGGCCGGATGTTGAACGGGATCGTAATGATTGCCGCTGGTGTGTGGGGAAAGCTGTTTTCTGAAAGACAAGTCTATCTGCGCAGTCACGGGCGGGTGCGCTATGTGAGCCTGTCGCCGCTAGCGCAGTTTTCCGGATTTGTTTTTTTTCTTCTCGCATTCTCGTGGGTAGCCTTTGTCTCGGCGGGTTTTGCCTATTATCACGGCAACCGGACGGTTCAGGACGCCCGGTATCAGGAATTAAGCCATTCGCATAACCGGCTGATTGCGGAACTGGCGCAGGCTCAGCAACGTATTAGGCTCGTTGAACTGGAGATTGATTCCAATAAACGCCAGCAGACGAAACAGACCCAGCAACAAACCTTGAATGAAACTCCATCCGGGACGCCGGTTCCCTCTATGGCCAAGGCTCCGGAGCCCTTGCCCACCGGCGTGACAGATTCAAATATATCCGTAATTCCCGGTGCAATGCCGCGCCCGCGCCCGCAGATGCAACCGGGGGAAAACGTCAATCCGTTTCAGTCCTCCGTCATGCCTCTTAAACGTCCAAACCTGCCCGTGCTGTCGCTGCCATCTTCAATGACCATTTTAGACGGCAGGCTGGAAAATGGCCAGGCCCCGCTCGCGGGCAGTCTGGCTGGATACACGGTTCCGCGCAACGAAGTGATGGCGTATTTGGCCGGGGATGCGAACACCGCCATTACCGCTTTTGAAAAACTCATTAATCAAACCGGCCTTGATGCGGAAACCATGCTGCGCCGTAGCACGGATTCAAAATCTCCAGGCGGTCAGGCGAAAGGCGGCCCGCTGCTTAGCATGCCGCCATCAACGTCCGTTAAATTTATGCGCCGTATGGCCCCGGGTGAACTTGCCATGCCAGATAGCCGCAAAGGCCGTTTGGAATTGCTGCGCGAGGCATTGTTCAGCCTGCCTTTGGCCGAGCCGGTCAATAAGTATTATGTATCGAGCGGTTATGGATACCGGCGTGATCCCTTTACGCGCACCAAAGCCTTTCATTCCGGTGTGGATCTTGTGGCGCCGCACGGGGACCCTGTACAGGCCAGTGCGCCGGGTGTCGTTGTTTTTGCAGGGCCTAATGGACCATACGGCAATATGGTGGACATTGATCATGGCCGGGGGGTCAAAAGCCGTTATGGGCATCTCAGCCGGATAAATGTAAAGCTGGGACAGAAGGTTGGTTTGCGGCAGACAATTGGGCTTGTTGGAAATACAGGCAGAAGCGGTACAGCGCACCTGCATTTCGAAGTCTGGTTCGATGGTAAGGCGCGCGATCCGCGTAATTTCTTAAAGGCTGGCGAAAATGTTTTTCAGCGGAAAGGATAAGAATCCTGGCGCATCGCAGGCTGGCCGCCGGTCCGGCAAAGAGCCGATCTCGCTAATCAGTGCGGATCTGTCGGTCAGGGGTGATCTGATCTCGCCTGGCGATTTGCAGATTGATGGCCTGGTCGAGGGCGATATTCAGTGCCAATCCCTGACCATTGGGCCAACCGCAACGGTTTCCGGAAATGTTGCAGCTATAGAAGTGTTGATACGTGGAACACTGCATGGCCATATTGAGGCGCGTTCGGTGACGCTCGGTAAAACCGCGCAAGTGGTGGGTGACATTCTGCATGAAACCATTGCCATAGAGGCAGGCGCCATTCTGGATGGCCGGCTGACGGGGCGCAATCGCGTGCTCAGCGAAACCATGAACGCATTACCACAGGCGGATGATCATAGCCCGCGGTCCGAAGAGCCGCATGGCGCTTTGCGTCAGGCCCATTAAGCCAGTCGAACCAATTAAGTCGCTTCGGATTGCCGGATTTCGGCATATGCCGTATCAAGCGCCCTGACCAGCAATTCAGGTTCCTGGGCGCCCACCAGCAGATATTTATTGGCGATTACATAGGAGGGCACGCCCTGAATGCCGATGCGTCGCGCGGTTGCATCTTCCTGCAGAATTAAATCCGTGTCGGCATTGCCGCCCAGAAGATTTGCGATAATATCCGTATCCATCCCGGCCTCGCGGGCAATATCCAGCAAGACCGCATGATCGCTGATATCGTGGCCTTGCGTAAAATACCGGCGAAACATAATCTCAACCAGTTCCGGCTGACGGCCCGCACTATGTGACCAGCGGATCAGACGATGCGCATCCAGTGTATTGGGCATGCGCGCAATATTGCTGAAATTAAATTCAATTCCCAATTCCCGGCCGGCCTCCAGCAAGGCGTCCATCATGGGGCTGGGGCCTTTTTGTTCGCCAAATTTTCGGCGAACATGTTCCTTGCGATCCATGCCTTCGCGCGGCATATCCGGATTTAGCTGAAACACCCGGTAGGCCAGATCAATCTGAATTTCCGGCCGGGCTGCGATGGCAATTTCCATGCGCTTCTTGCCCACATAGCACCAGGGGCATACCGGATCGGAAATAATGTCTAGCTGCATGTCAGAACCCCCTTTTACGGCAAGACAGATAGCTTAAGCCTATCCGATCCCGGAGCGGGGGGAAAATGAAAAAATGTGAGGTAAGCCTATCTGCCGTTGGCGATCGCCGCCTTGACCAGCGCATCGGCGCTCATGCCTGGGGATAGCGCCGCAACACCGGTTGTGACATGCGCCCGGATCGCGGTCTGGACATCCCCCTGCATGATTTCGGTAAAATTAATAATGCTGCCGATGCGATGGGCGACCATCTCCGCCGACGCCAGACGGGTTTCCGGCATGACAAGCGCAAATTGATGTCCGCTATAACGGGCGGACAAATCCTCGCCGCGCACCAGATTGCTCAGCAAAACACCCAATTGACTGAGGATCCTGTCCCCGGAATTGAACCCGTAAAGGCTGTTTATTTCTGTCAGATTATCGAAGCTGAAAACCGCCAGGCTGAGGCTTCTGTTCTGGGCGTGAGATTCGGCAACCAGTTCGCTCAAATGCTCCATCATGAAACCATGGCTGTACAGCCCGGTCAGGGCGTCGCTGATCGACAGGTCACGGGTCTGGCGGTAGACCTTGATCAACGAGTCGCGATAGCGCTGCTGACGGAAAAGAACTTCCACCCGGGCGCTGAAATCTTCCAGATTTAATGGATGATAAAACACATCCGCGGCGCCCGCGGTATAGGCCGCGCCCGTATACAGAGTGGAAGCGGCGCTCATCATACAGACAATGGGTATGTTAAAGAGCCGTGAGTTACGCCTTATATCCTCTACAAACTGAAAATAGACGGCTTCCTGGCCCTCAGGAATATTTAAAAGAACCGCGTCATAACGCTGACGTTCCAGATAATGAATGCCCGTTACCGGGCTTTGCGCATGGGTGAGTGTGCCAAATCTGAACAGGCCCTGCTCAATATGCCCGAAATGATTTTCAGATGGTCCCACCAGAAGAAAATTTGCTTCCTCACCCGGAATGGCTGGCGGAGATTCAGTAATCTGATCCTTTAGACCATATTTGGAGGCGGTAATGATACGGCGGCGCAGTTCCTCCTGCATGGCTCCCAAGCGGGTGAGAGATTCAATCCGTCCGTACAGTTGCAGGTCATGATAGGGGTAGGGCAGGCAGGCATCGGCCCCCGCGCGCAGCCCTTCAACGAGCGATGATTCCCGATCTGAAGAGGTGATCAAAATGACCGGCACCGCGGCCGTTTCATTGCGGCCCTTCAGCGCCCGGGTCAGATTCAGGCTGGACCCGGCATTGCCGCTGCCTGCAATGATCACAATATCGGGTTTGGAGGCGCGCACCTGGTCAAGCGCGTCGGCCTTTTCTTTAAGAGGCACATTCTCATATCCCCGCGCATGCAATTTCTGCGTCATATTGATGGTGTCGACGGGGTCATTGTTGATTACAAGAACGCGCGCGCTGCTCATTGGGATTTTTCTCCAATAGAATTCCCCGGCATTCTATAGATGGCTGGTTAATGCATTCTTTGCATTTCCGGTTGCGGCCGGGATTTATGCGGGACTAGGATTATTATCGGGAATAAGGGGGACATCTCTTCATGGGCGCGACGCAAGTGGATTTGAAAGGTAAAAATATTTTAATCACCGGCACGACCAGTGGTCTGGGCAGGCATTTTGCCCTGACACTGGCGGCGGCCGGCGCGCGTCTTGCGGTCACGGGACGCCGGGTTGATCGCCTGAAAGATTTATGCGCTGAAATAGCCGCCCGGGGAGGGCATGCCTTGTCACTGGCGCTGGATGTGACGGATCCGCAAAGCATCCGGCAGACCGTTGAACGCTGCGAAGAAGAACTCGGCCCCATTGATGTTTTAATCAATAATTCCGGGGTCAATGGGGCGGGGCGCGCGATTGATATTAGCCCCGAGGCCTATGATGAGCTGTTTAACACCAATCTGCGCGGGGCCTATTTCATGTCCACCGAAGTGGCGAAAAGAATGATGGCGCGCCACAAGGCGGATCCGTCTGTGAGCGGCAAAATCATCAATATTGCCTCCGCCGCCGCCCATGTGCTGCTGCCCGGCCTGTCGCTCTATAATATGTCCAAGGCGGGCATGGTCATGATGACCAAGGCGCTGGCGCGGGAATGGGCCCGGCAGGGGGTAAGCGTCAATGCCATAAATCCCGGCTATATCGAAACCGAATTGAACAGCGAGTGGTTCCACAGCGAGAAGGGCAAGGCGCAAATTGCCGGTTTCCTGCGCCGCCGTCTTAATCAGGCCAGCGATCTGGACGGGGCATTGTTGCTGCTATGCTCAGACGCTTCCGCCATCATGACCGGGTCCATTGTGGATGTGGATGACGGGCAAAGTCTGCTTGCGCTTGGTTAAGCCTTTCCTTTTGGGCGCTAGCTGCACTAAAATCATGATAACAGAATAATTAACAGGGAGCAGATCGATGTCCGGACCTCTATCAGGCGTAAAAATCATTGAATTTCAAGGTATTGGCCCTGCGCCGTTTTGCGGCATGCTGCTGTCGGACATGGGCGCCGATGTGGTGCGCATCGACCGCAAGGCCCGCAACGGAACCGGCACCAAATTTGATATTGGCGGGCGCGGGCGGCGTTCGATTTCGCTTGATCTGAAAAAACCCGAAGCCATCGAAACCTGCCTGAAGCTGGTTGAAAAAGCCGATATCCTGTTTGAGGGGTTCCGCCCCGGCGTGATGGAACGGCTCGGCCTTGGCCCTGATCTGTGCCTTGCGCGCAACAAGCGTCTGGTTTATGGCCGCATGACGGGCTGGGGCCAGGATGGGCCTTATTCCCAGATGGCGGGGCATGATATTAATTACATCGCCATTACCGGCGCCCTGCGTTCCTGCGCCCGGCCGGGCGAAAAACCCGTACACCCCCTTAATCTGGTAGGCGATTTCGGCGGCGGCGCATTATATCTGGCTGTCGGGCTGCTGGCGGCGCTGCATAGCGCTAAGGTCAGCGGTTTGGGGCAGGTCGTTGATTGTTCGATGGCCGATGGCGCCGCCTCCCTGATGTCGATGTTCTACGGCATGAGCGCCGCGGGCAGCTGGAGCGATGAGGTGGGCAATAATCTGCTGGATGGCGGCGCGCCCTTCTATGATTCCTATCTTTGCAGTGATGGTAATTACATTTCCCTAGGCAGCATCGAACCGCAATTTTACGCGGAACTGCTGGAAAAGCTTGGTCTTTCGGATGATCCGGATTTCCGCAAGCAGATGGATAAATCCAGATGGCCGGGGCTGAAACAACGGCTGACCAGCATCTTCAAAACAAGGACGCGCGATGAGTGGAGCGCCATCATGGAGAATACGGATATTTGTTACGGACCCGTATTGACCCTTAAGGAAGCACTTAAACATCCGCACAATGTGGCCCGCAAGACCTTTGTAGAGGTGGAAGGCGTGCCGCAACCAGCCCCCGCCCCACGCTTCAGCCGGACTGTATCCAAAATCCAAAGCCCTCCGGCTGTCGTTGGGCAGCATACCGAGAGCGCCTTGCAGGATTGGGGTCTGAGCGCCGCAGAAGTTGAAGCGCTGCGAAAAGTCCAGGCAATTTGAGCATGCGGGTTTTACCGGGCACCACCGGGCGGCGGCGCATCTATCTGATGCGCCACGGTCATGTGGATTATTTCG
>JAHHGO010000040.1 GCA_023252275.1 Alphaproteobacteria bacterium
AGGCCGGTAAAGCGGATTTCTATATCGCCGCCGCCCACGCCCGGTTCGCGCACTGAAAAACCCGACAGATGGATCAGCTTGCGCGCCAGATCCGCCACATTGACCGGATCGCCCATATCCAGATGGAACAGATCGCCATCGCCGCCGGCCATCGCGCCCGCCTGTATCACCAGATCGGCGGCCTCGGGTATGGTCATGAAATAGCGCACCATGGCCGGGTCGGTCACGGTTACCGGGCCGCCATTGCGGATCTGTTCGCGAAACAGCGGCACAACCGACCCGGCTGAATCCAGCACATTGCCAAAACGCACAATGGCGCAGGCGGTTTTGCTTTCGCTTTTGCCCAGCGCCTGCACCAGCCTTTCGGCAATGCGTTTGGCCGCGCCCATGACATTGGTGGGGCGCACCGCCTTGTCGGTCGAGATGAGCACGAATTTTTCCGCGCCATGCCGCTGCGCCGCCTGCACAACATTCAATGTGCCAAAAATATTATTGTCCGCGCCCGCAATCGGGTTCATCTCCACCAGCGGCACATGCTTGTAGGCGGCGGCGTGATAAACAATGTCCGGCCGGTGCGCTGCAAAGGCGCGCGCCAGCGCGGGCTTGTCCAGCACCGAACCCAGCAGACAGACCAGTTGAATGCGCCCGCCGCGCGCATCAATCAGTTCGCGCAGTTCCCGTTCAACGGAATACAGCGCAAATTCCGACATTTCAAAAATGATCAGCTTCGCCGGGGCATGGGCCATGACCGCGCGGCACAGCGCCGATCCGATGGATCCGCCGCCGCCGGTAACCAGCACCGACTTGCCGCGCAGTTCGCGCGCCAGCAGCGCCATATCGGGCGCAACGGGTTCACGCGATAATAATTCCTCGGGGCTGACGGCGCGAATATCACTGACGCGCCGCCAGCCGGAAATGATTTCTTCCAGCGTCGGCGCGGTTTCAACCCTGACTTCCAGTTCGGCAAGCTGATTGATGATGGCCGAACGCCGCGCCGGGATGGCCGACGGGATCGCCAGCACCACAAGATCAAGCCGCCCGCGCGCCGCCAGATCGCGCAGCGCATCGCGATGGCGCACCTTGACCCCGTGCAGGGTGCGGCCATGCAATTGCGCATTGTCATCCACCAGGCAGACAAGATTCAGCCTGTCATCCTGTTGCATGGCTTCGGCCAGCGCGACGCCCGCCCGCCCCGCGCCATAAATCGCCACCTGTGTGACATCGGGCCTGGTGTCGCGCACCGCAAGGTTCAACAGCGCGCCGCCGGTCACCCGCCAGACCAGCATCAGCGCCATCAGCCCCAGCCATAGAATACCAATCAGCGGCAGAAGGTTTGGCACGGGCGCAAACGCCGCAACCGCCAGCGCAATAATTACCGCCGCCGCCGTGCTGGCGCCCAGCACGGGAAAAATGATCAGCGGGTCGCGATAGCGCAGCATCGGCCGGTACAGGCCGGTCAGAAAAAAGATTCCAATACAGGCAAGTGTGAGCAGCACAATCATTCCGGTCTGCGTCAGCTCGCCCGGCGCGCAATTGCACAGCACCCGATAGCCCGCCATGCCGGTCAGGCTGATCAGCAGAACGGGAATGGCGTCAAACAGAATCGAGAGCGAAAGTTTCGCCGGGCGCGGCCAGCCAATCAGCCAGCCCAGAAAACGCGCCAGCAGCAGCGGCGCGCGCAGACGTGAAGCTGGTTTGCGCCGGTCCATGATCATGCAGGCATCCGCCCCAGCAACAGGCCGTGCAAGGCCGGATTAGCCGCAATGATGCCGGGATGGCGCGGGGTTTCCTGATTAAACACCAGCGCCGCCCCGGTATGGTCGGTAATATGCCCGCCTGCCGTGCGCATGATCAGATCGGCGGCCGCCAGATCCCAATCATAGGCGCCCCACAAATTCATGCAGCCATCAAAATGCCCGGCCGCCGTCAGCGCCACCTGATAGGCGATAGAATTGCGCGATTCCACATGCATGTCCGGCCATGCGCTGGTCCAGCGTTTATGCTGAAACAGGCCCTTTGACGCCAGTATGCGGGCATCCTGCAATTCTCCTTTGGCGCTGACCTGCATTTTTTCGCCATTCAGCAGGCTTGCCTCATCGGTGCGCGCCTCAAATAATTCATCTGTAGCCGGATTAAATATCACGGCTGAAACCGGCCTGCTATCTTCCAGCAGGGCGATGCTGACGGCGAAATGCGGCTGGCCGCGGATAAAGGCGCGCGTGCCGTCGATGGGATCAACAACCCAAACCCGGCGCGCGGCATGGCGGCTTTTATCATCGGCGGTTTCTTCCGACAGCCAGCCATAGCCAGGCGCATCGGCCAGCAGGCGCTGGCGCAGCAATTGATCAACGGCCATATCCGCTTCGGTCACCGGATTGTTTTTGCCCTTGTCCCAGGTGGCGTAACCGGTGCGGAAATAGCGCATGGCCAGCGCCCCTGCCTCGCGCGCGGCGTTTACCGCAAGGCTATGATCTCTGGCATTGTCAGTGTCACTCACCGTCACTCACCTGCAACTGTCATCCCTTCGATCAGGATCGTGGGCGCGTCCATGCCATAACGGAATTGCAGATCATCGCCCGGCGTCAGATGCATAAACATATCCAGTAAATTTCCCGCCACCGTGATCTCGCTCACCGGATAGACGAACTGGCCATTCTCGATCCAGAAGCCGGTCGCGCCGCGGCTGTAATCACCCGTAACCGGGTTGACGCCCATGCCGATCAATTCCGTAATGAACAGGCCGGTTTTCAGGGAACTGATCATTTCAACGGCGGGCCTGCTGCCGGGCTGCATGTAAAAATTGCTGGTCGAGGGCGACGGCGCCGAACCGCTGCCGCGCGCCGCATTGCCGGTGCTGCGCAGGCCCAATTGTTTGGCGGATGCGGTATCCAGCAGCCAGCCGGTCAGAACGCCATCCTCGATCATCGCCCGGCGCGCATTGGCAACACCTTCGCCATCGAATGGTTTGGAGCGCAAACCCCGGGCGCGATGCGGATCATCCACAATATTGACGCCCTTTGCGAATACCGCTTTGCCCAGCCGGTCTTTCAGAAAGCTGGTGCCGCGCGCCACCACCGCGCCGGATATGGCGCCCGCCAGATGCCCCAGCAGGCCGTTCGATACGCGCGGCGCATAAATGACCGGAACCTGTTGGGTTTTGACCCGGCGCGGATTAAGGCGGCTCAACGTGCGTTGCGCCGCCACCCGGCCAATTTCCTCAGGCGACATCAGATCGCCATAATGGCGCACCGAAGAATATTCATAATCGCGCTCCATCTGCGTGCCTTCGCCGGCCAGCACGGAACAGGACATGCCATAAGATGACGTGGCGTAACCGCCTGAAAACCCCTCGCTGGTCGCCAGCACAATGCGGCTATGGCTGCAACTGGCCCCCGCACCTTCGGAATTGGTGATGCCCTGAATGGAACGCGCCACATCCTCGGCCTGTTTCGCCGCCGCAATCAGGCTGGGCATATCCAGTTCCGTCGCGTCGAAAATATCCAGATCCGGAAATTTTTTAGCCAGCAGTTCGCGCTCCGCCAGACCGCAATATTGATCCTCCGGCGCCAGTTTCGCCATCGCGACCACACGCGTGATCAGCAGATCCAGAGACCTTTTGCTCAAATCGCTGGAGGAGACAATGGCCTGACGTTTGCCGATAAAGGCGCGCAGGCCAAATTCCTGGCCATCGGAACGCTCAACCTCCTCCACCTCACCCATCCGGCACGACGCCGACAGCGAAGCCCCGGAAACCATCAGCACATCGGCGGCGTCCGCCCCCGCCCTGCGGACCCGCGCGATGACATCATCGGCCAGGTTGCGCAACGCGGCTTCGTCATAATTCAGAACACCGGGAGCTTCTATTGACATGCTCATTCCTCACTCGAAAAAACGGGCGGATCACCAGAGCAGCATGCGATTAGCCTGAATCACCTTGTGTTCAGGCTAATCGCATAAAGCTGCTCTAGCACCTTAATTTCTAGAGCAATTTTACGCGATTAGATAGAACCGGGTGGTTCTCACTAATTGCGTATTGCTCTAGGCCCGCCCGATTCTATATGGGATCAATTAAACCAGTAGTAAATACAGGCAAGGCCGCCCGCCAGCATGACAAGCCAGGAGAGCGAGGCGCCCAGCGCGCGTCCGGGAGACCGCCCCGAGGATGTATGCATGCCAATCCCGTGCGAAATGCGCGCAACCGTCAATCCGCCCCCCAGCCCATGCAGCAGCCACACCGGCGCGCCGGCAAGCTCCACGGCGATCAGAATCAGCAGGCTGATGGGGACATATTCCACATTATTGCCATGCGCGCGCTGGGCCTTGATCAGCTCTTCCCTGCCGCCATCGCCCACTTCAACCCCGGTCTGCATCCGCGCCCGCACCACCAGAATAGACAGAATAAACATGATCAGGGCGTTAAGCCCAATATACAGCGTTGAGACCGGAATCATCCCATTGCCTAGCTGCGACATTGTTTGCGCCATTTGCGCGGCCACTTCTTCCATACACATTACCCTCCCGGATAGGTTTGATTTTATTGCCCGAAGTACAGGCTATCTGTTTCCGGCGTTTACTTCCAGATCGGTTTGCCGGACCCGGGAAGTCCCAGTTTTGACCATTTTTGGGTGACGGTTTCGATCACCTCATCGGACATGCGAATCTGCCTGCCCCATTCGCGATGGGTTTCAGGCGGCATTTTATTGGTGGCGTCGAGGCCGATTTTGCCGCCCAGGCCGCTTTGCGGGCTGGCGAAATCCAGATAATCAATCGGCGTATTTTGCATCTGGGTAATGTCACGCACCGGATCCATGCGGGTTGAAATCGCCCACATCACCTCTTTCCAGTCACGGATATTGATGTCGTCATCCACGACAATGATCCATTTCGTATACATGAACTGGCGCAGATAGGACCAGATGCCCATCATTACCCGCTTGGCATGGCCGGGATAGGCCTTGCGGATCGATACCACGGCAATGCGATAGGAACATCCTTCCGGCGGCAGCCAGAAATCCGTAATTTCGGGAAATTGCTGTTGCAGCAGCGGCACGAACACTTCGTTCAGCGCCTCGCCCAGTACGCTGGGTTCATCCGGCGGACGGCCCGTGAAGGTGGACAGATAGACCGGATCGCGGCGCATGGTGATGGCGCTGATCGTGAACACCGGAAAGGGCTCGACCGAATTATAATAGCCGGTGTGATCGCCATAGGGGCCTTCATCGCCATATTCGCTCAGCGACACATGGCCTTCGAGAACGATTTCGGCCTGCGCCGGAACTTTCAGCGGCACGGTTTTGCAATCGACCAGTTCCACCCGTTCGCCGCGCAACAGTCCGGCAAACTGATATTCGCTGAGCGTATCGGGAACCGGCGTCACCGCCGCCAGTATGGTGCCGGGATCGGCGCCGATCACCACCGCGGCGGGCAGCGGTTCAGGTTTTGCCGCGCCCCAGCGGGCATGATGCTGCGCCCCGCCGCGGTGGCGCAGCCAGCGCATCAGCGTGCGGTCGCGGCCCAGCACCTGCATGCGGTAAATGCCCAGATTGTAGCTGTCTTCGGCGCTGCCGCCGGGACCCTTTGTAACCACCAATGGCCAGGTGATCAGCGGCGCGGGTTCACCCGGCCAGCAGGTCTGGATGGGCAGGCGGGCCAGATCAATCTCATCGCCGGTCAGCACCACTTCCTGCACCGGCGCGGAACGCACGGTTTTGGGGCGCATATTCATCACGGTACGGATCAAAGGCGCCATGCCCGCCGCCTCGCGCAGATCGACGGGCGGTTGCGGCTGGCGCAGAAACGCCAAAGTCTCGCCAACCTCGCGCAGATCAAAGCCGGTGCGGCGTTTGACATTGCCCATCGTCACCGCCATGGCGACGCGCTCCACCGTGCCGAACAAATTCACCAGCACCGGCATCGGGCTGATGCCGCCCGCCGCATTCACCGGCTTTTCAAACAGCACCGCCGGGCCGCCCTCGGCCAGCAGCCGGGTTTGAATTTCGGTCATTTCCAGCACGGTCGAGACGGGCTCGGAAACGCGCAGCAATTTTCCCTCGCGCTCCAGCATGGCCACAAAATCTCGCATGCTCTTATAGGCCATCGCGTCCCAGCCCCGTCACACGCCATACGCTGGTGTTGCGCAAATCGGTGTCTTCCAGTTCAGTGGTGGTTTTAACCGCATAGCTGATCAGTTTTTCATGTCCCGTTTTGGGAAAATAGGTCCGCCCCGGATCGCCCATCAGCACCAGCATTCCGGCGCGCGCCAGATCGTCCAGCCAGGCCACAATGCGTTTCGAGGCGGGCCCCTCATAACAGACATCGGCGGCCAGCACCACATCCCAGCCGGTATGTATTTCGCCGACAATATCGCCTTCCAGCCGTGTGACTATGACCTTATTGGCGCGCGCGTTCAGATCAATGGCGATCAGCGCGATCGGGTCTATTTCCGCCGCGCTGACCTGCCCCGCGCCCGCCAGCATCGCCGCAATTCCCGCAAGGCCGGAACCCGCGCCAAAATCCAGCACCCGCTTGCCCGCCACCAGTTCGGGATTGTCCAGAATATAACGCGCCAGCGCCTGTCCGCCCGCCCAGGCAAAGGCCCAGAATGGCGGGGGCAGACCAACCTTCTGCATTTCATCTTCCGTCATCTGCCAGATCGGCAGCATTTCACTGGCGACATACAGTCTGACTTCCGGGACCAGCGGCGTTTCGGTCAGAACAGTATGATCACGGATGAATTGCGCTGGATCGCCTAATGCTATGGCCATCAGGCGGCGTGGCCTTGCGCGCCGATATCCGCCGCCTCGGCTTTGGAAATGGCCAGCGCCAGCACCTCGCGATAGCCTGGCTTATATTCCATTCGCGGCCCATGCCCCTTGAGCAGAAATATTTTTCGCACATCGGGCAGCCGGTAACAGGGAACGAACATCAGCAGATGATGCTCCAGATGATAATTCACAAAATAGGGCGCCAGAAAGGCGCGCATCAGCCAGTTGGCGTGTGTGGTGCGCGCGGTCAGAAAATCATCGCCATTCACCGGCGCCATGGCGTGTTCGGCAATATTGCGGATGCGCGTGATCACCTGATAGTAAGTCAGCAGCGGCAGCACCCATAGCAGCGGATATAAATACCAGTGTCCCAGCGCGGCAAGCCCCGCGAACAGCACGGCGTTCGCAACCAGCATGCCGCCCATCTTGCGGCGGAACAAGGCGATGCGTTCGCGCACCGGCATATCGGGCGTGCCGATGGCGGCGCGCAATTGCGCGCCGCGCTGTTTCAGTCCGGTGCGCCCGGTAATATCGCGCCACAGCTTGCGGCGGAAACCGGATTTGGTGATTGGAAACGGCGCGGATAAAATCAGATCGGGATCTTCCGCCTGCTGAACATATTTGTGATGCTCCAGATGATAGGCGCGATAGGCTTTGGTTTCGGTCAGCACCGGATAGCCCAGCAGCCAGTTGCTGATCGCATCGTTCAACGCGCGGTTCTGAAACAGCGCGCCATGCGCCGCGTCATGCACTAAAATCGCCATGCCCAGCTGGCGCGCGCCGATCAGCATCACCGCCAGAAGGAATGTCAGCGGGTTGGGCCAAATGGCAAACAGCGCCATGGCCGCAAACACCACGCCCCAGACATGCGCGATCATCCACAGTGAACGCCATTGCGAGCGGCTGCGCAAACGGGCGATTTCCTCGGCGGAAAGATAATCAGAAGGGATAATCATATTTCCTATATAGCCCAGATTTGCTGAATTTTCTATATCCAGCCTGCCAGAATGGACATAAACAGCAGCGCGCCAAAATCGCGGTTGGCTCGAAACAGGCGCAGGCAATTGGCGGGATTATCAATTTTCAGCGCCCACACCTGCCAGGCCAGATGCGCGCCCGCCAGCCCCAGCAGCGGCCAGAACCCCCAGCCCATGCCGCCCGTCCAGCCGGCCAGCGCAAACAGCGCCATCGCCGCGCCATAAAACCCCGCAATGGCGGGCCGGCTGCGCGCGCCCAGCCGCAGCGCGCTGGATTTAACGCCGATCAGCGCGTCATCCTCCACATCCTGCAAGGCATAGATCGTGTCATAGCCGAGCGTCCAGAATAGGCCGCCAAGATAAAGCCAGATGGCGGGCGGGGCCAGTTCGCCCGCCACCGCCGCCCAGCCCAGCAGCGCCCCCCAGTTGAACGCCAGTCCTAAAAATAATTGCGGCCAGTATGTGATGCGCTTCATGAACGGATAGACCGCCACCGGCAGCAGCGACGCCACCCCAACCGCAATGGCAAACGGGTTGAGCATCAGCAGAATCATCAGCCCCACACAGGCTTGCGCAACCAGAAACGTCCAGGCGGCGGGCAGGCTGACCGCGCCGCTGGGCAAGGGGCGATTGGCCGTGCGCGCCACTTTGGCGTCCAGAGCGCGGTCCACAATATCATTAAAGGTGCAGCCCGCGCCGCGCATCACAATCGCGCCAAGCGCAAATAGCGGCAGCAACAGCAGCGAGCCCGAAGCCAGCGCAATCGCCCAGCAACAGGGCCATAGCAGCAGCCAGGTTCCGATCGGCCGGTCGAGCCGCGCCAGCCGTAAATAGGGCCGCGCCCAGGCGGGCGCGCGCCGGTCCACCCAATTGCCCGGCGCGTCCTGAATTGCGCCTGCCTGATCTTTGCCTGTAGTCTCTGACATGATAATGCCTTTGATTTTTATCTGATCGAGTTGCGCCATTTGCCCCCCACCCCTATCCCCTCCCCACGAGGGGGAGGGGAAGCGTTCGTTGAACCTCTGAGGAAAAGCCCCTCCCCTTGATGGGGAGGGGTTGGGGTGGGGTGATAAACCGCAAATAAATAATTCAATAAGGTTAGGTGTTAGTCTAACACACCGATAGAAAATCGTGAACCGGCCCATGCCCCCATCGCGCGAACATATAAGGATCTATATTGACGCTCCGCTCAGCCCGGGCGCGCAGATCGCCCTGTCGCGGGAACAGGCGCATTATCTGCGCAATGTCATGCGCCGAAGCGCGGGGGGCACGATCGGCCTGTTTAATGGCCGCGACGGTGAATGGCGCGCCAGCCTTACGGAACTTGGCAAACAGCATGCGCTTGCAACGCTGGACGGACAGATACAGGCGCAACGCGGCACGCCGGATCTGTGGCTGATCTGTGCGCTGATCAAGCGCGCGCGGCTGGAAACCATCGCTGAAAAGGCGGCCGAGCTTGGCGTGCGGGAAATTCACCCGGTCATCACCGAATATACAAATGCGCCACGAATGAATACGGACAGGCTTGCCGCCATCACCATCGAGGCGGCGGAACAATGCGGGCTGGTCAGCATCCCGAAACTGTATGAACCTGAAAAACTGCACGCCCTGCTGGATAAATGGCCGCCAGAGCGCAGAGTATTATTCTGCGATGAAGCGGGCGCGGGCGGTGCGGCGCTGGCCCGGTTACAGGCCGCCGCCACGCCACAGGCCCCCTGGGCGGTGTTGATAGGCCCGGAAGGCGGCTTCAGCCCGGCGGAACGCGACCGGCTTCTGGCCATGCCGCAGACGCTGGCGGTTTCGCTGGGGCCGCGCATCCTGCGCGCCGACACGGCGGCGATTGCGGCCCTGGGGTTGTGGCAATCCGTCTGCGGAGACTGGAATAATGCCCCGGTGGCAATAGACCGGACGGCGGTGTAGTATTGCATCCTAAAAGAAATAAAATTTCGAGGAAACCGGATGTCTGGACCCCAATCCGCCAGCGGCCAGATCGAGCGCATATCCGATCTGGTCGAATATATTGCCTCTGGCAGTAAGCCGAAGGATCAGTGGCGCATCGGCACCGAACATGAAAAGTTCGGCTTCCATCTGGCTGATCACAGCACCCTGCCCTATGAAGGCCCCTCGGGTGTGCGCGCCCTGCTGGAGGGTATGCAGCGCTTTGGCTGGAAACCCGTCATGGAAGGCGGCAATGTGATTGCGCTGAGCCTGGATGGCGGCGCCATCAGCCTGGAGCCGGGCGGGCAGTTTGAATTGTCTGGCGCGCCGCTGGAAAATCTGCATCAGACCTGCGGCGAGGTGAACACGCATCTCAAACAGGTGCGCGAAGTGGCGACGGAGCTGGGCATCGGTTTTCTGGGGCTGGGTTTCACGCCCAACTGGACGCGCGCGGAAATTCCGGTCATGCCCAAGGGGCGCTACGGCATCATGACAAATTACATGCCCAAGCGCGGCGGTCATGGCGTCGATATGATGTACCGCTCCTGCACGGTGCAGGTGAATCTGGATTATTCGTCCGAAGCGGACATGATAAAAAAATTCCACGTTTCGCTGGCCTTGCAGCCGCTGGCAACCGCTTTGTTCGCCAATTCTCCGTTCACGGAAGGAAAGCCAAACGGCTATCTCAGCTTCCGCAGTCAGGTCTGGACCGATACCGATCCGGATCGCGCGGGCATGGTCCCGTTCGTGTTCGATGAGGATTTCGGCTTTGAACGCTATGTAAAATATGCGCTCGATGTGCCGATGTATTTTGTTTATCGCAACGGGAAATATATTGACGCGTCCGGGCAATCCTTCCGCGATTTTCTGGCGGGGCGGCTGCCCGCGCTGCCCGGCGAAAAGCCCAGCATGGGCGATTGGGCCGATCATCTGACGACGCTGTTCCCGGAAGTGCGCCTGAAAAAATTCCTGGAAATGCGCGGCGCGGATGGCGGCCCGTGGCGTTCGCTCTGCGCGCTGCCGGCATTCTGGGTTGGTCTGCTCTATGATCAGGGCGCGCTGGATGCGGCATGGGATCTGGTCAGGGACTGGACCACACAGGAACGCCAGGCCTTGCGCGACGGCGTGCCGAAACAGGCGCTGCACACGCCGTTTCGCGGCGGCACGTTGCAGGATGTGGCGCAGGAGGTGCTGAAAATTTCACTGGCGGGCCTGAAGGCGCGCGGGCGCATCGGCAGCACCGGCCTGGATGAACAGCATTATCTCGATGTGCTGCTGGAAATCGCGGCGACAGGCCGCTGTCCCGCCGAGATCATGCTGGATCGTTTCCATGGCCCCTGGAACGGCAGCGTATTGCCGGCCTATGACGAATATGCCTATTAGGCGTTAAGCCCGCCCGCTGATGCGCAAGATGTTTTCACGCACAATATCGGGAAATTCCATCGGCAGAAAATGGCTGGCGCCATCCACTTGCAGGATCCTGGCCGTGGGGTGCAGCCGGGCCATGCGCCGGGTGACGGCGGGCGAGCAGGTTGAAAACACATTGCCGTGAATGATGGTGATCGGCGCCTTGATGCGCGCCAGCCGGTCCCAGATATAGGTGCCGCTGGAACGGAACACATGCGCCTCCCACGCCGGCGCGCAGGCCAGCTCCACCTGTGCATCGGCGCGTTCGCGGGTGCCGCCGGTAATATAATCGCGAAGAACTTCGTCCGGCCAGGAACGAAACGCGCCGCGCCCTTTATAGGATTTGAACACCGCCTCGCGATCGGCAAAAACCGCGCGCCGTTTTGCCGCGCCTTCAACCAGTCCATTGGCCGCATGCGGCAGATTAAACCAGCGTTTCACGCGCATCGCCCAGGAGCGCAGATAAGGCTGAATAACCGGCTCGACGGCCAGCACGCCGCTGACCAGATCGGGCCGCGCCTCCGCCAGCAGCAGGCTTGTGGTCGCGCCCAGCGAATGGCCCGCCAGCAGGCAGGGCGTCGGCCCGGATTCAAGAAACCGGATCAGATCATCCCGGAATGTGTTCCAGGATAGCGGCTTATCGGGATCGGCGGTGGCGGTGCTGAAGCCATGCCCGCGCGCATCCACCGCCTGAATATGCAGGCGGTCACAAAGCGGCGTCAGCAAATGCCGGTAGGTATAGGCGTTAAAGCCATTGGCGTTCGACATCACCATGCGTGGCGCCCCCGCCGGTGCGCCCCAGTCGAGATAAGACAGGGCGCCATCCGGTAATGCAAAGGCGCGCCGTTGCGGCATTACCGCCGTTTGATCTGGCGCATTCACCAGAATGACTCTGACCGGAACCGGTTTAACGCGGATCCATGATCAGCACGGTGCCCTGCGCAGCAATACAGGGCCGCCCGTCATTATCCATGCTTATCCGCACGACAGCCGTGGTGCGGGTCATATTGATGATCTCGGCTTCGGCGCGCACGGTGCCCTTGCTGACAGGCGCCAGCAGATTGAGTTTGAATTCGGTGGTCGCCGCCCATTGCCCCTTGCTCATATGCGGGTAACATACGCAGCCCAGAACATGATCGGTAAAGGCCGACATCACGCCGCCATGCAGATTACCGAACGGGGTCAGCAATTCATCTTTCACCTTCAGTTCGGCTACAACCTTGCCAGGACTGAATGAAACCAGCCGGATGCCAAGATACTGGCTAAGCCCGGTCTGCTTGTCATTGCCGGCGATAAAACTGTCGCCAATTTCCTTGTTGAATTTTTCCTGCATTTTTTCGGCATGGGTCGCCATGAGTTTTACTCCATTCGGTAATATTGATACGGGAAGGTTTTAACTGGCTTATTCCGGCGCGTCACCTGGGAATTGCTCACGCAGCAGGCGCTTCAGCACCTTGCCGGACGGATTTCGCGGGATCTCGTCTATGAAAACCGCGGCCTTTGGCAGTTTGAAGCGCGATAATTTACCGTTGGCGAAGCCCAGAACTTCCGCCTCGCTCAGGGACGGATCGGCCTTCACCACCACGGCCAGCGGGCTTTCGCCCCATTTCGCCGAAGGCTGGCCGATGACGGCAACCTCGCGGATTTTCGGATGGGTCAGCAATACGCCTTCGATTTCAGCGGGGTAGATATTTTCGCCGCCGGAAATGATCATGTCCTTGCTGCGATCCGCTATGAACACATAGCCATCCGCATCCATGCGGGCAATATCGCCGGTATAGAGCCAGCCATCGCGCAGCGTTTCCGCCGTGGCCTTTTCGCGATTCCAATATGCGATCATATTATGTTTGGAACGGGTGATAAGCTCGCCCGGCTCGTTCACCGGCATGTCCTTGCCTGTCGCCGCATCGATAATGCGCACATCGGTATGCATGAAGGCTTTGCCGGTCGAGCCGAGCTTGTCCATATAATCATCCAGGCTGACCAGACAGGCGGGCCCGCAGGTTTCTGTCAGGCCGTAAATCTGCAACACCGGAATGTTGCGCTTGTGATAGGACAGCACCAGATGATCCGGCACCGGCGCCGCGCCGCAGAAAAAATAACGCAATGATTTAACATCGGCGGTTTCGATTTCGGGAACCTGCAACATGAAATTCACCATGGCCGGCACCAGCATCGCCACATTGATTTTCTCACTATCGATCAGTTTCCAGGTGGCAACGGGATCAAAGGCGCGCTGCATCACACAGGACAGGCCTTTATAAACGCACACGATCAAGGGCAGCAGCGCGCCGACATGAAACATCGGCAGGCTCAGCAGAAAGCGGTCATACAGCCGCATATCCGCTGTCGCGGCCAGCGTGGCGATCGCCCAATAGCTGGTATTATGCGTATGCACCACGCCTTTGGGCAGGCCGGTGGTGCCGGACGTGTACATGATATACAGCATGTCGTCTTCGCCAGCGGTAATGCTGATGGGCGTGGCGGGCGCGGCCTTGGCCAGCGCGGTATAGGATTTTGCGTATTTCGGGCAGTTCGCGTCCGGGCCAACATAAAGCCACTGCTTCACATCGGTTTTCGTTCCGCGCGCATGCAGCTCATCGGCATTGGCGTTAAAATCGCCGCCGAAAATCAGCACTGTGCTGCCGCTGTCTTTCAGAATAAACTCCAGCTCGTCCGGCACCAGCCGCCAGTTCAGCGGCACCACCACCAGGCCCAGCTTGGCGCAGGCCAGAAAGCTTTCGACAAATTCGATGCTGTTCATTAATAGCAGGGCCACCCGGTCACCCTTTTTCAGGCCGAGGCCGGCAAGCATATTGGCCGCCTGATCCACCCGCGCATTTAATTGCGCATAGCTCAGCCGCAGATTGTTTGCGACATCATACAGGCCTTCAAGTTTCGGGCTGAGCAGCGCGCGCTTCGCCAGAATCCCCCCAATATTGGTTTGCATATTTTTCCCTTTTGATCCTGTCAGGTATGTTTTTCTTATTATCCCTAAAGACTCTGCCCGCCGTCCAGCGCAATCAGGCTGCGCGGGGGGGTGATTTCCTGTTCAATCCGCCGCAGGGTTGATTCCGGACAGCTCAATTTTCCAGCGAAATCAAAGATTTCGGGAAAATTGGCTTCCGGAATGACAGCAATTGACGACAGGCCCTAGGCCTATACCGGTGTTTCGGGAAGCACCGTCATGGCTTTTCTTTTGATCTGCGCCTCGCGCAAGGAGATATAGGTCGTCGAGGCGAATATCACCGCGCCGCCGATAAACACCCAGATATCCGGCGTCTGGGCGAAAAACAGATAGCCGACCATGGCGGCCCAGATCAGCTTGGTGAAATCAAGCGGCAGCAGGGCGGTTAAATCCGACAGCTTGAAGGCTTCGGTAAAGGCCAGTTGCGCCCCGGTGCCAAGCCCCGCCATCAATATCATCCAGCCAAATTCTTCCAGACTGGGCGTTCGCCAGTAGGGCAGGGCCGCAATCAGGGTGATCGGGCTCAGCATGACCAGCGTGTAAATGCTTTGGGTAATGGCGGATTCGGTTTTGGTCAGCACCTTGATGATGATCATCGAGATGGACCAGCTCGCCGCCGATCCCAGAATCAGCCAGGTTCCCAGCCCGATTGCGTGAAATCCGGGACGCAGAATGATCAGCGCGCCGGAAAAACCAACGATCAGCGCCAGAGTGCGGCGCAGGCGGATGCGCTCGCCCAGCAGAATAATGGCGATGATGGTGGCGAAAAGCGGCCCCATAAAGGACAGCGCGGTAACCTCGGCCAGCGGAATAAGCCCGACGCCATAAAAATAGCACATCATTGAAACAGCGCTGAGCATGCCGCGCCACACCAGCGGCCCCATCCTGCCGGTGCGCAGATGCGCCATGCCGCCCTTGCCGGCCAGCAGCGGCAGCAGCATCACCAGCCCCAATATGTTACGGAAAAACGCCACTTCGAACGGATGCTGGGTTTTGACCAGATGCAGGATCACGCCGGACATGCAGGCAACCGCAACCCCCGAGGCAAGCATCAGCAGCATGCCTTTGAGACTGCGGGAAATCGGCTGGCGGGGTGGTTTATCCAGTGTGGCTTCGGCGGTCATGGGCGCTGTTTAGCCTATAATCCGGGGAAATGATACCTGACAGGCGGCTAATTTATTTGTTGGAACAGCCCTTCGCGTTGCAGGAAATCCGCGATCAGCGCATGGCCTTCCCGGTTGGGATGGTTCCAGTCCAATGAATCGCCTTTATTATAGACAAAATACCGGCCGGTTTTGATCTTCAATCGATCTTCGGGGGCCTGAACAAATGCGCCGCGCGCATCCAGCACGGTAATGTCCGCACCCAGGCGCGCCCTGATTTCATCCTGGGTTTTACCCGCGATAAAGCCATCGCTCCATTTGATACCTAGTCTGGTGTAGGTGTCCTCCGCGTCTTGTGACACTTGCATCTCGTAAGGCAGCAGCACCAGGGTGAATGCAATGCCGTTCTCTTTCAGATTGCCGGCAAGATAGTTGATCCGGTCCGCCACCTGGTCCAGCACAGTGCTGTTTTGTTCCGGAAATAATTCCCGGCTGGGTTCACCGCGATAGCCTATGCCAAAACGGGCCAGCGCATTGCGCCCCTTGAAACGGACCCAATTGAACAAATAGCTTTTGTCACGAAGAAAATGGGTTTTGCTTTTAATAAAATGGATGATTACCGATAAAGACATTTCCTGCGCTGGTGCAGTGTCAGATATATTCGGAATCGCAGTTGGCAGGGTGTCATTGAGATTATAGAAATAGATGAATTGATTTACTCCCAAAACTTTCGCTTCTAACACCCGCTTGTCCATATATTGCTTGCTGTTAAAGTCGTCGCCGATGCTTACCAATGTCATGTGCTGATATTGCGGAAACCGCTTTTCAAGTATGTCCGAAAAGCGGTAGCCATGCCCCGCGCCCACGCCCATGGTGACGGAATCGCCCACATAGGCCACGCGCGGACGCGGATCAGCCAGATCAAATTCATCATCCGGATGCCCGCCGGAATTGCGCTTGATAATTCCGTAAGGATATTCAATGACCGCATCGGTGGCGTTGACGCTGGTGTAATAGGATGGATTATATCGCACGGCAAAGCGCGCAACCCCTTCGCCGATCAGCAGCAGCAGCAGTAATATGCCGAGATTGACCCCGGCAATTTTTGCAAATTGTTTCACCTGATTTCTCCAACGCCATGGCCAGCCGCAGGCCAGTCCTGTATCCCCGCCCGCTAAATAGTGCATTTAGATCATAAATCATGCAAAATGTGCATTGGCACTTCACAACTTACAGGACAAGCCGCATGATTACCAAAGGCGTTAAACAGCTTTGCGCGGAAGCCGAAGCGGTCATTGAGACCATGACCGTGGCCGAAGTAATGAAAGTCAAAGATGATCCGAATGTCGAGCTGATCGATATTCGCGACGTGCGCGAATTATGGCGCGATGGGGCCATTCCCGGCGCCTGGCATGTGCCGCGCGGCATGCTGGAATTCTGGGTCGATCCGGAAAGCCCCTATGCCAAGGAACGGTTTCAGTCGGGCAAGAAATTTATCATTTTTTGCGCGGGCGGGTTGCGCTCGGCGCTGGCTGGCCTGGCCGTGCACCAGATGGGACTGGCGCCCGTGGCGCATATGCGCGGCGGCTTTGGCGAATGGAAAGCCGCCGGCGGGCCGGTCGAGACGGTCGAACAGAAATAGCCGGAAAGCTTACGCTCCCGGCAGGGTTTTTTGATGATCGTGATAGGTAAAGGTCAGCCATAGCAGGACCGCGCTATACAGGGCCGTCGCCGTTATGGCCAGTGCTGAAAAGATCAGTTCGCCGCCAGTCATGTGATTTATCCTCCTTTCGCTAGGTACTGCGCTGGAGGATAAGCGGTTTGCCGCGGGGGATATTTGATCCGGATCAAGATCCGGCATTTCGCATATTGCTATGGAAATTCAGGAAAACACGTTCTGTAAAAATGCGACCTGGCCGTCAATGACCTCCTCAAACCATTGCCCCTGATATAGATCGAAATGCCCGCAATCATAACTGCGCACGACAATATTTCTGCGCCCGCGCGCCTGTCGCGTCAGATCGATTTGCGGCGGTGGCGCAATCAGATCCCGATTGCAAAACTGCAGCAATTGCGGGCAGCTCAGATCATAAATGTGCCGGATTGGCCGGTAAAAGGGCATTTCAAGCGCGATGCGCGCAGCGGTTTCATTGCGCCAGCCTGCGGGCGCTATCGCCCTGTAGCCCGGCTCGGCATCCGCGCTGGATAAAAACGCCAATGTTCCGGGGGGCGCAACAATGGGCAGCATGACCGGAGAATGTTTAATCAATGAATGGTATTTATCCCGCAGCGCGGCAATCGACAGCCGGACGCCGGATGCATTTCCGGCATAGCGCATATAGGCCCGCAGAACCGAAATCCCGTCCAGCACCGGACATTGCGCAATCACCGCAGCCACGCGGCGGTCATGAAACGCGGTTTCAACAACATGGCCGCCGGAAAATGACGATCCCCACAGCGCGACGCGCGATGGATCAACGCCCTCCATGTCGCGCGCAAACGCCGCCGCCGCCCGCCAGTCTTCAAGTTGTTTTTTGATAGAAATCAATTGCCGGGGTTCGCCATCGCTGCCCCCGAAATGACGATAGTCAAAAATAATGACATGCAATCCCGCCGCGCTGAACCGTTGCGCATAGGCGGGCAATCCCGCATCCCGGGTTCCGCCGAAACCATGCCCCATGACGATGCATGGGATACGCAGATATTTCGCCATGCCGTCATGTTGAGGAGGGAAATGCCAGGCGCGGCAGATTTCCCCGCCGCTGTCAAAACTGATTTCCAGCGGCGGCGTCAGTTCCGTGGTCAAGGGGCCTCGTTGCTCATAATGATGGTGCCGCTGGCGGCGAACATGCCACCCACGCCATGACAGACGGAAAGTTTAACCCCGGGTACTTGTGCCGCCGCGGCGCCGCGCACCTGCCGCACGCTTTCCTGCAAGGCATACATGCCATACATGCCGGAATGCATATAGCTGAGGCCGCCGCCATTGGTGTTGACCGGCAGCCTGCCGCCCGGCGCGGTGTTGCGTTGCCAGATGAAATCGCCGGCTTCCCCGGGTTTGCAAAAACCCAGATCCTCCAGCCCATATAGCGGCAGATGCGCAAAGGCGTCATAGATCATCAGATGATCGACATCCTTGTGGCTGATGCCGGCTTCTTCAAAGGCTTTTTTGCCGGACACCCGGAAGGCTTTGGACTGGCCGAGCGCACGGCCAATGCCACCACCGAGATTTCCGGCCTGGTCGGCGCCATCCAGCAGGAGACCGGCACCCCAAAGGCGGCGATGGAAGTGGGCGCCGGGGAAGCCAGCCGTTATTCGGCCGAAAGCGAGCAGGCGATGCACAGCATGCAGCGCCTGCATGAGTTGTCGCGGCACATGGAAGGCGCCATCGCCTCGTCCGCCCTGCTGTCGAACGTCGAACTGGCCAATCTCGAAGAGCTGATGCTGAAGCTGGAGGTGTACAAGGTGTTTCTCGGCATCTCGCGCCTGCGCCCCGAGGACATCCCGGACGAGACGCAATGCCGTCTCGGCCAGTGGTACGCCGGCGAGGGCCGCGAGCGCTTTGCCGGCCTGCGCGGCTATGCCGACCTGGAAGCCCCGCACCGCGCCGTGCATCAGCATGCCCGCCGCGCCGTGCAGCTCTACTATGCCAGCGGCCTGGAGGCGGGCCTGGCCGAACTCAAGGCGATGGAGCAGTCCAACCTGGTGGTGATGTCCGGCATGAACCGGATGCTTGGCGCATTGGACGGATCATGAGCGCCCCGCACGGCCGCCCGAAGGGGCGCCAGTCATCCCACGAAGCCGCAGAGCGGCGCACCGTAGTCACCCCCTCGCTCGGCGAGGGGGTTGGGAGGAGGGTCGTCCAGTGAATGCGAACCCCGGCTCGGAAAAATGGACCGTCGAGCGCGTGCTCGCTATCCATGCCTGGACCCCCACCCTGCTGACCTTCCGCACCACGCGGCCGGCCGGCTTCCGCTTCACCGCGGGGCACTACACGCGCCTGGGCCTCGGCGCCGACGACGCGGTGGTGTGGCGCCCCTATTCGATGGCCTCGGCGCCGCAGGACGAATTCCTCGAATTCATCGCCGTACTGGTGCCCGGCGGCGCGTTCTCAGAGCAGTTGAAGACGCTCCGCGTCGGCGACAGCCTGCGCGTGGACAAGGCCAGCTACGG
>JAHHGO010000041.1 GCA_023252275.1 Alphaproteobacteria bacterium
CTTCTGGTTTTGATGATAAGGTCCCATTTTAGGTCGTTGGACGTCGGGTCTTATAATAGGGATGGGTGAACAACACTTGGCCTTGGCCCCATTGGGTGCTAAAAGCCCGCATTCATGACCAAATTATCGCATATCCGTAATTTCTCCATCATCGCGCATATTGATCACGGCAAGTCCACGTTGGCGGACCGGCTGATCCAGATGTGCGGCGGCCTTGCTGCGCGCGACATGAAGGAGCAGGTGCTCGACAGCATGGATCTGGTGCGCGAGCGCGGCATCACCATCAAGGCCCAGACCGTGCGGCTGAACTATAAGGCCAGGGACGGCGAGACCTATGTGCTGAACCTGATGGACACGCCGGGGCATGTGGACTTTGCCTATGAGGTCAGCCGGTCGCTGGCGGCCTGCGAAGGCTCGCTGCTGGTGGTGGACGCCAGCCAGGGCGTCGAGGCCCAGACATTAGCCAATGTCTATAAGGCGATGGAAAATAATCACGAAATCGTGCCGGTTCTGAACAAGATCGATCTGCCCGCCGCCGAGCCGGAACGCATCCGCCAGCAGATCGAGGATGTCATCGGCATCGACGCCTCGGAGGCACTGGAGATTTCGGCCAAGACCGGCATCGGCATCGATACGGTGCTGGAGGCCATCGTCACCCGCCTGCCGCCGCCCGTCAGCCCCGGCGGGCCGGATGCGCCGCTGAAAGCAATGCTGGTGGATAGCTGGTACGACACCTATCTGGGGGTGCTGATTCTGGTGCGCATCGTGGATGGCGTGCTGAAAAAAGGCATGCGCATCCGCCTGATGGGCACCGGCGGTGTTTACATCGCCGACCGCGTCGGGGTGATTACGCCGGTGCAGAAACTGGTTGATGAGCTTGGCCCCGGCGAAGTGGGCTTTATCACCGCCAATATCAAACAGGTGGCCGACACCCGCGTCGGCGACACCATCACCGATGACAGGAACCCGACGCAAAGCGCCCTGCCGGGCTTTCGCGCGGCGCAGCCGGTGGTGTTTTGCGGTCTGTTCCCGGTCGACGCCGCGCAGTTTGAAGAATTGCGCGAGAGCCTGGGCAAGCTGCGCCTGAATGACGCCAGCTTTGAATATGAAATGGAATCGAGCGCCGCGCTGGGGTTCGGCTTCCGTTGCGGCTTTCTGGGGTTGCTGCATCTGGAAGTGATTACCGAACGGCTGGAGCGCGAGTTCAATCTGGAGCTGATAACCACCGCCCCCAGCGTGATCTATAAAGTGCAACTGCTCGATGGCGGCAAAATCGATGTGCATAATCCGGTCGATATGCCCGACCCGGTGCGCATTGAGCATATAGAAGAACCGTGGATCACCGCCACTATTCTGGTGCCGGATGATTATCTGGGCGCCATTCTGAAACTGTGCGAGGACCGGCGCGGCATTCAGAAACAACTGACTTATGCGGGCGCGCGGGCGCTGGTGGTGTACCGGCTGCCGCTCAATGAAGTGGTGTTTGATTTTTATGACCGGCTGAAATCGGTCAGCCGCGGCTATGCCAGCTTTGACTATGAAATTGACGGTTATGAGCCGGGCAGACTGGTGAAAATGTCGATCCTGGTCAATGAAGAACCGGTCGATGCGCTATCGATGATCGTGCATGCCGGGCGCGCCGAAATGCGCGGGCGCGATATTTGCGAACGGCTGAAGGATCTGATCCCGCGCCACATGTTCAAAATTCCCATCCAGGCGGCGATTGGCGGCCGGGTGGTGGCGCGCGAAACCATTTCCGCGATGCGCAAGGATGTGACCGCCAAATGCTATGGCGGCGACGCCACCCGCAAGCGCAAGCTGCTCGACAAGCAAAAGGCCGGCAAAAAACGCATGCGCCAGTTCGGCAAGGTTGAAATCCCGCAGGAAGCCTTCATCGCCGCCCTGCGCATGGGCGATGAATAGGGCGTTAATTGGCCTGGCCAGTCCCCCGTCGCTCGCTTCGCTAGCTATGGGCGACACTCCCGCGCCCAAGAGGCGGTTCCGGGTGGCTGCGCCACCCGAAGCCCGCAGGGCGTAGGATGGTGCCCCCGGTCCGAGTCGAACGGACACTCCCTTGCGAGAACCAGATTTTGAGTCTGGCGCGTCTACCAATTCCGCCACAGGGGCATGACCGGTCCTGAAGACCGGCTTGCAGTGAGCGCGCATCATACGGATAGGCGGGGTTGCGTCAATCAATTATGAACAAATAGCGGCTATTATGACCGGCGCCTGATTGGCGCCACCGCCGGATAGACAGGAATCCCTTTAGCTGCTAGGGCTAAAATATGTTTAGAAATCTATATGACTGGACCATGCGGCAGGCGGGCGGCAAGCACGCAGTGCCCGCCATGGGGGTGGTGTCATTTGCGGAAAGCTCGTTCTTCCCGATCCCGCCCGATGTGATGCTGATCCCCATGGTGCTGGCGCGGCCCGAACGCGCCTGGTGGATCGCCACCGTGTGTACGCTCAGCTCGGTCCTTGGGGGTGTGCTGGGTTATGCCATCGGTTATTTTCTGTTTGCCACGCTGGGCCAGATGATTATTGATTTTTATGGCTTGCAGGCGGGGTTCGACGCCTACCGTGTGATGTTTGCCGAATATGGTTTGTGGATCATTCTGGTCAAGGGGCTGACACCAATTCCCTACAAGCTGATCACCATCGCCTCCGGGGTGTTCGAGTTTGATTTTTTTGTATTCATGGCGGCGTCGCTGGTAACCCGAGGGGCCAGGTTTTTTGGCGTATCGGCGCTGTTGTGGAAATATGGCGCGCCCATCCGCGAATTTATCGACAAGCGGCTGAGCATTCTGGGATACAGCTTTTTGGCATTGCTGGTTGGCGGCTTTGCCGTGGTAAGGTTTGCCCTCTAAACCTTTAGAGCAAGGCGCTATCCGTGCCCGCAAATCACGATATATACCGCGAAAAGGTCGCGTACCTGGCGCGGCAAACGCCATCAAATACAGCCGTAACTGGCGGTGTTGCGCTGTTTACTTCAGCTATATTGTGGCATTTTGTGCCGGACATATGGCTATTCCTCTGGATGATGGCGCATCTGGCTATGACCAGCATAGCCTATGTGCGATGGCGGCGCAGTCTGTCAAAAAACCGCTGGATTTCTTCCAGCACCACCGAAGCCAGGGAAGCCGGCAAAAAGCGGTTTCTGCCGCTTGCCGTGGGTTGGGCCACGCTGTCAGGCGCCGTATGGGGGGCCTCGGTGTTCTTCCTGCCCATACTTCCGCCCACCGAACAGCTGGCGTTGATAATCGTAATGGCCTGCATGGCCAGCGGCGCGTCCTCGACCCTGGCCGCCGTGCCATTGGCGGCGGCGGGTTTCATTCTTGCCGATCTGGTTCCTGCGATAATTTATTTCTTTCTGCAAGGCACATTCATCTACTCGGCGCTGGGGGTAATGGCGGTGATATTTGCTCTGGCTTTGCTATCATCAACGCGCACTGTCTACGGCTACTTCCTTACAGCGGCGCATAACCGGAGCGAAAACACCGCACTTCTTGAGCGGATCCGCGATGAACGTAAGGCCGCCGCCAAAACATTGTCGCAGAGTGAGGAACGCTACAGTGATGTCGTAGAAACGATGGGCGATATGATGATCACCACAAGCGCAAGCGGGGAATTTCTGTTCGTCAACCGCTCCTGGCGAGAAACTATGGGATACAGCACGGCCGATCTGGCCGGCCTCAAATTTCTTGATACGATTGACGAAGCCCATAGGGATAAGGTGCTGGAGATCACCCGGCAAATCGCCGTCACTAAAATGGATAGAACTGACGAATTTATGTTCAGGACCAAGCATGGCCGGCCAGTCTGGGTTGAGGCCAGCGCCAATCCAATGTTTGAAGATGACAGGCTGGTCCGCATCAATGGCATCTTCCGCGATATTGGCCTGCGCAAGAATATGGAGCGTATTCAGCATGAGACGCAGGCGCAACTGCAACAGCGCGTATCTGAAGCCACTAGCGAGCTGGCCGCGATAAACGCCTCGCTGCAGCTGGAAGTTACTGAACGCCGGCAGGCCGAACGCGCCTGGCGCAACAGCGAGACGCAACTGAGGCTGATTCTGGATTCAACCGTGGAAGCCATTTACGGCGTTGACCGAAATGGGCGCTGCACATTCGCCAATTCGGCTTGCGCGCGGCTGCTTGGCTTTGAGGACGCATCGGAAATGCTTGGCGTGGATATGCACCGGCTGGCGCATGCGCCCGCTGATAACACGAACGGCGAAACATGCGCCATCTGCCGCGTGCACCGCGAAAACACCCGCAGGCAGGCGGATGACGAGAAATTCCATCACCAGAATGGCGGCTCCTTTCCGGTTGAATATTCGGCCGGCTCCATCGTGCGCGATGGGGAAGTTATCGGCGGCGTTATCGCCTTTCTTGACATCACGCAACGCCGCATGACCGAGGAGCAGTTGCGCCAATCGCAAAAGATGGAGGCAATCGGCCAGTTAACCGGCGGCATCGCCCATGATTTCAATAATCTTCTGGCGGTCATTGTCGGCAATCTTGATCTGCTGTCATCAGCCCCGGAAAAAGGCCTCGAAATGTCTAGCGCGGTGGTGCGAAAACGCACGCAATCGGCCTTGCAGGCGGCGGAACGCGCCAGCGCACTGACCCAGCGGCTGTTGACATTTTCGCGCAAAAAAATGTTAAGCCCGCAAACCATCAATCCCGGCGAACTGGTTTCCGAGATGAGCGAAATGGTTCGCGGCACGCTGGGCGGCGGGGTTAAAATAGATATTCATCTTGATGCGCCGCTGTGGAATGTGGTTGTTGATCCATCGCAATTTGAAAACGCGCTGCTGAACCTTGCCATAAACGCCCGCGACGCCATGGCCGGCAATGGTGTGCTGACCATCGAAGTGAAGAATATTTTTCTGGATGCGCCGCTATTTCTTCCCCGCCTTCAGGTTCCGGCGGGCGATTATGTAAAACTCGGCTTGCGGGATACCGGCGCAGGAATCCGGCCGGACATACTCGACAAGGTTTTCGAGCCCTTTTTCACCACCAAGGATATGGGCCAGGGCACAGGCCTTGGCCTTAGCATGGTGTTTGGTTTTGTCGAACAGTCCAATGGCTTCATTCATCTGGATAGCGGACCTGACATCGGGACGGAAGTTTCAATCTATTTACCGCGCGCGGCGGAGACGGAGGCAGAGGCCGGAGCCGGGGCCGGGGCGGATATTGCTGAATCAGAAAAATCATCCGTGAACGGATTTTTAAAACCCTGCCCCATCTCCCCGGAAAATATCCGCATTCTGGTTGTGGAGGATGATCCGGATGTAAGGCAAAGCTCTGTGGCGCAGATCAGCGAGCTTGGCTATCAGGTTCTGTGCGCACAAGATGGCCCCGGCGCACTGCGGCAGCTTGCGGCGAATCCCGGCATCAATCTGGTCTACTCGGATGTCATGATGCCCAACGGAATGAATGGGCTGGCGCTGGCCGGGCGCATTCGCGAACTGGATTCCCGTATAAAAATACTGCTTTGCACCGGCTATGAAGGCGACGCCATTATGCCGGATGAGGCTGACAAACCCGCCATCCTGCAAAAGCCCGTGCGCAAGGCCGTGCTGGCCGCCAAATTGCAGGAGATGCTCCGGGCGTGAAACGCGCATTGGAAAATATCCCGCCGCATTATCTGATTGGCTTTATATTCATTGCCAGCGCCGCCACCCTGCTTGGGGCTTACGGCTTTGAATATGCGGGCGGGCTGGCCCCGTGCCAATTATGTTATTACCAGCGCCTGCCCTATTTTGCGGCGATGCTTCTATGCGGGACGGCATGGCTGCGCCCCGGACTGGCGCACGGGATTTCGGCGGCTTTAATGGCGGTCTTTTTGGCGGGCGCCGGATTGGGCGCCTATCATTCAGGTGTGGAATGGCATTGGTGGGCCGGGCCGGCCAGTTGCGTTGCTGGGGGCTCCGGCGGCTCTGTAGAGGATTTGATGGCGCAAATATTGGCCGCGCCCATTGTGCGCTGTGACGAAATTCCCTGGTCATTGCTGGGAATATCGCTTGCGGGGTATAATAGCCTGATTTCAGCGGGGCTGATGGCGCTGGCGGCGCTGGCGTTTGCGAGCGGGATGAAAGAGCAAAAACATGCCGTCTGAGACCAAACCCCCTTTACCCGGAGAGGCCGCGAAAACCCGCGCCGCCCGCATGCTGCGGGTGGATCATGCCGGAGAAGTGGCGGCAAAGCGCATCTATCAGGGCCAGCTTGCGGTGCTGAAACAGCAGAAGCAGCCCCAAGCCAGCACCGCATTGATAGAAGAAATGGCTGAGAAAGAAGCCGGGCATCTGGCCGCATTTGACCGCATGATCCTGGCGCGCGGGGTGCGGCCAACCGCGCTGGGCCCGATCTGGGATGTGGCCAGCTATGGGCTTGGGGTGGCCAGCGCCTTGCTGGGGCCGCGCGCGGCAATGGCCTGCACCGTGGCGGTGGAAGAGGTGATCTGCGAACATTATCAGCGGCAGATTAATGATCTGGGTGCGGATGACCCGGAACTAAAAGAAATCATCACGCAGTTTCACGCCGATGAACTGGCGCATCGCGATACCGCGCTTGCAAGCGGCGCGGCCCAGGCCCCGGCCTATCAGCCCCTGAGCGAAATCATCAAGGCCGGCTGCCGCATCGCCATTAAACTGTCGGAACGGATTTAGCCGAACTCGCGCCGGATGGCGTCCGTATGCTGACCCAGCGCGGGGGTGGGGCGCGGCGGCGCGGATGGCCCTGCAAAGCGTATGGCGGATGCAATCACTTCCACATCGCCCGACGGCGTTGGCTGCATCATGGTGCGCAATTGCGGGTGCGCCTGAAGATCGGCCACGCTGTTCAGCCGCCCGAACGCGATGTTCGCAGCCTCCAGACGCGCGGATAAAGCCGTCAGACTGAGGGCTCCGAAAACTTCGTCAATGATGCGGTACAGCGCTTCACGGTTTTGCGCGCGCGCTTCATTGCTGCGAAAATCCGCATGGGCGGCGATCTCGGGGCGCAGTAACACCGTGACGCAGAAATTTTCCCATTCGCGCGCATTCTGAATGGCGATGACAATTTCACCATCCGCGGTTTTGAACAGGCCATAGGGCACCACCTGGGAATGACCAAAACCAATGCGGGCGGGCGCCTTGCCGGTATAGCGCTGCTGCATCAATGCGGTGTTCATCATATCCGCAAGACCATCGAACATGGAAACATGAATGGCGCTGCCCTGGCCCGTCACGCCGCGCGCGATCAGCGCTTCGAGAATGGCCGCATGGGCGTTCATACCCGCCGTCAGATCGCAGATCGAAACGCCCGCACGCCCCGCTTCGGCCGGACTGCCGGTCAGCGACGCCAGCCCGCTTTCGGCCTGTATCAGCAGATCATAGGCCTTCATGTTGCGGTTTGGCCCTTCATAGCCATAGCCGCTGATATCGCAGGTGATGAGGCGCGGAAATTCCGCGCGCAGCATGGGGGACGCCAGCCCCAGCCGATCCAGCGCGCCGGGCGCAAGATTCTGGATAAACACATCCGCCCTGGCCAGCATGCGCCGCAGCAGCGCCACATCCCGCCGATCTTTCAGATCCAGCACGATGGATTCAGCCCCGCGATTGAGCCAGACGAAAAAACTGCATTCGCCTTTCGCCACCGTATCATAATGCCGGGCGAAATCGCCGCCTTCGCGCTCGACCTTGATCACCCGCGCGCCGCCATCGGCAAGGCGTTGCGTGGCATAGGGCGCGGCCACCGCCTGCCCTAATGATACGACCAGAATGCCATCAAGCGCACGGCGCATTTGCTATACCCATCCTCAATAAGAACGCGGCATGCCCAGCACATGCTCGGCCAGATAGGACAGGATAAGGTTCGTGGAAATCGGCGCAATCTGATAGAGCCGGGTTTCGCGGAGTTTGCGCTCGACATCATATTCTTCTGCAAAGCCATAACCGCCATGCGTTTGCAGACACATATCAGCGGCGGCCCAGGAGGCTTCGGCGGCCAGCATCTTGGCCATATTGGCTTCGGCCCCGATATCCTTGCCCTGTTCATACAGCCGCGCGGCCTTCTGCACCATCAGATTAGCGGCTTCGGTCTGGGCATAGGCTTTGGCAATGGGAAACTGGATGCCCTGATTTTTCGAAATCGGGCCACCAAACACATTGCGGCCATTGGCGTAATCGACGGCCTTTTTGATGAACCAGCGCGCATCGCCAATGGTTTCGGCCCCGATCAGCACCCGCTCGGCATTCATCCCGGTCAGAATATATTTGAAGCCCTGACCTTCCTCGCCCAGCAGATTTTCCGCCGGCACTTTCATGTCATCGAAAAATACCTGCGTCGTGGAATGGTTGATCATGGTGCGGATGGGTTTAATGGTCATGCCATTGCCCACCGCCTTTTGCATATCGACGACAAACACCGACAGGCCGTGGCTGCGGGATTTGGCCTCTTCCTTTGGCGTGGTGCGCGCCAGCAGCAGCATCAAATCCGAATGTTCAGCGCGCGAGGTCCAGATTTTCTGGCCATTGACGATGTAATGATCCCCCTGACGCACCGCGCGGGTCTTGAGGCTGAGCGTGTCGGTGCCATTCGATGGCTCAGATACGCCAAACGCCTGCAGCCGCAATTCGCCCGAAGCGATGCGCGGCAGCCATCTGGCTTTTTGTTCGGCGCTGCCGTGCCGCAGGATCGTTCCCATAATATACATCTGGGCGTGGCAGGCTGCGCCATTGCAGCCGGAACGCTGGATTTCCTCCAGCACCGCCGCCGCCGCCGTCAGGCCAAGTCCGCTGCCGCCATATTCTTCGGGGATCAGCACAGCCAGAAAGCCAGCCTCTGTCAGCGCCCTGACAAATGCGGTCGGATATTCGCGCTTCTGGTCCAGATCGCGCCAATATTCACCGGGGAAATTGCCGCATAATGCGATAACCGATTGACGTATCTGGGTTATTTGTGGATCTTCCACATCCAGGTTGCTTTCAGCGTTCATCTTCTTTCCTGTCCCGGCCGATAAATTGAAGGATGCCAATCTTTAGCCCGAACCGGGGTCCAATCCAAGTAATCCCGTGAACCACACACATCATGGGCGTTGGAAAATATGCGGGCATCCACTATGAATTGGGAGACGGGATGAATTGAAATACTGGCTGGCGGCCGCCGGAGCAGTGCGTGGCGCGGGAATTAGCTGGCGGAACCAGCCGGCATATTGGGTGTTAAATGAATCGTCCGGAGAAGGAAGATGTATCTGAGCGGCGCGACACTAAAGCGCGCCTGATGGACGCCGGCGAGCAATTATTCTCGCGCCATGGGCTGGACGCCGTGACCATCCGCCAGATCAACCGCACCGCGGGCCAGCGTAACACCTCATCGCTGCTGTATCATTTTGGCTCCAAGGAAGGGCTGATCGAAGCCATCTTCGTCGACCGTTTTTCCGGCATCAATGCACGGCGTCACGCCATGCTGGACCGCATCGCCCAGCCCATGCGCGAAGAGGCTATACCGGCCCTGGCGCAAGCCGCCGTGATGCCGTTTTTCGAGCATATGCAGGACAAAAAGGGCGGTACGGATTTTATCCGTTTCTTCGCGCAGCTATATGGCGATCCTAAAATCCGCATCAGTGATGATGTCTGGCGTGAACACACCTCGTCGGCGCGCCGTCTGGCAAGCATGGCGATGAAACAGATGCCGCAAATGCCGCGCGAAGCGGCCGTGCAGCGCGTCGGGCTGATCGCGACCAGCGTATTTCACTGGCTGGCCAACTGGCAGCAGATGACGCGCGGCGAAGCGCGTCTGACAGAGGATGATTATGCGTCGCTAACCGCGCCGCCGGAAAGCTTTATCGTGACGATCATTGATCTGCTGGTGGCGGTGGTAAAGGCGCCGCATAGCGGCGGCGCACTGCGCAAGATGGACGGCGTCTGACGCCATCCCGGCGCGCCGTCAGCCAACGGCAAGCTGGCGTTCCGGATCGTGCAGGCCCAGACGCCAGTCTTCAATCACTTCCTTCGCCTTGGCTTCGGTCAGTGAATCAAACAGGCGGCAGATCGTCGTCATTTTCTTCGCCGGCAGCGCGCGCCCGTTGCGCGCCTGTTCCAGCAGCAGCGCAACAGCGGTAAATTGCCCGCGATCGGCGCCCGCCGCGCGGCACAGAACCGCCAGCCCCGCCTCATTATCAAAGGCAAAATGCACCAGGCTCTGCGTATTGAGTTTGGTCAGCGCAGCAAGGCCGGCAAAAAACAGCGGCAGGCGTTTTTCACGCAGGAACGAGATCACCCGGGTGATGTTCAACTCGCCATTTCTATGTAGCCGTTCAATCAGATTGACCGCTTTTGCAGTGACGCCCTGATCCGGCGTGGCGGCGGCCGGCTTGCGCTCAAGGCTGACTTCCCGCATCGCCTGACTGACGATCAATTGCTCATGCGGGAATTTTGCGGCCAGTTTGCGCTTTATTTCACCGGAGGCGAATGCAATCAGCTTTTCAGCCAGCCTTGGCGGCAGATCGGCCCGGGCAACGATAAGCCCCTGCAGATTGACCATCGAACGGCTTTCCTCCACCGCATATTCCATGGCCGCCTGAGAAATTTCCGCGGTCTGATTATTCAGCAGTGTTTCCAGAACTTCCGGTTCGCCCGGCTTCAAAAGCGCATCCCCCACTTCGGCGGAAATATGCGGACGCTGCGCCACCAGCAGGCGGTGTTCGCGCGTTTTCGAGATTATAATGTCGAGAAGATCCTCATTCGTCAGCAGCGGGCTTTGCGCAATAACCGGCTGCGCCACGATGATTTCATCTTCCGCCAGCGCGCGAATAAGAGCTTTCGGGGCCAGTGTGGAGCCCGCAAGTCTCGCCGAGATCTGGGAGCGAATTTCAATTTCAAATTCGGAAATCAGGCGGATGATGATCTGTCCTGCCACCTCGCGATCCTGCGGCGCCATATGCGCGGTCTGACCTTCGCAAAGCTCGACAATACCCATGGACAAGGCGCGCCGCGCGGCGGGCCGTTTATCCTTGGCGATCTCTATGAGTTTTTCGATCATGCGGTTTTGGCTCCATCCTTGGACAGAGCCTAACCGGAAAAGTTTACTATTATGTAAACCTGTCACACGCGGGCGAGAACGCACAGGCAACATCTGCCTGTGCGGGTAAACATTGGTTAATCATATTGCCGGATTTCTAGAGCCTGCCCAAAGCCGCCACGGTTTGCGCGGTTTGTTCAAGCGGCACAAGATGCCCGGCCTCGGCAATGCTGACCAGTTCGCTATTGGCGATCAGCTTTTTGAATTCCTGGGCATAGCGCGGCACAATCAGCTTGTCGCTGTCGCCCCAGATCAGCAGGGTGCGCGCCGTGATCCGGTACAGCCGCTCGCGCAGGCCACGTTCGGGTATGGGAAACAGCAGCTTGCCCGCCATGCCCATCTGCCGCGCATTCTGGATCAGAAACGCCTTGAGGAATTCGAGATTGGAAAAATCCATGCCCGCCGTCATCAGTTTGCCGCCCGCCACCGCGTCATGAAACAGATAGGCCGGCAATTCATAGGGCAGCATCGCAAACAGATCGGGGATGGGATAATCATCCAGCCATAATCCCGCCGGGCAGATCAGGCAGAGTTTTTCCACCTCATTGGGCGCGATCGCCGCCATTTCGGCGGCAATCATGCCGCCCATCGAATGCCCCGCCAGAATGGGCTTTTTCAGGCCCAATGCGCCCGCGACATCATAAGTGTGCAAAGTGACATCCAGCATATCGCGGATTTCAGGACATTCGTCCGACGCCCCATAGCCCGGCAGCAAGGGCGCATAGACATGATATTTCGCCGCCAGCGCATTCAGGAACGGATCTTCCGGCGTGACGCCGCCCGCGCCATGCAGGAACAGCAGATCGGGGCCGGCGCCGCCTTCCAGCACATGGGTTTCAATATGCCGGGTTTTTATTTTACGCAATTGCATCGCCTATTCTCCCGCTACGGTCTGACGTGTTTTCAACGCCGCATCCACAGGCGCGGGCGTGGCGCGTTTTGCCAGCGGTTGCGCCCAGAACCGCGTGTCATTGTCATATTCGGGGAAAATATTGCGCATTTTCGGCATCACTTTTTCGGCGAACAGCTTGCTGGAATGCATGCATTTGTCTTTTGGCATATCGCCCACATGCATCAGGCAGAACAGATTGCCGACGCGGAGCGATTTGGCCAGAAATTCCAGCTTCTCGCGCACCGTATCCGGGCTGCCGGCCACCACATAGCCATCGTCCAGCAACTGTTTCCAGCTCAGATTGGAAAGATCGCCCATATTCGGCGCATATTGCGACAGCGCCCCGGTCTGGATGGTCTTGATGGTGCGGTAGCCCGGCGCATCGGCAAAGCCCGCATGCACATGCAGGCAGCGGTTGTAGAAATAATTCACATGCTCCTTGTACAGATCTTCGGCTTCCTTGTCGGTTTCGCCCACCACAATGGTCTGGGCGAAGCCGGCGCGATAGGGCGATTCATCGGGTTCATTGCGTTCGGTCAGCCGGTCCCAATAGCCCTGCATCAGCGCCTTGGCGCGGATATAGCCGGTGAAGCTTAAGTAAGAATAGGAATAGGTGTTGTCGAGACAGAAATCATAGGTCTCGACCGAACCGCCGCCGGGAATGTGAATGGGCGGCGGATTCTGAATGGGCTTCGGCCAGATATTGACATGGCGCAGCTTGTTATAGCGGCCATTGAAGGCGAACGGCTTGTCTTCCTTCCAGGCGCGCATGATCAGATCATGGGCTTCGAGATATTTTTCGCGCGTCAGCGCCGGAATTTGCCCATAACAGTAATTGGTGTCCATCGATGTGCCGACAGGAAAGCCCGCCACCAGCCGCCCGCCGCACATCACATCCAGCATGGCGAATTCCTCGGCCACGCGCACCGGCGGATTATACAGCGCAATGGAATTGCCCAGCACCACGATCGCGGCGTTTTTTGTCCGTCGTGTCAGCGCCGCCGCCATGATATTGGGCGACGGCATCATGCCATAGGCGTTCTGGTGATGCTCGTTAATGCCAACGCCATCAAAGCCAAGCTGATCGGCATATTCGAGCAGATCAAGATAATCATTATAGACATCATGCCCGCGCGCCGGATCATACAGCGTGCTGTCAATATCCACCCAGACCGAGCGGTTCTTCTTGCGGAAATCATCCGGCAGATAGGGCCAGGGCATCAGATTGAACCAGGTGAATTTCATAAAACGCGCTCCGGGGAAATTAAGGGTGCGCCAAATCTAGCATAAGTGGCAGAACTGTCCGCAGGTTTTTTGAGCGGGTGCGGCGGCATTGTGTTTGGCCGGGTGTGGAGGTTGAATGGTTAATTGGACTGGCGGTGGGGGATGATTGTGAAGCACTGGCTTGAAAAGATACGCGAGGGCTTGCGGGTGGCCGTGCAACGCAAGCGCGGCCGATTATATCGGCATCGGGTATGGTTATGGACGCTCACAATAATTACCGGTTATTTTGCCGTTACTTTGGTTTTTTATTGCATGGCAAAGTCAGCCGATCTTGAAATTCTTGAAGTTTATTTTTGGGACGAGTCTTCCGAGAGTGTCCGCAATCTGGTCCTTGTCATCGGTGGATGGCTTGGTCTACTCGCGGCCATCATCGGATTTGTGCTTTCCGGCTTTCGCACCGCTGCATCCAACACTCAGGCTGTAGCGGCGCAATACCGTAACAACATGCTTCACGCCAGAATTTCAGCCCCCACCATCACCAGTCCGATTGTGGCGATGTTCCACGAAAAGGTGCGCAGCCAGGGAATTCCCAATGCGTACAAAGGCAGAAACAGAATACGGCCGGCAAGATAAATCCGGCCGCCGAGCAGGCTCCAGTATCCGGCCTCGCCCGACACATGCGCGATCAGCACAAGCGCCGCAAAGACCGGAAAGGTTTCCAGAAAGTTCCATTGCGCGCGCTGCAACCGGGCAGCAATCCCGGTTGGCTGTATGTTTTCATCACGCGCGCCGACAGAATAGGCGTTGCCCGCCTGTGCCTTGAAGGCGAAGCTCGCAACAGAAAGATGCACAAGGCCCAGAAGACCGGCCCAGAACAATATCCAGAGATCGTGCGTCATATCCGCCCTGGCATCCCTCCGTCATGCGCAATGCCCGCCAACCCGATCTGCCTTACGAATCCGCCCAGTTGGGTTTGCGTTTTTCAGCGAAGGCGCGGGGGCCTTCGACGAAATCCTTGCTTTTGGCGAGCGCGCTCATGCCCTCATATCTGCCATTGCAGGCCGCCTCGATGCCGCCCGCGGCCAGGCCCTGCATCGACATTTCCTTGGAGGCGCGCACCGACATGGGTGAGCATTCCATGATTTCGGCGGCCCAGCGCTTGGCAACCTTCATGACATCGGCATGCGGCACAACTTCATTGATGAAGCCCAGACGCAGGCCTTCTTCGGCGGTGACATGCCGGCCGGTCAGGATCATGCCCATGGCGTGTTTCAGGCCGATCTGGCGCGGCAGACGGTGTACGCCGCCCGCGCCTGCGGCCAGGCCAACCCGGGGTTCCGGCAGCGCGAAACGCGCCTTGTCCGAGGCGATGATAATGTCGCAGGCCAGCGCGATTTCCATGCCGCCCCCCATGGCCACGCCGTTCACCGCCGCGATCAGCGGCTTGTTCATGTGATAGCGCGCGGTCAGCCCGGCAAAACCGGTGGCCGGAATTTCCATCTTGCCGCCGGAAGCCGTGAATTTCAGATCATTGCCGGCGCTGAAGGCGCGGTCCCCGGCCCCGGTCAGGATCGCCACCCATTGCGCGGGATCATTGGAAAAATCATTAAAGACCTTTTCCAGTTCGAAATTCGCCGGCGGATGCAGCGAATTCATCACGTCCGGACGGTTCATGGTGACGATGGTCAGCTTGCCTTCGCGTTCGACCTTGCAAAATTCGTAATTGGCCATTGGGTTCTCCCTATTGTGCTGTTCAGTTTTTCTGAATTCAGTTTAACGGTAGCGCGCGTCGGGCGCCAGCCCTGCCTTGAAGCGCCGCCAGTTTTCGACATAGCCCAGGGCGGAACGGGTAAAACTCTCCATGTCCGCCGGTGTCACCGTGCGGATCACCTTGCCCGGCGCGCCCAGCACAACGGAATTATCGGCAATGACCTTGCCCGGCCCGATCAGCGCCCCGGAGCCGATCAGACAATTATTGCCAATGCGCGCGCCATCCAGAATGACGCTGCCAATGCCGATCAGGCAATTATCGCCAATGACGCAGCCATGCAGCATCGCCATATGCCCGACAGTGACATTGCGCCCTACCGTGCACGGGTCGCCCATGCCGGTATGCAACACCGCATTGTCCTGCACATTGGAATTTTCACCGATGGTAATGGGCTCATTATCGCCGCGCAGCACCGCGCCAAACCACACGCTGGCATTGTTTTTCAGGACCACCTTGCCCATCACCTGGGCATTGGGCGCAATCCAGAATTCGCCATTTTCTGTTTCCAGGCCATCTTCGCCCAACCGGTAAACCGCCATTTTCCGCTAAATCCTCTCTGACTTGCACTCAGTTCACTGTTGCATATATGCCCCTGTCCGGTCAAAGATAGGGGCAGAATAAAACCAATAGCAGGGAAGGAACAGACAATGGCGATGCCAATTGAGAAACTGGTCAGCATCATGCGCAGAAACGCCGCCGCCGCCGCCAGCGGCGGGGGATCGGGCGGCGGCAAGATCACCATGGCGCAGCGCCGCGCCGGAATGGAAAAAACCTCATTTCCGGCCGCTGATGACATCAAGGTGGAAAAGCTGACTGTTGCCGGCCGTGACGCGGAATGGATCAGGGCGCCCGGCGTGAAGGATGGCTATGCAATCCTGTATCTGCATGGCGGCGGATATGTGATGGGTTCGATCAACAGCCACCGTTCGCTGGCCGGGGAGATTTCACGCGCAGCCAAGGCGGCCGTGCTGCTGCTGGATTACCGGCTGGCGCCGGAAAACAAATTTCCCGCCGCCGTCGAAGATGGCGTGGCCGGGTTCAAATTTCTGCTGGCGCAGGGCTATGCGCCCGGCAAAACCGCCATTGGCGGCGACAGCGCGGGCGGCGGCCTGACCGCGGCAACCCTGGTGGCGCTGCGCGATGAAAAATCCCCGATGCCGGGGGCGGGCATTCTGATCAGCCCCTGGTCGGATCTGACCTGCACCAATCCCAGCTACAAGACGCGGGCCGAAGCCGACCCGATGATCGGCGGCGACGGACTGGACGGGATGACCAACCTCTATCTGCAGGGCGCCAATGTGGTGCATCCGCTCGCCTCGCCCAATTTCGCCGATCTGACCGGCCTGCCGCCGCTGCTCATTCATGTGGGCGACGCGGAAGTGCTGCTGGATGATTCCATCCGCCTGCATGACAAGGCCAGGGCCTGCGGCGTCGACAGCACGCTGGAGGTCTGGCCCAAGATGATCCATGTCTGGCACGCCTTCCATCCGATGCTGGACGAAGGCAAGCAGGGCATTGAGCGCATCGGTGAATATCTGCGCGGCAAATGGGGCATGTGATTTAATGTCCGTATACAAACCTCTCACAGAAGGAACATCACATGGCCGGTAATGAACTGAAGATGGTCGTGGATATGATCCGCGGCATCGTCGCCAAACCCAACGCCACAATTCAGGAGCAGCGCGCCTCGTTCGAAGCCTCGATGGGCATGATGCCGGTGCCGCCCAATACCAAGGTTACGCCGCTCAGGGCGGATGGCATTGCGGCGGAATGGGTCGAGGCGCCCGGCGCGCGCGCCGATCATGCGATCCTGTATCTCCATGGCGGCGGCTATGTGATCGGCTCGCCCGTCACGCACCGCTCGCTGGCGGCCAAGCTGTCGGAAACCAGCAAGGCGCGGGTGCTGGTGATCGATTACCGCATGGCGCCCGAGGCGCCCTTTCCCGCCGCCGTCGAGGATGCCGTCAAGGCGTATCGCTGGCTGCTGGCGCAGGGCCTGTCCGCATCGAAGCTGGCCATTTCCGGCGACAGCGCGGGCGGCGGATTGACGCTTGCAACCTCGGTGGCGCTGCGCGACGCCGATGTGGCGCTGCCAAAGGCGGTGGCGATGCTTAGTCCGTGGACGGATTTAACCGGCAATTCCGAAACCATGACCACGCGCGCCGACAAGGACCCGATGGTGCAGAAAGCCGGCCTGATGGCCATGGGCACGCTATATCTGAATGGCAAGGACGCCAAAACGCCGCTGGCCTCGCCGCTGTTTGCGGATCTGCGCGGGCTGCCGCCCATGCTGATCCAGGTCGGCGATCATGAAACCCTGCTGGATGACAGCCGCACCCTGGAAAAAAACGCCAAGGCGGCGGGCGTCGATGTGACGCTGGAAGTCTGGCCCGAAATGATCCATGTCTGGCATCTGTTCCATCCGGTGCTGCCGGAAGGCGTCAAGGCGCTGGAACGTATCGGCGAATATCTCAACGGCAAATGGGCCGCCTAGATTTATTCCACTGCGCGTAAAATCAAGCCCCACTAGCTGGGGCTTGATTACGACAATTCCCCGCCCGCCCAGTTGGCCCGCAGCCGCCAGGCGCACAGCACGCCCAGCGCGCACAGCGCCGCCATGCCGAGAAAGGCCAGCCCGCCAAACGCCGCATAGGCAAAGCCCGAAGCATAGGTCACCCCGCCAATCACAATGCCGGTTGAAATGGCGGCATAGACGCCCTGCGCCGTTACCGCCAGATGCGCGGGCGCGGCGCGGGTGATGAACTGCATCGCGGCCAGATGCGTAGCCCCGAAGGTAAAGGCATGCAGGCATTGCAGCAGCGCCAGCAGCCAGATGCCGGGATTAAACGCTGTCAGGGTCCAGCGCAGCACGCCCGCCGCGCCCCCGATGGCCAGCAGGCTGGCGGGACCAAAACGCGCCGCAACCCGGCCCGAAAAGGCAAACAGGATGATTTCCGCAACCACCCCGAGCGCCCACAGCGCGCCGATCAGGGCGCCGTCCAGCCCAAGCCGCTGCCAGTTGAGCGTACCAAACGTATAATAGACCGCATGCGCGGCCTGAATGAGCGCGCCCGCCGCCATAAACAGCAGAAAATTGCGATGCCGCAAAAGCTGCAGCGCGGCGCGCCAGGTCGCGCGCGGCCGGTTTATATGCACAGGCGCCGCATCCCCCGGCAGCAGCAGGGCCGCCACCACGGTAATGCCGCAGCCGGCCAGGATCATGGGCAGGATCATGCCCTGCCCCAATTGCGACAGCATGGCCCCCGCCAGAGAGCTGGCGGCGATAAAACTGATCGATCCCCACAGCCGCACCCGGCCATAATCGACGCGCCCCGTGGCGGCCTTCGCCAGCGTCACCGTATCTATCAGCGGCATGATGGCCGGAATGAGCGTACTGGTCAGCAGGGTGACAAGGAATATGGCAAAGAACGCCTCCACCAGCGAGAACAGCGCAAAGCTGAGTCCGAGCAAAGCCGAAAACACAATGATCTGGACACGATGCCGCCCGGCGCGATCCGAGGCAAAGGCGATCAGCGGCCCGGTCAGCACGCGCAGCAGCATCGCGGCCCCGGTCAGCAGGCCAATATCGCTGGCGCTCAGCCCGCGCGCTGTCAGCCATACCGGCCAGAACGGCAGATGCACCCCCGCAACAATGAAAATCGCGAAATAATAAAAGGCCAGCCGGACGGAAACGCCTGAAATCTGTAGTCGCATGCATTCACAACAAGTTTAGGGGCCAGAATCCGCTTTGCTGGGCTCGCGGTGCGTGATTAACTTCATGCCATGCCGCCAATGAAAATTATAATTTTTTCCGTCCTGCTGTTGCTGCCGCTGCGCGCACTGGCCGATGACGCCGCCAAAACCGGAACCCTGTACAAGGATCCCGATTGCGGCTGCTGTGAAGATTACGCCAAATATCTGCGCCAGAACGGCTTTGAAATTAAAATTGTCCCAACCGAAGAACTGCCGCAGCTGCGCGCCGAACAGGGCGTTCCGGAGGAAATGGCGGGCTGCCACATGACGCTGATTGATGGCTATGTGGTTGAAGGGCATGTGCCGGCTGCGATGATCAACCGGCTTCTGGGCGAGCGCCCCACTATCAGGGGCATTTCATTGCCCGGTATGCCAATGGGGTCACCCGGCATGTCCGGTGAAAAAACCGGACCCTTTACCGTTCTGGAAATCGCCACGGAAAATCCGCATGGCGATGCCAGGGTGTTTGGCGTCGATTAGCCGCCGAATGCGATAAGCCCGCGCCCGGATTTTTTCAGCCCTGTTAAAACAATTCGGCCCCCTCCCGTTACAGGAGGGGGCCGAAAGGCAGACGGCCTAAAG
>JAHHGO010000042.1 GCA_023252275.1 Alphaproteobacteria bacterium
AGCCGCAGCTTATGCCAGACATATTGGCGTAAATCGACGTTAGCGCGGCGGAGTAGCTCAGTTGGTTAGAGCAGCGGAATCATAATCCGCGTGTCGGGGGTTCGAATCCCTCCTCCGCTACCAGATTCATATTGCAGATGGTTACGCTTGGTTCTCTGCGGGCGTGCTCGCGCGTGGAGCGCCCAGGGTTGCCGCGATATCCGCGCGGCAACCGCCACGCGCGGCCCACACGCATCCCATACTGGCGGCGCATGCGGGCATGGTGGCCAATATTGATAATCGTGTGCTGGAGAAAATCGCCAAGCACGCCGGTGCGCCGAACGCCAAGGCGGCAGGGCTTGAATTTCACACCCCGCTTGGCGCACAGGTCGAAACCGGAATTCCGCTATTTATGGTGCATGCGGAATCCAGGGGCGAACTGGCCTATGCGCTGGAATATGTCCGCGCGCATCCTGACGTGATCAGGCTGAAGGCCGACGCATAAAAACCGCTGCTGGCGTTTCCCGGACATGAGGAACAATAAAAACATGAGCAGCACCATTTTCACTGTAAAAAAGCGCTGAGCAGGATCTACACTTCCGGCGAGATTGAGGTGCTGACGTTGCATTAATGTGGATGTGGAGATTTGAGCCGGCGAGGTGGTCGCGCATGCCGACGAAAAAATTTTTAAAGGTGAAACTGCGCGATAGGTCTTGAAACCGCGCCGGAGGCCTCCAAATGATGCTCGTGGGATGCCGCTGACGGATCCCGAAGGAAAGAATGGTGAGCCTGGATCCCAGTGATCAGGCGAAAGGCCGTGTCGCTCCGCGGCGGAAGGATGTGCGCCGAGTCATCTCTGTATGGGGCTCAGTTCGCCCCGGCGGCGCGCGAGTCCGGGCCGATCTCAATTCTGCCTTCCAGCGCCCGATGCCGGGCCCCGGCAGCTCCATTCCCGCAATATGAGGAACTCGCGGAATAGCCCCTTTTGGGGAGCTAAGCTCAGGCTCGTGCCTCGCCGGCTCCAGGGCGATCTCTCGAGAGACCAAATAGGAACATTAGAATGGAGGTTGCAAAATGCTTTTATCATCATGGGACCGCTCTGGCTGGGATCCTTTCGGGGAAATGCAGAGGTTAAGGTCGGAAATGAACCAATTGCTTAATGGCGCGGGCGCCGTTTCCTTAGCGCGGGCTTATCCACCTGTGAACATTTGGCTCGGCGACAATAGTGTGGTGGTAACGACTGAATTGCCAGGTTTGTCGAGCGAAGATATCGATATCTCGATCGCCGAAGACACGCTTACCGTCAGCGGCAATCGCGTATTCGCGGCCAATGATAACCAGGTGGCCTGGCGGCGCCGCGAGCGTCCTTTGGGGGCGTTCTCGCGCACGATTGAGTTGCCGTTTCGGGTGGATCCGGATCACGTTGAAGCACACTGCACGAACGGTGTGCTGGAGGTCGAGATGCATCGCCCGCAAGCCGACCTGCCTCGGAAGATCCAGGTCAAGACCCGTTAATTCAATGCAATTGGAGAATAAGAAATGGCACAGGAAATCACCAAACTTCCAACTCGAGATTTCGCTCGTGGTCAAGCCGCTCACTCTACGCGCGCCACGAACGTCTATCGGCCCAACTCCGACATCTACGAAGATGAAAATCACATCGTGCTAGTGACAGATATGCCTGGCGTCGCTCCAGGTGATGTTGATGTCACCCTGGAGCAGCGTGTTTTGACCATACGCGGGCGGCTGGGTGTAGAGCGTCCCGAAGGCTACCGGGCGATATACTCCGAATACGGAGAAGGAAACTATGAGCGAGCCTTCACGTTGTCGGAGGACATCGATCAGGACCACATTGAGGCAAACCATAAAGATGGCGTGTTAACGCTTAAACTGCCTAAAGCCGAGCGGGCGAAGACAAAGAAAATTCAGGTCAAAACCGCTTGAGGTGAGATGACTCACAGGAGAATCAATCTGGAGGCTGAGGATGCAAATCAGAGACTTGATACCATGGAACCGCAACAAACAGGCGATTACACAAAAAAACGAGGCTGAAGAGAGTCCGTTGCAGAGTTTGCAGCGCGATATCAACCGTGTGTTCGACGACTTTTGGAGCCGATTCGATCGTCCATTTTCCGTTTCAAATGGTTTTCTAACGGCGGGCGCTCCGCGAACAGATGTTTCGGAAACAGACGAGGAGGTCGAAATTGCGGTTGAATTGCCTGGTCTCGATGAAAAGAATATTGAGGTGAATCTCACCGATGATGTTCTTACCATCCGTGGTGAGAAAAAAGAGGAGAAAGAGGAGAAAAAACGAGGGTATTATATGTCTGAGCGTTCGTACGGAGCGTTCCATCGTATGATTCCCCTGCCCCCAGGCGTCGATACAGATAAAGCGGATGCCAACTTCCAGCATGGCGTACTGACGATCCGCCTGCCGAGAACGCAGGAATCCAAGGCTAAGGTGAAACGCATTCAGGTAAAGGGAAATTGATACCGGCAGCATGCGGTCAGCTTGAAGCACTTTGTGTTCAGGCTGATCGCATATTGCTCTAGCCACACATGAAAAAACCTGAAATCTCTCAGCATTTGACTGAAATCAAAGCATCGGCCCCCTCTGGCGGCTAGCCTGCACCGCAACAGAGGAGCACCCGCCATGAGCATCAAATCCATTCTTTGCGTTTTCGGCGGCCAGCCGCACGAACAAGACGCCCTGAACAGTGCGATGGCATTGGCGCAATCCCATTCGGCGCATGTCAGGGTGCTGCATATTTCCCCGGACCCGAGCGCATATATGGCGGCGTTTGGCGGAGAGATTGCAACCGCCGGCACGATCATGATCGCCCTTGAAAAGAAAAACGCGGAGCGGCTTGCTGCTGCAAAGCGATATGTCAAATTATTTGCGCAAAAGCATAATATCCCGCTGGATGCGGCAGAGATGCCCGCGCATCATGCTTCGGCGCAGTTTCTGCATCTTACCGGCATTGTAGACGGGATCGTGGCGTCAGAGGGACGCCTGAGCGATCTGATTATAATCAGCCAGTCTGCTGATAAGCATAACGTCAATCAAAATGATATTCTTACTTCGGCCCTGTTCAACACCGGCCGCCCCGTGTTGATGATACCCGGGACGAAAGGCGATCAGCCCCGGCAGTGGCGGGATAAAACCGCTGCGCTGGCATGGGATGGCAGTCTGGAGGCGGCGCGCGCGATGTGGGGCGCCATGCCCTTATTGGCGATGGCCGAGAATTTTCATGTGTTGACCGCGCGGCGCCATGGCGAGGCGCCCGATCTGGCCGGTGAGATCAAATTGATGGATTATCTTAAATCGCATGGACTGCAAACCGAGATTATCGCTGTGGATCACGGACGCCACAATCCAGCCGAAATGGTGCTGGAACAGGCCAGAGAACTGAAAACCGATCTGCTGGTGATGGGCGCTTATGGACATAGCAGGCTGCGCGAAATGTTTTTGGGCGGCTTCACGGAATATATGCTCAAAAACACGGATATTCCTTTGCTGCTGTCGCATTGACTGTGGAAAAAGTGAACAAGATACCGGCCATGTCCCATCTGCCCAATGAACCGATTAGCGTTATGGATGCGATTTATCAGCGCCGGTCGGTTCGCGATTACGCTCCCGGGCAACTTAGCGAAGCCACCCTTCATGTGCTGCTCTATGCCGCCGTGCAGGCCCCAACCGCCATGCATGAGCAGCCATGGGCTTTCGCGGTTATTCAGGATCGCAATCTGCTGGACCGCCTGTCCGAAACCGCAAAGCAGACAGTCTGGCTGCAGGCGCAAGGCGAAGACCCCTCCGGACTGGCCAGACGATCCGTGAATCTTATCAGCGATCCGGCCTTTAATGTTTTCTATAATGCGGGTGCGCTGATCGTCATTTATGGCAAGCCGCTGGGGCCGTTTGTGGCCGCAGATTGCTGGCTGGCGGCTGAAAATCTGATGCTGGCCGCATGCGCCGCCGGGCTTGGAACCTGCGTCATTGGCCTTGCGGTTCCCGCGCTCAATTCGCCCGAATGGAAACGGCTGCTGGATATACCCGCGGAAATGACGGCCTATGCGCCAATTCTGCTTGGCCATCCGGCGGGCATGCCGCCGCCGCCGCCGCGTAAGCCGCCAGAACTGGTCTGCTGGAAATAAATGCGCCGTGGTGTAAATTTATGTTCCGTACCCGGCCTGCTTGTCCAGCTTCCCATGCAGAAGGCGGTGCGTTCCGCATTCTTCTGCCACCGAGCATTCACCGCATACAAAATTACCGGCCTTGCGCGCGTCCATAATGGAGACGCGCGTGCCGGAAACCGTAATTCCCTGTTCGCGCAGAGTTTGCAGCGTGCGTGAAAAGGTTTCCTTTTCAATGCGCAGACGCGAGGCGATCAGGGTTTTGGTGTAGGGCAGTTCAAATCCGCGCGGATCGAAATTATACAGCACACAGAGTTTTTGCAGATAGCACGCCACCATCTGCGACGCCGACATGGTGGTCAGCTGTTCCGCCTCAATCTGCATGCTGTGCAGCCTGTTAGCGAGACTGGCCAGCAGCTTTCCGGCCATATGATCAAAATCCGTAAGATGTTCCCGCATCCAGGAAACGGGTATTTCCAGCAGGGAACACTCCTCCACCGCGCGCGCATTCACCTGATGCAGATCCTGGCGGGCAACCACTTCATCGGCGTTGATGCTGTCCCCGGCGATCAGAATGTCATTGGTGACCTCATGCCCGCCCGGCGTTTCACGGAAAACTTGCATGGCGCCCCGGCAGATCACGTAAAAATGCGTAATCCTGTCCCCGTGCATAAACAGAAACTGCCCGCGTTTACAGGTCACTATCCGGCTGTTGCGAACAAGCAGATCGCCTTCAGCCTTGCTGATGTCCGAAAACAGCGGAAGCGCCCTGAGCGTATCCAATGCGGCAATCATTTTCATCCCCCAAGGGTCTGATTTTCAGCCTGCGCTAATAGTCTGCACCCGCACGGAAGGGTCAGTCAATTTTAATTTATTGTCTGCAGGGAATTGATTGCCATCAATCCATTGGCCGGGACCTCGTATTGACCCTGAAGAAATTCATGCAAATGGACATTGATTGAAATCAAAGCCGGTCAGGTCATTCGGTGGTCGAATGCCGTCTGTTGTATTTAACAATACCGGCTTGTGAAGAGAGGAATCAGAATGAACCGCTTTCTTAAAATACTGGCGGCGGGCGCTATGCTGGCCTCCCCCTTTGGCTCCAAAGCCGCAGATACGGCTCCGCCGCCAGACACGCCTGTCTATCCCTGCTGGGACATCATGAAGGATGGAAAAATGACGCCCATGCGCGGCATGTGGCATGGCGGCGGCCCAGGCAATGCTCAGGGCGGCATGATGATGCACTCTCAGGAAGTACAGAGCATGCAGAAGGAAATTGAAGCGCTGCGCAAGCGGGTGATGGAATTGCAGGGCAAACAGCCAAACGAGTAAGGTAACCGGGAGATCACAATGCAAATCCCTTTTGAAATCACCTTTGAAGGCATGGATCCCTCTGACGCGGTGCGTGCGCGTATCGAGAAGGAAATCGGCCGTCTGGAGCGGTTTCATGACCGCATCACATCGTGCCGCGTCGCGGTCAAGGCCCCCGGCAAGCACAAACGGCATGGCGGCCTGTTCGAGGTCAGAATTTATCTGGTTATACCGGGCGGCGGCGAGGTCAGCGTACGGCGTAATCCGGCCAGTGATCATGCCCATGAAGATATCTATGTGGCCATTCGTGACGCCTTTGCGGCGGCGCGCCGCCAGTTGCAGGACATAGACCGCAAGATGGAGGGAACCGTCAAGACGCATGAAGCCCCGCCCCAGGGCCGGATCGCCCGCCTGTTCCATTATGAAGGCTATGGCTTCATCGAAACCCCGGAGGGTGACGAGGTTTATTTTCACCGCAACAGCGTTGATGGTGAAAAGTTCGAGAAACTGCAAGTCGGGCAGAAAGTTCGTTTTACCACCGAGCTTGGCGAGAAAGGGTTGCAGGCGAGCATTGTGCATCCGGCCGGCAATAACCACGCCGTCTGAATTTATGGATTTGACGCGGATCAATGCAGACGCCGCCCGCACTGCCTATATGTGATTTCTCATTCACTCTATCAGGAGGTACGGCTATGACCGAAACATCGACAAAACTGCCTGTCCACGCGGAAGAAAAAACCGCCGGAAAGCATGCCTGGCGGCCAGTGGAGAATTTGCGCCGCGAGGTTGACCGGCTGTTCGAGGATTTTGACCGGGATTTCTGGCGCGCGCCCTTCCGCCGCTCGTTCCATGACATTGAGCCGCTGCTGCGGCGCGGGCTTAGCTGGGGCGCCACCCCGGCGGTGGACATTGTGGACAAGAATGACGCCTATCAGGTCATCGCGGAATTGCCCGGCATGGATGAAAAAAACATTGAAGTGAAACTCGTCAATGGCAGCCTGATCATCAAGGGAGAAAAGCGGGACGAGAAGGAGGAAAAGAAAAAGGATTACTATCTGCATGAGCGCAGCTTTGGCGCCTTCGAGCGCAGCTTCGCCCTTCCCGATGAAGTCAATGTCGACAAGATCGATGCGAGCTTTAACAAGGGCGTGCTTACCGTAACGCTTCCCAAAAAACCCGAAGCCGTAAAGCCGGAGAAAAAGATCGAGATCAAGGCAGGCTGAACAGACGCATGAAAAATGATCGTCAACGCCGCAGGGACGGGCTTTGCCGCCCTAAAAATGCGGCGTCGACGCGGGTAATGATTAAGCTGACGCCTTTATTATTCTGGTTTCCCGTCAGCCTTTGCCTGCTGGCTGATTGATGAACTTTGTTTATGCGCTGCTTATCGCGCTGTTCGCAGCAACTGTTGCACCGCACCGCTCCCATGCAGAGCCGGATCCGGTGGCGCGTGAAATCGGCGCACTGTTCGCCACCGGCGTCCCTCTCCGGCATGATTTTTCGCCGGCGCATATGGATATGGCCAGGCGATTTTACGCCCGGCGCCAGAGCGCGCCCGTATGGTGGACAGGCCGGGACTGGCGCGAAAAAGCCATTATCGCGCAGCGCATAGTGGCGAATGCGGAGCAGGAGGGATTGCGCCGGATTGATTATTCCGCCGGGCTGCGGCCCTTGCCATCGGGCAAGCCCCCCGCGCGCAGTATTGCAGAAGCGGATGTGCTGCTGTCAGCGGCTTTGCTGCGTTATATCACGGACATTAGCAATGGCCGGCGCAGGCCGCATGAAATTGATCCGGAACTGCATGTTTCGCCCGGCTATATAGATCCGGTAAATGCCCTGAACACAGGAATGGCGGCAGGTGATTTTTCAGCCTGGCTGCACGGGCTGGCGCCGGTCACGCCCGGCTATGCGCAATTGCGTGAGGCGCTGGCGCGAATGCGGCTGCTGGCCGCAACCGGCGTATGGCCTGAATTGCCGGATGGCCCCAAACTGGAAATGGGGATGCAGGCAGCGGACATTGCCATTTTACGTCAGCAATTGACACTGCTGGGCGATCTGCAAAGCGGCTTGCCCTATACAGTTTCTTTCGATGCTGCGCTTGCGGCTGCGGTGAGGGCGTTTCAGGCCAGGCATGGGCTGGCTGTCGATGGTGTGGTTGGCCACGCCACGCGCCGCGCGCTGAATGTGCATCCATCCGGGCGCATCAAACAGATCATTCTGAATATGGATCGGCTACGCTGGCTGGAGGAAGATTTTGGTCCGCGCTTTGTGCTGGTGAATATAGCCAGCTTCGAACTGATTGCCGTGGATCATGGAGAAATTGTCATCCGCAGTCCTGTTGTGGTTGGGCGATCCTATCGCCGCACACCGGTTTTCAGCGATCAGATCGTCAATCTTGTATTGTCGCCAACCTGGACGCCGCCGCCGCGCCTCGCCAAACTGGATGTGCTGCCAAAAATCAAAGCCAATCCCGCCTATCTCAAACAGCAGGGGTTTCGTGTCTTTGAGGGCTGGAACGCGAATGCCAGAGAACTGGATCCCGGCGCCATTAATTGGCGCAGTGTCACCGAACGCAATTTAAGCTTCCGCCTGCGCCAGGACCCGGGGCCTCTTAATGCGCTGGGCGGGGTGCGTTTTTCGCTCACCAACAGTTTTGGAATTTATCTGCATGACACACCGGCCCGGGAATTGTTCAGCAAGCCAAGCCGCGGCTTCAGTTCCGGCTGCATACGCGTCGCAAAAGTAGCCGAATTGGCGCTGTTTGCCCTGGAAAATGATGCTGACTGGCCGCCCGCCCGCCTGACGGAAGCCATGACAAGCGCCAAAACCCAGATTGTTAAACTTGCCAAGCCATTGCCCATTCACATTATTTACCATACCGCCTGGGTGGACAGCGCAGGGGTTTTGCAGTTCCGGGATGACATATATGGCCGGGACGCCCTGTTGCGCGGGGCATTAAATCTTGACGCGGCGCAGTAACTTCCGGTTAATAAGCCCGTAGGATAATGTCCTGCTATGGGGACATTCCCCGCCTAACCGAAGGAAAGCATGCCCAAACCAGCAGAGAAACTCTTACAGGCCAGCAGCTTGCCTGTTAACCGGCGCCGCCTTCTCGGGCTGGGCGGCGCATGCGCGCTAAGCCTGCTGTCGGGCCGCGCCTTTGCCAACGCATTGAGCCCTTCAAAAATACTTTCGTTTCATAATCTGCATACCGGGGAAAATCTGAAAACGGAATTCTGGGCCGAAGGGCAGTTCATTCCGGAGGCGCTAACACAGATCAACCGGGTACTGCGCGACCATCGCACCGACGAGATCAGCCAGATTGATCCAGGTTTGTTAAATCTTCTGCATGCCCTTCAGCGCAAGATCGAAACCCGGGAAGCCTTTCAGGTGATCTCGGGCTACCGTTCGCCAGCATCCAATGCAAAACTGCGGGCACTTAGCGGCGGCGTCGCCAATCGCAGCCTGCATATGAGCGGCAAGGCCATCGACATCGCTTTGCCGGGTTGCAAGCTTTCTCATCTGCGCAGCGCTGCCCTGAGTTTGCGCGCCGGTGGCGTTGGCTATTATCCGGCATCGGGTTTTGTGCATGTAGACACCGGCCGCGTGCGGCAGTGGTCGTAACACGCGAAAACTAACCAGTCCCCTTACCTGCCAATTGTTGCGTATAAAAGCGTTTAGGCTTTGAGCGCCGCTTCGCGCGCGGCGCGCACCGAGGCGTTGGTCTGGTTGAACAGCAGATTGCGGCGTCTTAATTCTTCTTCCTTGCTGAATTTCTCCTTGCCCAGATCGCCGCCCGCCGCCTGGCCGCGTTTTACGGCTTCGCGCGCGCCGACCTCATCCACCCAGCGTTTTACATTTGGATAGTCATTCCAGTTGTAGCCATCTTTATCCGGCGTTGCCAGGCGGTTTACGAACATCGCCCAGGGCCAGGTGATCATGTCGGCGATGGAATATTCGGAGCCCGCAAGATATTGATGGATCGAAAGCTGGGTGTCCATGACCCCCGCCAGACGGTCGACCTCGCCGATGAAGCGGCGTTGGCCATATTCAAGCTTGGAGGGATCATCGGTGATATTCGGGGCGTAATTTTTGAAATGATTGGCGTTGCCCATCATCGGCCCTAGATTGGCCATCTGCCAATGCACCCATTGCAGCACGGCATATTTGCCGGCCGGATCTTTCGGCAGGAATTTACCGGATTTTTCCGCCAGATATTCCATGATCGCGCCGGATTCGAAAATCGAGATCGGCTTGCCACCGCCCAGCGGCTCATGATCGACAATGGCGGGCATGCGATTGTTCGGGCAGATGCGCAGAAAATCGACCTTGAACTGATCGCCGCCGCCAATATCGACGGGGACAATCTTGTAAGGCATGCCGCATTCTTCAAGCATGATGGTGATCTTGCGCCCATTTGGTGTCGGCCAGAAATAGACGTCAATCATGGTGCGGACCTCCTGCTGCGGTTATTATTCCCGCATATGATAGGCAGGGGCGGTCAAATTTGCCAGAACGGAAATGGGCCAAGCGCAGCCCTAATCGTCGCGATGAATTTTTTCGCGTCTTTCGTGACGTTCCTGGGCCTCGATGCTGAGGGTGGCGACAGGGCGCGCATCCAGCCGGCGCAGGCTGATGGGTTCACCGGTTTCCTCGCAATAGCCATAGCTGCCATCATCCAGCCGCTTCAGCGCGGCATCAATTTTGGAGATCAGCTTGCGCTGCCGGTCACGGGTGCGTAATTCAATCGAGCGGTCGGTTTCATCGGAGGCGCGATCCGCCAGATCGGGGTGCTGGGTGCTTTCATTTTGCAGGTTTTTGAGGGTTTCCTTGCTCTCAAGCAGGATGTCCTCTTTCCATTTCAGCAGCTTAAGGCGGAAATATTCCTTTTGCCGCGGATTCATGAACGGCTCGCTCTCTTTGGGACGATAATTGGGAGAAAGCTTGGTCGCCATATCCCTGCTCCTGAAACTCCAGTTGGAAAATCGGCGCGAGTATAGGTTTACCCGAATACCTTATCAACCAGTGTCATTAAAAATTAAAAATTTCACTAACCGCCAATACTCAAACAAAAACCGGCAAAACTATGGTCCAGCCCCCTGCCCCTAAAATGCAATCCTGGACATTTCCAGCTTGGCCAGTTCGACTTTTGCCCGAAGCTCAATATCCGATAGTATAAGACCCAGCTTCGGATCAATGAATCCTTCGCGCTTTACACCGCTAAGAACAAGAAGTCGACGCAATTTTCCTTCCGGCAGGATCCCGATCAGCAGTCCATGCCTTACCGCATCCAGAAGATCAAGCATTTCCTCAGCCCGATTAAGACCTTGCGAGCGGCCCTTCCCCTCATCGTCGACTTCCTGAATGGAGAGAAGAGAGCCAATCACCGGGACCGGAGCGGCCCCTGTTACCGGGCGGGAATCGCCAGGGCCATCGGCCTGATCCACCGAAAAGCCCGCACTTGCGCCCGGGCGCGCGCCGGGCTTGCGCCGTACGGATGGGGTTTCGATATTGCCTGTGCCGCTGATTTTCATGCTGACGCCTGCCTCTCAAGCGGAATTTAGGGTTTTATGCTTAATAAAATCTGAAACCAGACCCGCATAAGCGCTGAAACCGGTATTTATGCCATTTCAGCGGCAAGAATTGCCGCCCGGCCCCTTATACCACAAAAATTACCCTTATTTTTCAATTATTTAGAGTGGCACGGTTTTCGCTTATGCCATCTCGCCCGGCAGAAGATCCGTGGCCCCTCAGGGAAATCATTATGTCCGGTTCACTCTTAAAATATTCATTACCAGCCCGCGTGACTGCATGCCTGCGATCCTTCGGACAGGCGCTGTTGTGCGCAAGCCTTGTTCTGAGCCTGATTTTGCCGCGCCCGGCCATGGCCTCACGCATCAAGGATGTGGTCGATTTTGAGGGTGTGCGCAGCAATATGCTGATCGGCTATGGCCTTGTTGTCGGCCTGAACGGCACCGGCGATTCGCTGCGAAACGCGCCCTTTACCCGCCAGAGCCTGGAATCCATGCTGGAACGGCTGGGGGTAAACACCCGCGGCGCGACGCTGAACACCAATAATATCGCCGCCGTGATGGTGACGGCAAATCTGCCGCCCTTTGCCGCACAGGGCACCAATGTGGATGTCGCCATCAGCGCAATGGGTGACGCGAAAAGCCTGCGTGGCGGCATGTTGCTGGTTACGCCGCTTATGGGCGCGGACAGCGAGGTCTATGCCGTGGCGCAGGGGCCGGTTTCGGTTGGCGGCTTTTCCGGCGGCGGACAGGGCGCAAAAATCACCAAGGGCGTGCCCACCAATGGCAAGATCGCCAACGGCGCCATCGTGGAGCGCAGCATTGATTTCGCCCTGGCTTCGATGGCGGCCATCAAACTGTCGCTGCGCAATCCCGACTTTACCACCGCGCAACGCATCACGGGCGCCATCAATGGCCGCATGGGCAAACCCATCGCCTCGTTGATTGACCCTTCCACGGTCAATATGATCGTACCGGAAAATTATCCCGGCGGGATGGTGTCGCTCATCACCGACATTGAACAGTTACAGGTCACGCCGGATCAGCCCGCCACTGTGGTAATCGACGAGGCCTCGGGCATTATTGTGATGGGCAAGGATGTGCGCATCAACACTGTCGCCATCGCACAGGGAAACCTGACCATCCGCGTCACCGAGACACCGCAGGTCAGCCAGCCCGCGCCGTTCTCGCAGGGCGGCACCACAAAGGTCGTGCCGCGCACCACGCTGGAAGTGGATCAGGGTGAGGACAAGAAGCTCGCTTTGCTGAAAGACAGTATCAGCCTGGATGAGCTGGTGAATGGCCTGAACGCGCTGGGAATTGGACCCAGCGACATGATATCGATCCTGCAGGCCATCAAGGCTTCGGGCGCCCTGCAAGCCGAAATCGAGGTGATGTGATGACGGAAATTTCCGGCTTTGGCGCGGACGCCGGGCTGCTGGCGGTGCAACAGATGCGCGCCGGACAACCCGATGCGCTGACCAAACGCATAAACTCATTGCACAAATCGGACGCAAGTGACGCACAGGCCCGCAAAACCGCAAATGATTTTGAAGCCATGTTTCTGACCCAGATGATGGAGCATATGAGTTCTGGAATCAAAACCGATGGCCCATTTGGCGGCGGCCAGGGCGAAGCAATGTTCCGTTCACTGCTTAATCAGGAATATGCCGGCATGCTGTCAAAACGCGGCGGCATTGGCATTGCCGATCATGTTTATCGCCAAATTCTCGCGTTACAGGAGGTATAGAAATGAGCCTGGCAGAAACACTATTACCGGATTCATCCGCGGTTGATCCGCTTGGAACAACCAGCCTGAATGCGCGCGTCGACGCCATCCTGTCCCTGACGCGGCAGATCACCAAATTGGTCAGCCGTGAAACCGCCCTATTGAAAACACGGCGCGCCGCGGCCCTGCGTGAGACGGAGGCGGAAAAAACCAGGCTTTCGAATCTGTATGCGCGCGAGATGCGCGCCATAGAAGCCCGCCCGGAATTGCTGGCGGGCATAACCCCCCGACAGAAAGAAGCCCTGCGGCAGGCGTCCGAAACCTTCCGCGGCTGCATTGTCACGCATGTCCGCGCCATCGCCCGTATTCGCGCCGTCAGCGAGGGGCTGGTGGTTGCGATAGGAGAAGAGCTGAACCGCAGGCTCAAGCCCGTGACAAGCTATAAGGGGCCGGACAAGGCAGGCTATAACAGAGCAGGCGCAGGCGCGCATTCACCAGCCTTTGGATTTGACCGCTCGATCTGATTAGCGCCATAAAGGCGCATGAAGACAGACAATGCAGAATTGCCGCGCCTGACATTTTTGCTGGGGGGCGCAAGATCCGGCAAGAGCGCCCATGCCCTGCGGCTGGCCGAAGCCGCAATCACTGCTGATGGAACGCCGCCGAAGCTTGTATTTATCGCCACTGGTGAGGCGGGCGACGAAGAAATGGCGTCACGCATCGCCCGCCATCAGGCGGATCGCGGGCCGCGCTGGCAGACACTTGAAACGCCGCTTGAATTAAGCCGCGCAATCCGGGAAGCTGCGAAACCCGGCACGGTGATCATAGTGGATTGTCTTACCCTGTGGCTGAGCAATCTGATGCATGCGGAATGTGATATAGATCACAAATGTACGGATTTTCTCCAGACACTTGCGGAATGTTCCGGCTCCATCATTCTGATTTCCAATGAAGCCGGGCTAGGGATTGTGCCCGAAAACGCGCTGGCGCGGGCGTTTCGCGACCATGCCGGACGCCTGCATCAGAATATTGCGGCGTTGGCGGATCGTGTTTGTTTCATCGTGGCCGGGCTGGCAATGAGCTTAAAATAGAGGCTGAACAATTTATTGTGTGCCAATTTATTATTGAATTCTTGATATGAAAGAGATTGAACCTTACCTGTAAACGCTCCAGAGAATTGCCCCTCGGGGGATAATTGGAAAAGTAAATAATGCGTATAGCGATTATCGGCACGGGTATTTCGGGACTCGGCGCCGCCTGGTTACTGCATGGCGCGCACGATATCACCGTTTACGAAGCGGATAACAGAATTGGCGGCCATAGCCACACGGTCGATATAGATTATGACGGCGCGCATATCCCCGTTGATACCGGCTTCATCGTTTACAACGAGGACAATTACCCTAATTTGAAGGCGCTGTTTGCAACGCTTGGCGTCGCCAGCCAAGCCAGTGATATGGGCTTTGCCGTCAGCACTTGCAACGGCAGCATCGAATGGGGCAGCCAGGGCCTGAATGCGATCTTCGCACAGAGGCGTAATCTGTTGCGGCCGGAATTTTTGTCCACACTGTTTGAAATCCGGAAATTCAATACATGCGCGCCCCGCGATCTGGCCAATGGCGCATTGGATGGTTTAACGCTTGACGCCTATCTGAACCAGCATAATTATTCGAAAAATTTTCGCGATAATTATCTGTTTCCGATGGGTGGCGCGATCTGGTCCTTGCCCCGAAGCGGAATGCAGAATTTTCCGGCGGAAAGTTTTGTCAGCTTTTGCCACAATCATTTTTTGCTTTCACGAGACAGGCCGCGCTGGCGTACCGTGAGCGGCGGCAGCCGCGAATACGTCCGGAAACTGACCGCCCCCTTTGCGGATCGCATCCGGATCAACTCATCCGTGGTTCGCATATCCAGAACCGCCGGAAAGGTAATGGTGCGCGATGCCCACGGAGATGAGGCGGTCTATGATCGCGTGATCATAGCGGCGCATGCCGATCAGACGCTGGCAATGCTGGATAATCCCGGCGCTTTGGAACAGGATATACTGGGCCATATTAAATATGCGCCGAACATTGCCTATGTGCATCGCGACGCCAGCCTGATGCCGAAGCGGCGGCGGGTATGGTCAAGCTGGAATTATTTATCGCAGGATACCTCAAACCAGAGCCTATCCGTCACCTACTGGATGAACCGTCTGCAGAATATCAATGATGCAACGCCGCTGTTCATTACGCTCAATCCCGCGGCGCCGCCACGCCCCGATCTGACCTTTACAGCAATTCCCTATCAGCATGTGCAATATAACATGGAATGCCTGCGCGCGCAGCGGCGGCTGCATCTGATACAGGGAAACAATAATATCTGGTATTGCGGCGCATGGACGGCCTATGGTTTTCATGAAGATGGGTTGCAATCAGGACTGACTGTTGCGGAACAGATCGGTGGTCTTGCGCGCCCCTGGGGAAGGCCGCAAACGCGGACAATGCTGAAGGCCGCCGAATGAGCCTGACCGCGCCATTACCAGACGCCGCAATCTATCATGGACATGTCATGCATTGCCGCCTGCGGCCGTTCAGGCACCGTTTCGTTTATCGGGTATTTTCGCTGTTTGCGGATATTGACGCGCTGGATGAACTGGCCAGCCGCACCGCTTTTTTTTCGCATAACGGATTTAACCTGTTCAGCCTGATGGACAAGGATCACGGCCCCGCCGACGGTTCCAGCCTGCGCCCCTGGGTGGTCAATCTTCTTGGGCTGAAGGGCGTCGATATCGGGGATGGACGCATTTTCATGCTGTGCTTTCCGCGCATGCTGGGTTTTGTGTTTAATCCGCTGACCGTGTTTTTCTGTTTCGATGCGAAGGCCGGGCTGCGCGGAATTATCTATGAAGTTCGCAATACTTTTGGCGGCAAACATCCCTATGTCATCCCAATCAGCGATGCAGATACCGATGGATTGATCAGCCATATATGCCCCAAGGAATTTTACGTGTCGCCGTTCATTGAGATGAACATGCTGTATAAATTCCTGCTCCGCATACCGGGTGAAAAATTATCCGTAATGATCCGTGAACATGCACCCGATGGCGAAGTGCTGATCGCCACGCTAACCGGCGAGAGACGCGGGTTCGGATCCCGCGCGCTGCTCATAGCCCTGCTATGTTACCCTCTAATGACCCTAAAAATTCTGGCCGCGATTCATTATGAGGCATTGCGATTGTGGCGCAAGGGTGCAAAATTTGTTTCCCGAACGCCCACCGCCGCAATATGAAAGGGGCCATCTCATGTTATCGAATCTGTCTGATATGAAGGCCGCAGATTCCAGCGCCATTCCGGCTGATCTTCAAACGGCGCCATTGCTTACGGCGCGCGATATTGCACGCCTGTCCGGCCTTGGTGGCTGGATGCGGGCTGCGCTGGGGATCGTGGCGCATATATCCCGTGGCGCCTTGATAATCACCGTGCCGGATGGCCGCAAATTCAGGTTCGAAGGCCCGTCGCCCGGCGAAACCGGCGCTATTATTGTGCGGGATAAAAATTTCGCCAGAAGGCTGCTGCTGGGGGGCGGCATTGGATTTGCCGAAGCCTATATGGACGGGCAATGGGATACGCCCGACCTGCGCACTCTGTTGCGCGTTATCGCAAATAATAATGCCAGCATCGGCGCCAAAGCGCACGGCAGCCGGCTGCTTGCTCTGATGGAATGGATACAGCATTCCATTATGCAGCGGAATTCAAAACGCGGAGCCAGGCGCAATATTGAATATCATTATGATCTCGGCAATGAATTTTACGCCCTTTGGCTGGATCATAGCATGACCTATTCCTCGGCCATGTTCGAGCATGCGGATGACAGCCTTGAAGAAGCGCAGCACAATAAATATCAGGCGCTGGCGCGGCGCATCGCGCTTGGCCGGGATCACCGGCTGCTGGAAATCGGCTGCGGCTGGGGCGGCTTCGCCGAATTTGCGGCCAGTGAAATCGGATGCAGGGTAACCGGCATCACCATCAGCCCAAAACAGTATGAATTCGCCAGAAAGCGCATCTTTGAAAAAGGATTGGCTGAGAGGGTGGAAATTGTCATGCAGGATTATCGTGATCTGTCACTCCAATATGACCGCATTGCATCCATAGAAATGTTTGAAGCTGTGGGGGAAGCCTATTGGCCGCGCTATTTTTCAAAGCTTCGCGACAGCATGTTGCCCGGCGGCCTGGCTGGCCTGCAATTGATCACAATTGCCGACCGGCATTTTGACAGCTACCGGCGCGGACGCGATTTCATTCAGCGCTACATATTTCCTGGCGGCATGCTGGCCAGCCCGTCCGTGCTGCGCCGGCAATTTTCGCGCGCCGGCCTTCGGCTGATGGAGCAGGCTTCGTTTGGCCCCGATTACGCCGATACATTGCGCCGCTGGCATGAGAGATTCCTGTCAAGATGGCCCGAGATAGAAAAGCTTGGTTTTGACACCCGGTTCCGCCGCATGTGGCAATATTATCTGGCCTATTGCGAAAGCGGGTTTTCCTCCGGCAATACTGATGTTGCACAAATGACCCTGGCCCGCGCGTGAGTTCATCCGAAGTGCCCTTTAAACAACCTTCCGGCCGGCTAGGGCTGGGCGCCTATATTGCCTACAGCATCCCGGCCCTGCCGATGGCGGCCTTTGCCGTGCCCATCTATATTTATATCCCGCCATTTTATGCGCAGGAATTAGGCATAAGCCTTGCGGCCATAGGCACCGTGCTGACGCTTGCCCGAATCATCGACGCTTTCGCGCAGCCGGTGATTGGGCGATGGGTGACGTTGTGCGCAGCTTCGTGCGAAAACGCAGCCGCTCCAGAAACGCGCTGCGGTTCCTAGTGATCTGAATCTCTCCACCACCGCCCTCCAGCACGCAAAGCGCTTCGCTTCCGAAGTTCAAGTCGCGCCGGAACGATCCGTCGGTGATCACAATCTCGCCGCCCAGATTAATGTGCTCCTCAGGATCGGAGCGCAGATTCAGGTTCAGGTCGGAAACGGTGCGTAGTCCCTGGAAGTCGAAGTACACCTCCTTGCCATTGATGCGTATGTCGGAGCCAGTCAGTCCGGCCTTGCCGAGATTGAACCCGCCGCTGCCGGTCAACTGTCCTCCATTGAGAGAGCCTGTCAGTTCCGCAATGTCCACCCGCTGCCCGTTCATGTTCAGCCGCAAATTCAGATTGCTGAGGTCAACGCGCGGCGCACGCATGGCAAGCTGTCCGTTGTGCATGATGATGTTGCCCTGCAAGTCAGGAGCATTCATCGTGCCCGTGGCAGCGACGTTCATTTGGATTCCGCCACGCAGCTGCACTCCAGTCACGAACAGCGAAGCCAACTCCGCATTGGTGTTTCCGTTCAAGTGCAAGTCGAGCGTTCGTGCTCCGGCGAGAGCAGCAGATCCGCTCAGCACCAGGCGCGTGGACGGGCCATCGAGTTCGAACTGCTTCACCAGTGCGCGGCCGTCCTGCACCGTGATGGTCGATTGACCGCGCTGCTGAACTGGTACACCCGAAAACTGGAACTGCAACTGGTCGAAGCGCAGCAGCGCCTGCAAGGAAGCAAGATCCAGCCGCGGAGCATTTGCCTCCAGGTGCAGAGAAATCAGTCCTGCGACATTTTCAGGGGCGGTTTTCAAGCCTTTTAGATCGAAGCCGGTCACATCGGCGCGAAACGTTGCGGGACCTGCCGCATTTCCGCGTTCCAGCGGCACACCAGCCGTTCATAAAGTCTGAAATGTCGGGGCGTAGCGCAGTCTGGTAGCGCACCTGCCTTGGGCGCAGGGGGTCGCGAGTTCGAATCCCGCCGCCCCGACCATTCAGGAATTTGACAGTGAAGAGGGCAGGACGGCCATGGTCGCACGCATTTACAAGCCTTCCCGCAGCGCCATGCAATCGGGCAAG
>JAHHGO010000043.1 GCA_023252275.1 Alphaproteobacteria bacterium
ACAAGACCGTGATCGACCATTATGAAATGGCCGGTGATCATCTGAAGAACATCAAGGGCTATGAAAGCTATGGCGCCATGCAGGCGCATGTGGCGAACAATGTCGACGCCTCGATTGAGTTCTTCAAGAGCATCCAGGTCTATGGCACTCCGGAACAATGCTATGAGCGCATCCGTAACTTTACGGCGCGCACCGGCGCGGGCGCCTATAATGGCGTGTTCAGCTATGCCGGCATGCCCTACAAGGACGCCGAAGCCAGCATGCGCCTGTTTGCAAAGGAAGTGATGCCGGAAGTCAAAAAGCTGCCCGGCGCGCCCCTGATGGATCTGTTACAGGCCGCCGAATAAGGCCATCGGTCATCTTGCCATCCAGCGCGCGGGATGCTTTTCCCGCGCGTTTTTTAATGCGCATCTTTCACCGCCGGGCAATCGCGGGTATAAGTTGGCGATGAATGATCCCGACTCTTCCGGAAAATCCGGTGATGGCCAGACCTACAAGGATGCAGGCGTCGATATTGACGCCGGCAACCGCTTTGTGGACGCCATCAAGCCGCTGGCGCTGTCCACCCGCCGGCCGGGCGCTGATGCATCGCTGGGCGGCTTTGGCGGGCTGTTTGATCTGAAGGCCGCCGGGTTTAAGGACCCAATCCTTGTAGCCGCCACCGATGGGGTGGGCACCAAGCTGCGCATCGCCATTGAACTGGCGCGCCATGACACAATCGGCATTGATCTGGTGGCCATGTGCGTCAATGATCTGGTGGTGCAGGGGGCGGAACCGCTTTTTTTCCTGGATTATTTCGCCACCGGACATCTGGATGTCGCAGCGGGCCGCGAGATTGTCAGCGGTATTGCGCTGGCCTGCCGGGAATCCGGCTGTGCGCTGATCGGTGGCGAAACGGCGGAAATGCCGGGCATGTATCGCGATGACGATTTTGATCTGGCGGGCTTTGCCGTGGGCGCGGTGGAACGCGGGCAGGCGCTGCCGCGCGGCGATGTCTTGGCCGGAGATATTATTCTGGGAATTGCCTCCAGCGGATTGCATTCAAATGGCTTCTCTCTGGTGCGGCGGCTGGTGGAGCAGGCCGGTATAGGTCTTGAAGAACCGGCGCCGTTTGCCGCGGAACATAATCTCGGCCTTACCCTGCTGACTCCCACAAAACTCTATGTCAAAAGCTGTCTGGCGGCGATCCGCCAGGGCGGCGTTAAGGCGCTGGCGCATATTACCGGCGGCGGGCTAACCGAAAATATTCCGCGTATTTTGCCAAGGGGGCTGATTGCGGAGATTGATCTGGCAAGCTGGCCTCTGCCGCCGCTGTTTGGCTGGCTGCAACGCACGGGCAAAATTTCTGAAGCTGAAATGCTGAAGACCTTTAATTGCGGGATTGGCATGATTGTTATCACCGCCCCCGATCAGGCTGAAGCCATCATGAAACTATTGGCCAGGGAAGGGGAAACAGTATTTCCTGTCGGCATATTAAAGGCGGGAAGCGGCGGCGCCCAAACGTTTTACCGCGCCCATCTGACGGCTGGCTGATCAGGAATGAAAGGCGGACGGCTCAAAACTTGTGTGCTGATTTCCGGTTCGGGAACCAATTTGCAGGCGCTGATTGACGCCTGCGCCGCGCCGGATTTTCCGGCAGAAATTGTGCTGGTGATTTCCAATCGCGCCGATGCGGGCGGGCTTGATCGCGCCAGACGGGCAGGGATTCCCACCCGGATCATTCCGCATAAGGATTATGCCTCACGCGAGGCTTTTGATGCGGCTATTGATGCCGCCCTGCGCGCGGCAGGGGTTGAATTTGTCTGTCTGGCCGGATTTATGCGGCTGCTGACGGCGGGCTTTGTCAATCAGTGGCGGGACCGGCTGATCAATATCCACCCCTCGCTGCTGCCGGCATTCAAGGGTATCGACGCGGTGGAGCAGGCGCTGGCGGCAGGCGTGAGTAAGACCGGCTGCACCGTGCATTTTGTACGCCCGGAAATGGATGCAGGCCCGATTCTGCTTCAGGCGGAAGTGCCCGTCGAAGTGGCCGACACCAGCGAAACGCTGCATGACCGCATTCGTCAGGCCGAGCATCGTTGCTACCCCGAAGCGCTGCGTCTGATTTCCGCCGGCAAGGTCCGGGTGGACGGCGAGTCGGTTATGTTTTCTGAATAATTATCCGACCAGTTCAATGCCGGAAAAGAAATAGCCGATTTCTTCCGCCGCGGTTTCCGGCGCGTCGGAACCATGCACACAGTTGCGTTCAATGCCTTCGCCATAGGTTTTGCGGATGGTGCCTTCGGCGGCCTTGGCCGGGTCTGTCGCGCCCATTACCTCGCGGTTGCGCGCAATGGCGTTTTCGCCCTGCAGCACCTGCACTACCACCGGACCAGAAGTCATATAGGTGCAAAGTTCGCCAAAAAATGGACGGGCCTTGTGAACGGCGTAAAAGCCTTCAGCCTGCGCGCGCGTCATATGCAGGCGTTTTTGAGCCACAATGCGCAAGCCGGCGGCTTCCAGCATGGCATTGATCTTTCCCGTCAGATTGCGGGCCGTCGCATCCGGTTTGATAATCGAAAAAGTACGCTCAATCGCCATAACATTATAATCCCTTGGTCAGATGATGATCTTCATCCGGCCTTATAGCCAGCGCCGCCCATTGGAGCAAGCCTGGGATTAAAACATTTCCCCGTCCATGGCTGGCGTAATGCGATATTCTCCGAGTCCCGCCAGAAGATTATCGCGCATGGTCTCAAGACATTGATCCAGCGTTCTCAGATCATCGCGCGATATTCCATGAGTCAGGCTGGTATTGAGGCCATCCATAACCATTTCCATGCGCGGATGGATTTCGCGCACCCTGTCGGTGGAGAAAATCCGCCGGACCCTTCGGTCCTGGGGGTCGAGCCGCCGTTCCACCAGTCCCTTTTGTTCAAGCTGGTCGATGATGCAGGCGAGAGGGGCTTTATGAATGGCCAGAAAATTTGAAAGTTCCGTCTGGTTGACTCCATCGCCAAGCGCCTTAAGGCCGCCGATAACAATAGATTGCGGTGCTGTCATGTCCAGGGTGGAAATGACTCCGTCGTGCCAGTAACGGCGCATCAGGCGTATAAGCTGATATAGCGTGCCACCAATATCCGCTGGTTGCGATTCCGGCATGCCCCCACTCCTCCTGTTGTTGTTATTGGTCTTCGTGGTGGCAAAAGTTTATATGCAGTTTTGCTTAAAGCAACATAATTAAATAGGAAATTGTAAAAAATATTCAAGCCCGGCTTTGCTTGCCACACCCTGAAATTCTGCGAATTTATTATAATGAATTGTTCGGACGTATAGTATTTGCTCAGACTTTCACGTGGCCCGGGCACGTTCCAGAAGCAGTTGGCGCAGGCTGAGCGGGTCAGTGGGCTGGCCGCCAAAGCGGTTCATAAATGTATGCAGGAACGTTTCTATGCTGCGGATAAATGTCACCAGATCAGCCTCGTTCCGGACATAGGGCGTGTGTCCTGGCTCCAGAGATGGGCTGTGATAGGTCAGGCTGAAAATGCGGTGGCCGCGCCGGATCAGATTTTCCACAAGATTGGTATATTCTTCGACTGTCACGCCTTCGGGAGTTAGTGTACTGCGCTCCAGCAGGCCCATGCGGGAAAGAATGCCGCGCATAAACAGTCTGCGTGGCAGGGGCCGATCCAGATACCCGTCAAGTGGCGGACCAAAGGCGGCAAGTGGGCCAAAGAAATCCCGTGTCAATGGGATGGATAATAGTCCGCCCACTTCGCCGATCCAGTAGGGATTAGGGCGAATGTTAGTGAAGTCCGGTCCATGCGCCGCACGCAGATTATAATAAGGCACGGGGCTCAGATCGACTTGATAGCCAAGTTGTGAGAGCGTGCGATAGGTCTCCGGTCCAAGCCCGTAACGGCCGGCTTTGTATATGATTGGACGCTGCCCAAAATTTTTCGTTATCGTTTCCGTAAGGACTTCAAGTTTGCGTCGCTCCAGGCCCGGCGGCAAATTACCCGGATAAGAATTATATTCATTGATCTCTTCCTCATCGGGAAGATTGACCCAGGGTTGCAGATGGGCGCCGATCAGGCATTCGCCACTATCCTGTAATTCGCGAAGGGGTTCATAACCATCAGGCTGTGAGGCGACTGGATAATCTGTTACATAGGTTGGCCGCACACCATAGCCGCGGTAGATTTCCCGCAGGTGCGATTGTCTGCGGATCGACTGTACCCCGGTTGAAGCGCGGTCAAATGGCGCATTCCAGTCGAACTCTTCTTCCGTATCAACAATGACGAGGAGTTGCGGGGGTAAATCTTCCAACCCCTTAATCGCCAGCCAGTCATCATTGAACAGCAGATTTTCCGATTTAAGGATCACTGAGGGTTTCCGTATCAATTTATTGCTTCTTGAAAGGCCTTGTTCGCCTTGGCAGGGCTATCGCTTGCGAATCCCAACGGTAAGAAAATTTATACATGTTTCAAGTCTTACTGACAGTAGTGGTGGAAGTAATTGTAACCAGACCAGACTTTGTTGGGCCGTTGACAGGCTGGTTTTGTGTTGCCTCCTGCCTGCCATAAAATCGTAAACATTCTGTCCTTTCTTGAGGGCTGACAGGATCGCCATATAGTGGGAAACATAACCCGGCTTGGCCAGCCGGCCTTCAGAATAATTAAACCCGCTCTGATAAGCGTAAATCCTGTCACGCCAAATGAAATTGTAGAGATAACCTATGATTTGGGCGCCAGCCTTTATGACCGCCATTTCTATATGTCCGTCTGTGAAGGCTGATCTGATCAGTTCTGCATGGAATTGCCTGAAAAAAGGTTCGGCAAAGGCGCCGGGCTGACCGCGTGTACGCCAATAAGTCTGGTGCGCCTGTTCCAGCTGGGCAAAAAGATCAATCGCCTCTTCCAGCGAGTTGGCACGATGATACTGCAAAGGGCCATCAGCTTCATAATATCGAAGGCTGCGGCGCAGCGATTGGCGGCTGTTACGGCTGAGGTGCGACAGATAGTCCCCGCCGGCATTGCGGATGGCGGCAAGATCCACATAAGGGGCCGGCAATACAGCCAATTGTTTCACATGACGGCCGGTGGCGCTTGCAAGCATCCCCGCCACAAGATTAGATCCGGTTTCAATCGCAGGGAGCAGAAGGCTTTCATTGGTGTGCGTCCGCAATAGCCAGTCAAGCGCCGAACGCTCCACATGAGTTTCCTGACCATTGACCGATAGAAAGCCGTTATATTCAATGCTGATCTTGTCCAGACCGGCCTCACCACTGGCGTTCAGTGCTATTTGTGGCAGCTTGATCAGTTTAAGCACCCGGGTCTGACCGTGCACAAGAATGGCCAGCCCGACTGTCGCTTCGCCATTGCGTACCCGTACGACCAATGGCTTTATCCGTTCCGGGAGACTTCTCAGCCAGCTGCCAATCCAGTGCCAGGACAGGAAAAAAGAGTGATTGACGGACTGCGCTTCCAGCGCACACCATTCCAGACCAAGCTGTCCGATATCTTTTATCGGCTCGGTAGTCACCACATATTCCGGGGGAGATTGATTTGTCACGATGCCTTGCGGGATATCCAGTAAAATTAAAAATAGCGCATGACGCATATTAAACGCGGAGGCTAGTAAACAAATGCCCCACGGGCAAATTAATTGGACCGGGCCGCTTGCGCGCTTCAAGGTTCTCGATCTGACTCGCGTCCGCGCCGGGCCCACTGCGGTGCGGCAATTGGCCGATTGGGGCGCCGATGTGATCAAGATCGAGGCTCCGCGAACCGCCCATGTCGATGATGGTCTTGGCGGCTCCCGGGAAAGCTCGGATTTTCAGAATCTCCACCGCAACAAGCGGGCCATGACGCTTAATCTCAAGCACCCCCGGGCTGTGGAAATACTGAAACATCTGGCGAATGATGCCGATGTGCTGGTGGAAAATTACCGTCCCGGTGTCAAGCACCGGCTGGGCATTGACTATGAAACCCTCAAGGACATCAATCCGAGGCTGATTTACGCCAGCATTTCCGGTTTTGGACAGGATGGGCCCTATGGCGATCTGGCTGGCTTTGATCAGGTGGCGCAAGGTATGGGCGGCCTGATGTCCATCACCGGCCTGCCGGGGCAGGGGCCTGTGCGGGCGGGCATACCAGTGGCCGATCTGACTGCGGGCCTGTATTGCGCGCAAGGCATTCTGATTGCCCTGCTGGAGCGCGAACATTCCGGACAGGGCCAATGGGTGCAAAGCTCGTTGTTGCAGGCCCAGGTGGCGATGCTGGATTTTCAGGCCACACGCTGGCTGATGGATGGGGTCGTGCCGCCACAGGCGGGAAACAATCATCCGGTTGGCATTCCGACCGGCGTTTTCAAAACCAGCGATGGGCATATCAATATCGCCGCCACCGGCGATGCGATCTATCACCGCTTTTGCGAGGTGATAGGCCGGCCCGATCTGCTGACCAACCCGGATTTCGCCACGCCGCGCGCCCGCTCAAAAAACCGCGATGCGATCAATGCTATCATTCAGGAGATTGTCATTCATCGCGGCAGCGCCGAATGGGTGGCGGCCTTTAACGAGGCGGGCGTTCCCAGCGGACCTATCAATAATATCAAACAGGTATTTGACGATCCTCAGGTAAAACATTTGGGCATGGCGGTGCCCGTAATGCACCCTGAACTGGGGGAAATCCGGTTGGTCGGGCAGGGTGTGTCGCTTAGCCGTACGCCGTTTCAGATCACCGGGCCGGTTCCGCCACAGGGCGAACATACGGATGCAATTCTGTCCGAATATGGCTATGACAGCGCCAGCATCGCAGAATTTCGGGAAGAGGGGGTTATATGAGCCATGGCAGTGATCGTATGCGGCTCGTCAAAGAGGGGCCGTTAGCCTGGATCATCCTTGATCATCCGCAACGGCGCAACGCCATGTCCATCGATATGTGGCGGGCCATGCCGTTGATGCTTGACGAGCTTGAAGCCGATCCTGCCATTCGCGCGATCGTTCTGAAAGGGGCTGGCGATGAGGCTTTTGTTGCCGGGGCCGATATATCCGAGTTTGAAACCCATCGTGGCGCCCCCGAAGCCGTATTGGCCTATGAGGAGCTGGTTGATTCCGCCAATGGACGGCTGGCGGCCTGTCCGATCCCGACACTTGCCATGATCAATGGCTTTTGCATTGGCGGCGGCCTTGCCATTGCGCTGAGTTGCGATCTGCGCATTGCCAGCCCGCGCTCCGTCTTCGCCATTCCGGCTGCAAAACTGGGCCTTGGCTACCGGCATGGCGGTATTCGAGTATTGATGAATTTGGTGGGACCGGGATTTGCGCGGGAAATATTTTTTACCGCGCGTCAGTTTAACGCCGATGAGGCGTTGAATATGGGTCTTGTCAACCAGTTAGCGATGGAAGCGGAACTGGAATATAAAGTGCGTGAGATCTGCAGCATGATTGCCGCCAATGCGCCATTGACAATCCGCGCCGCCAAACAGGCCATGCTGGAAATTGACCGCGAGCCGGCTGATTTTAATGGCGATTTATGCGAGCAAATGGTGCAGGCCTGTTTCGAAAGCGAGGATTATAAAGAAGGCCGCCGCGCCTTCATGGAAAAGCGCAAACCAGGCTTTCAGGGCCGCTAACTGATTTGTATGTCCTGGATGCGTCTGGTCTGATCATTTAACTGGCAGCGGGTTAGGCTTAGCCCTATATATGCAAATAATCTTTGCTTATTTGCATGATGGCCATGAACTGGGATGATCTGCGCTATGCGCTGGCGGTTTCGGAACAGGGCAGCCTTTCGGCTGCGGCGGAGTCGCTTGGGGTAAATGCTTCTACGGTTTTGCGTCGCATCGCGGCTTTGGAACAGGCTTTGGGGGCGCGCCTGTTTGAACGGGACCGTACCGGATACCGCCTGACCGAAGAAGGCCAGTCGTTGATGCAATCCTTGCAGCCGGTGCAGGAACGCATAGCGTCGATTACCAGATCTTACGGCCCCACCATTGAGGGCGGCGATGTGGTGCTGCGCATGTCGGCGCCTGCGACGCTCAGCAGCGCTTTGATCGTGCCGCGCATGGGGCAGTTTCGTGCCAATCACCCCGGCCTGATGGTGGAGATTCTTACGACGCACGGTACCGTGCCGGTCAAATTGGGTATGCTGGATATGGCTCTGTCCTATGGACGCCAGCTTTCCGGCGACCTGATCGTGCGCAAATTGGCGGATATTGGTTATGGCCTGTATGCATCGCCGGAATTGTTGTCACGCCATAAGGGCTACCAAAATAACCGGCTGAACGGCCTGCCTCTGATCGGAATTTGCGGCGCGGAGCCCCTGGACGCCCCCTATCAATGGCAGCAGACCGTGGCCAGAGAATGCCAGGTAATCCTTCAGACAGATGACGCGAATGTCCGCCTGTCCGCGGCCTTGTCCGGGGTGGGTTTGGCGCTGCTTCCCTGTTTCCTGGCTGATCAGGCGCCCGGTCTCACACGTTTATTCGGGCCCGAAACGGTTGGCCGGGTTGAATTATGGCTGGCCACCCATAAGGAAGCCCGGCATGTGTCAAGTCTGCGGGTGCTGGTGGATTTTCTGGTGAAACTGACGCGGGACCGCCGCCAGCGCCTGGCTGGCGAGGGGAAATAAAGATTGCCGAATACAGAGTATTTTTCCCGGATATCATTAAACTATTCAGTGAAATGCCTTGCCTGAAGGGGAAGTTTTCCATAAATTGGACAAATCGGGCGTGCAGCCTGGTCTCCTAAACCTGTTAGCTTAATCTTGCTGTCAGGTCTATGTAGCAGGGCGGCGTAACCGGTTGGCAAATATTCATGATGGCGAATCAGTATTGTGAAATGGCGTTTGGCGGGCACGGCGATGAATATCGTGGTGGGATGACGCCGTTCGATCGCTCTGCCGTCGGCGCCGGGATAATCATCTCCTGCCGTCCTTACAGCCTTTGCAATCTTCTTCTCCTTATCCGCCCCTAGGCATCGTCTGGCTATCAGGGCCGGGTGTTTAGGGGATATTCACACCGGAACCGATCCAGTCTGAACATGATATGATTTAAGGAAAGAAGACAATGACAAGCAGCACAAAAAACCGGGTTTTGATTTTCGATACGACGATGCGCGACGGCGAACAGTCGCCCGGCGCCTCGATGACCCTCGACGAAAAACTGCGCATTGCCGAAATGCTCGAAACTATGGGCGTTGATATTATCGAGGCGGGCTTTCCGATTGCCTCGAATGGTGATTTCGAGGCCGTGCGCGAAGTATCCAAGATTGTAAAAAATTCTGTGGTTGCGGGCCTCTCACGCGCCAATATCAAGGATATTGACCGCGCCTGGGAGGCGCTGAAAGGCGCAAAGCGCCCGCGCATCCATTCGGTGATAGCCACCAGTCCGGTGCATATGAAATATAAGCTGCAAATGGAGCCGGATCAGGTGCTGGATACAATTATCGGCACTGTCACCCATGCGCGTAATCTGTGCGGCGATGTGGAATGGTCGGCCGAAGATGCGACGCGCGCCGAATTTGATTTTCTGTGCCGCTGCATTGATGCGGCCATTCGTTCCGGGGCGACAACAATCAATCTGCCGGATACGGTTGGCTATGCCATGCCGGTTGAATATGGCAAGCTGATAGCGGGGTTAATTGCCAATGTCGCCAATAGCGACAAGGCGGTTTTTTCCACCCATTGCCATAATGATCTGGGGCTTGCGGTTGCCAATTCGCTGGCCGCCGTGGCGAATGGCGCGCGCCAGGTCGAATGCACGATCAATGGCCTGGGCGAGCGGGCGGGCAATGCCGCTCTCGAGGAAATTGTTATGGCATTACGGGTCCGTAATGATTTTCTGCCCTATGAGACCGGGGTGATCAGCGAGAAATTTGTCAACGCTTCGCGGATGATTTCCACCGTCACCGGCTTTCCTGTTCAATACAACAAGGCCATTGTTGGCAAGAATGCATTTTCGCACGAATCCGGCATTCATCAGGACGGGATGCTGAAAAATACCCAGACCTATGAAATCATGACTCCGGAAAGTGTGGGTGTGGTTCAAAGCTCGCTGGTAATGGGCAAGCATTCGGGGCGTCATGCATTTCGCAAAAAAATCGAAGAGATGGGATACCAGCTCGGCCAGAACGCCATTGAAGACGCTTTTGTGCGCTTCAAGGAACTGACAGACCGCAAAAAACAGGTCTATGACGAAGACATTGCCGCATTGATCGATGACACACTGGTGCGCGGCCAGGACAAGATCAAGCTTGTCTCTCTTCAGGTTGTGTGCGGAACCAGGGGGCCGCAGACCGCCACGCTGGAACTGAATGTGGATGGTGATGTTCTGTCCACGACGGCTACCGGCAATGGCCCTGTGGACGCTATTTTTAACGCCATTCATGCGCTCTATCCGCATGAGGCGAAATTACAGCTCTATCAGGTTCATGCCGTTACCGAGGGCACCGATGCGCAGGCCGAGGTTAGCGTGCGTTTGGAGCAGAATGGCAAGGCCGTGACGGGGCAGGGCGCCGATTCGGATACGCTGGTCGCCAGCGCCGGGGCCTATGTGAACGCGCTTAACCGGTTGCTGGTCAAACATGACAAAATACTGTCCGCCGCCCGTACGGCCTCGGTGTAAGGCCTGGACTGGAAATAAAAGTGAGTTTATCTGGCGGCTTTAGCCGCCAATTTCTTTGAATGCTAAACGATTCCCCTCGTTAATCTTATCTATCTTTGCAAAAAATTAACCATTTTAGTTTTTTTTACACTATATGGTTCGACTAGCCATCGAATTGGGCCAATGATTTGCGATAGGGGTAAGTTTTAACATGTTTTCCAATCTGTTAGGGTTCTTTTCCGCCGATATGGCAATAGATCTCGGCACGGCTAATACGCTGGTTTATGTCAAGGGCCGGGGGGTCGTACTGAATGAGCCGTCCGTGGTGGCCATTGTTGAGATTGGCGGACGCAAACAGGTTTTGGCGGTAGGCGATGAGGCCAAGCAGATGCTTGGTAAAACGCCCGGCAATATTGAAGCCATCCGGCCCATGCGTGAAGGCGTGATCGCGGATTTCGAAGTCGCGGAAGAAATGATCAAGCACTTTATCCGCAAGGTGCATAACCGCCGGTCATTCGCCAGTCCGCAAATCATGATCTGCGTTCCCTCGGGCTCTACCGCTGTGGAGCGGCGGGCAATTCAGGATTCGGCCCTTTCGGCCGGCGCGCGCCGCGTATTTTTGATTGAGGAGCCGATGGCGGCGGCAATCGGCGCAGGTCTGCCGGTTACCGAACCGACTGGTTCGATGGTAGTTGATATCGGAGGCGGAACGACCGAGGTTGCCGTTCTTTCTCTGGGCGGCATCGTATATGCGCGTTCGGTACGGGTAGGCGGCGACAAGATGGATGAGGCCATTATCGGCTATATCCGGCGGCACCATAATCTGATGATTGGCGAGGCCAGCGCCGAGCGGATCAAGGCCCAAATCGGCGCGGCTTGCCCGCCGCTGGATGGTGATGGCCCCTCTGTGACCCTGCGGGGGCGGCATCTGATTGATGGCGTTCCCAAGGAAATCAATATTTCCGAGCGTCAGATAGCCGAAAGCCTGGCCGAGCCGGTGAGCGCGATTGTGGAAGCTGTCAAGGTGGCCCTGGAGCAAACCCCGCCGGAACTGGCGGCCGATATTGTGGATAAGGGCATTGTCCTGACCGGCGGCGGAGGGCTTCTGAAAAACCTCGATAAGGTGCTTCGCGAGGCCACCGGGCTTCCGGTTATCGTGGCCGAAGACCCCTTGTCCTGCGTGGCCAAGGGCACCGGCATCGCGTTGGAGCACCTGAAGACGATGCGTCACGTTCTATCAGGGATCAGTTAAGCTTTAGCTGATAACATGTAGTTTACGTTGCTGATTTTTGGGTTATAAGTGCATAGTTAGGCGATTCACGGGCTAGGACATGTCACGATTTAAGCCGCGCATTGACCAGGGAGGAGGGCGTCTCGCCGTCCGCTTGCAGGACCTTGGACAAAGGCTGTCTTTTGTCATTCTGGTTTGTGCGGCGATTGGCTTGCTGCTGGCCGGACGCACCGAAAGCGATCGCATGGAAGCCTTGCGCAGCGCGATCAGCGATTTCACCGCGCCGCTGCTGGAACTGCTCTCGGTGCCGGTGCAGGGATTGCGCGCTTCTTTCACTGATCTCGATCAATATTTCAACACGATAGAGGAAAACCGCATCCTGCGCAGCAAGCTGGAGCGCTTGCAGATGTGGCAGCAATTTGCCCTGAAGCTGGAGAACGAGAACAAGGAATTCCGTTCACTGCTGAATGCGCAGGACATTCCGGCATCGCCCTTTGTTTCTGCCAGGGTGATCGGCGATCTGGGCAGCCCGTTTGTGCATACGGTATTGATCAATGCCGGGAAGAAACATGGTGTCGAAAAAGGCATGCCGGTTGTCGGAGCCGAAGGGCTGATCGGGCAGGTCGTTTCTTCAGGCCAGCAGGTTTCGCGGATATTGCTGCTTTCAGATCTGAACAGCCGCGTTCCGGTTCAACTGGAAGGCAGTGGTTATCAATCCGTTCTGGCCGGTGACAATGAAGTGCAGCCGCAACTGCTTTATCTGCCCTCGCGCGCGGAAATCGCCATTGGCGGCAGGCTGGTGACATCGGGACATGGCGGCGTTTTCCCCCCGGGCATCCCAGTGGGTACAATCAGCACCATTAGTGACGGCGCGTCCAATAAAGAAGTCCGTGTGCAGACATTCTCTGATGAACGCAGGCTGACATTTGTGCGAGTGCTGCAATATCACGGCCAGGAAATGCCGCCTGGCACGCTTGGCGTGGGTGCGGCTGGATCAGCCGGCGCAACAGAGATTGCAAAGGACCCAAAAGACCCAAAAGATAAGGGCCCCGCTGCAGTGTCACCCAACACCGCCGCGCCGCCTGCCGCGGGACAATGAAAACCTCCCGGCCGTCTGGTGAAATACAGCGCGTCATCTCGGCGGCAATTCCATCTGTCACATCCATTTTATTCGTTCTTGCTGGTGTGGTGCCATCAGGCGCGCCAGGAATAAGCTCGGTCGCGCCGCTTCTTAGCGTCGCCGCCATTTTTTTCTGGGTCGTCTCGCGTCCCGGCCTGATGCCGCCAGCCTCGGTATTTTGCATAGGGCTGCTGCAGGATGTGCTTTCAGGCGGCCCGATTGGTTTATGGGCTCTGACCCTGCTTCTAGTGCAATATCTTTCACTTTCCCAAAGGCAGTTTCTGGTGGATCAGACTTTCATTTTCAGTTGGGTCGGATTTACCAGCGTTGTGATAGGGGCGGCCTTGCTGGCCTGGCTTTCTGCCTGCGTCTACTATGATGTGTTATTTTCGCCCATGCCGGTTATCGTGCAGGCGGCCTTGACCGTGCTCGTCTATCCGCTAATGGCTCTGCTATTGATAAGTGTGTCGCGTCTGATCCCCGCGGCGCCATAGTGCGGACAGGGAACCATTTGTAATGTTGCCAGGGGGCCGCGATAATAAACAGATAAAACAGTTCACCCGCCGCGCTGCATTGCTGGGGGGCGCGCAAGCGTTGATGTTTGGCGTGGTGGCTTCGCGCATATACTTTCTTCAGGTCATTGAATCCGAACAATACAAGGTTCTGGCCGATGAAAACCGGATAAGCCTTCGTTTGCTGCTGCCCCAGCGCGGCCGGATACTGGATCGCTATGGCGCGGATCTGGCGACACTGCGCCAAAATTATGGGGTGATCCTGATCCCCGAACGCACCAGGGATATTCATCAGACCCTGAATACGCTCGGTGAATATATCCCCATCACCGAACAGGATCGCGTCCGGGTGTTACGCGAAATTCGCGCCAAACGCAGTTTTATGCCCATCATTGTAGCGGAAAATCTCAGCTGGGAGGATTTTGCGCGGATCAATGTAAAAAGTTACGATCTGGCCGGTGTGCAGCCGATTGTGGGCGAAACCCGCGCCTATCCGTATGGGCCGCTGCTGTCTCATTTGATCGGTTATGTGGCGTCCGTGTCGGAAAAAGATCTGGAGGCCATCGAAAATCCAGAACCGGTATTACGCTCCCCCGGGTTCAGAATAGGCAAGAGCGGCATTGAAAAGATGCTGGATACGGAATTGCGCGGGCGCGCTGGCAATATGCGCGTGGAGGTCAATGCCTATGACCGGGTGATCCGCGAGCTGACGCGCACCGAAGGGGTAACCGGCAAGGATATTGTTTTAAGCATCGACATTGAGATGCAGAAGGCCGCCGCCGCAGCCCTGACGGGGCAGAGCGGGTCGATCGTTTGTCTGGATATTGAACGTGGTGAAGTGCTGACGCTTGTTTCGGTGCCCGGTTATGAGCCGGACGCGTTTAATATGGGCCTGTCCAACGCGCAATGGCGCGCCTTGCAGAATGATCCCATGCATCCGCTGATCAACAAATCCATCGCGGGCCTGTATCCGCCCGGATCGACCATCAAGCCGCTGATTGCGATGGCGGCCCTATCCACCGGCGCCATGTCGCCAAGTGATGGGGTGTTTTGCAATGGCAGGTTTCGATTGGGCAATCATCTTTTCCATTGCTGGAAAAAGGAAGGCCATGGCGCAATGACCATGCGCGAGGCAATCAAACATTCCTGTGACGTTTATTTTTACGAGACCGGCCGCCGTACAGGCATTATGCCCATGCATGATATGGGCGTACAGTTTGGACTGGGCGTAAAATATGATATCGGCCTTCCGGATGAAAAACAGGGCGTGATGCCTTCGCCTGACTGGAAACGCAAACGCTTTGGCCAACCCTGGGTGGGCGGTGAAACCCTGATCGCTGCGATCGGGCAGGGCTATATGCAGACCACACCGATGCAATTGGCGGTGATGACCGCGCGCCTTGCCAGCGGCAGGCTGGTGATACCGCGTCTGGTGCGCGATGTCTCGGCTGAGGCCAAGCCCATTATTTTCCCCCATCTTAATGTACCCGATGAGCATCTGAAAATTGCGCAGGACGGCATGTGGGCGGTGGTGAACGAGGTCCGCGGCACGGCCTATGCCCGGCGTATGGAAGGGAATGGGTATCAATATTCCGGCAAGACCGGAACCGCGCAGGTGCGCCGCATCAGCCGCGAGGAGCGTTATCGCAAAGGTGGCGTCACAAAGAACGAAAACCTGCCCTGGGAGCAGCGTGACCATGCCCTGTTCGTGGGCTATGCCCCATCCGATACGCCGCGCTACGCCATTTCCGTCGTCATCGAACATGGCGGCGGTGGATCACTTGTCGCGGCGCCGATTGCCCGCGACATTCTTTCATTGGCGCTGGCGCGTGAATCTCATGGACTGAAACTCTACACGCCGGATACGCAAACCTCCTGAACCGCTGATTATCTGTTGCGGTGATCGCGCTCCAGCCCCGGCTGTTTCGGATGCGGATAGGGATGGTGCACTTCCTTGCGGCGGAAGGGCAGCTTCGCCATTTTGGCGGCGGCTTCGTTATAGATCGCCAGCAATTGATCCTCCAACGCATAGTTCAGCGGATCATCGCGTTTGGAAAATTTTCCGTCATTGTCAGGTTTGTGTTTCAGCGTCCATTCAACCGTGCGCCGGATGGCTTCCTGCATCGGCACCACATCGCGATAACCCAGATCGTTTCTGATCTGATAAAGATCCATGATCTGATGGTTTGTAGAAGTATCCAGCGGCAGGAAATCCCGGGTCGTATGCGCATAGGCGTCCGGGATGCCGCAAATTTCAAATTCCCAATCCATGCAGCGGGCAATCATCTGCACCCAGTTGGCGACGCTGACTCCCTGTTCATCAGCGCAATTATAGATTTTCCCGGCGGAGGCGTCCGGCTTGTCAACCGATAGCAGCACCGCATGCGCCATATTTTCCGCATAGCCACGGGATACGACTGTCAGGCCGCCATCCGGCAGCACGATCTGCCGGCGTTTATCCTGGGCGCGTTTCATGACCAGCCATTCCAGCGAACCGATCGCGTTGGGGCCATACACCATCGGATAGCGGAAGGTGGTCGCATTGTAATGACCCGCGGCGTGAAAGCCCATGATCGTGTCTTCGGTTTGCCGGATCAGCCAGCCAAAACTGGCTTCTTCAGACGATTCAATACGCTGGGCATTTTCAGGCGTCGGGATCGGCATGCCGGGGGGATAATTGTCCTGCGGGTTGAACATGCCGCGATAGCTGGGCGGACCGCCAATGGTGATCAGCCGGGGCGTGATGCCGATAAGCGCTTCGGCAATAACGCGGATACGGCCATAGGTGGCGATGACAAGATCGAATTTGCGCCCCTTAATTACCGGGTCGAGGGTCTCGCGAAAATGCGGATCGACATGAATATGCTCAATTTCCGGCGGGTTTTCATCCAGTTCATGGGTGCCGCGATGAAGCATGGCGACCTCATAGCCGCGCGCGATCAGCCCATTCACCAGATAAGGGCCGGTTGGCCCTGTGCCGCCAATTACCAGTGCTTTCATTGATTGCCTCTTCCCTCACTCTGAACCGGATTTTTCCGGCCATGTTGTTATAATTTCTGTCTGCTGCTTTAACGATTTCTGTGATCAAGGCCTTCGCCGGGTTTCTTGGGATGCGCGTAGGAATGATGCACCGGCGCGGGCGCGTAGGAAATTTTTTGCAGTTGCGATTTTGTCTGATTATAGACGGCCAGCAACTGGTCTTCCAAGGTGAAATCCAGCGGCGTCTCATCGGGCCGGTGTTTCAGCATCCAATTAATGGTGCGCGGAATGGCGTCCTGCATGCGCACCACATCGCGATAGCCAAGATCCTGCCGGATCGCGGCAATGTCCATGATCTGGTGATGCACGGAATTGTGATAGAGCAGGAAATCGGCGGCGGAATAGGCGAATGCGCCCGGCAGGCTGCAAATTTCAAATTCCCAATCCATGCTGCGGGCGATCATCTGCACCCATTGCGCGACGGTCAGGCCCTGTTCATCGGCGCAATTGTATATCTTCCCGGCAGAGGCTTCCGGTTTGTCTGCCGCCAGCAGCACGGCATGGGCCATATTTTCCGCATAACCGCGCGACAGAACGGTCAGGCCGCCTTCAGGCAAAATAATCTGCCGCCGTTTGGCCTGTACACGTCTCATAATATGCCATTCCAGCGAGCGAATGGAGTTTGGTCCATATACCATCGGATAGCGAAACATGGTCGCATTATAAAGCCCCGCCGCATGACTCTGCATCACCACATCTTCTGTATGCCGGATCAGCCAGCCAAATTCGAATTCCTCGCGTGTCGCAATGCGTTGCGCATCCTCGCGCGTCGGGATGGGCATGCCGGGTGGCGTGTTCGCCTGCGGCTGCATCATGCCGCGATACCCGACAGCGCCACCCACAGCAATCAGGCGGGGAGTCTTGCCCCCTAGCGCCTCTGCAATGACACGTATGCGCCCATAGGTGGCGATCACAATATCGAAGTCGCGCCCTTTCAGCCCTTCGTCCAGGGTTTCCCGGAAGTGTGGATCCACATGAATATGTTCAATTTCTGGCGGATTTTCTGGTAATTCGTGGGTGCCCCGATGCAGCATGGCCACTTCATAGCCCCGCGCCCTTAGCCCGTTGATAATATAGGGTCCGGTGGGACCCGTGCCGCCGATTACCAAAGCTTTCATTTGCCCTCCCCGAACCCCATGAAATATGATCATAATTATAAGAGACATGGCCACGAAACGCCATGCCGGAAAAGGGAGCCACAGGATGAAACACAGACTGATATCGGCCGATGGGCATATCGACTTTCCATTGATGCCGGAAAATCTCTGGCGTGACAATGCGCCCGCAGAATTGAAAGACCGCATGCCGCGCATCGTCGAACGCAAGGGCAGCCGTATCTGGGAATCTGCCACGGGCACATCGCTTGGACTTGCCGGTGGTATGGGGTCGGGCGGCAGACGCTACCAGCCGGGGCAAATTCACCGTTCAGACCGCATGGCGGAGCAGGGGCTGTATGCGGATCAGGATAAGGGCATCATGCGTCCGGCAGATCCGCATTTGCGTGTCAAGGATCAGGATATTGATGGTGTGTCCGGCGAAGTGCTGTATGGCATTCTGGGCGCCGCCAACAAGCTGGTTGATCCCGATGTGGTGAAATGC
>JAHHGO010000044.1 GCA_023252275.1 Alphaproteobacteria bacterium
GAATTTTTACAGGGCCTGATGGCCGTGCTGCATGAAACCGGCCATGCCCTTTATGAACGGGGTCTGCCACAGACATGGGCGCGGCAGCCCGCCGGGCGCGCCCGGGGCATGATCGCGCATGAAAGCCAGTCGCTGATTGTCGAGATGCAGGCCTGCCGCAGCGCCGAATTTGTCAGCTATCTGGCCCCGAAACTGGCCGCCGTCTTTGGCCGGAACCCGGCGCTGGAACCCGGCAATCTGCTGCGCCTGTTTCAGCATGTCGAAGCCGATCTGATCCGCGTCCATGCCAATGAGGTCACCTATCCGCTGCATGTCATGCTGCGCTACCGGCTGGAGCGGGCGATGATTGCCGGTGATTTGCAAATCCGCGATCTGCCCGGCGCATGGAATGACGGCATGCAAAGCCTGCTGGGTATCACACCGCCCAATGACGCCGATGGCTGTATGCAGGATGTGCATTGGGCGGCGGGCCTGTTTGGCTATTTCCCGACCTATACGTTGGGGGCATTGGCGGCGGCGCAGTTCTTTGCCGCGGTCAGACAGAGACAGCCCGAAATTCTTCCTTCCATTTCAATTGGTAATTTCAAACCATTAATGTTCTGGTTAAAGGATAATGTGCATCAATGGGGATGCCGTTTCAGCACGGACGAATTATTGCAGCGCGCGACCGGCGCGCCGCTGGGTACGACGGCGTTCAAGGCGCATCTGCGCGCCCGTTATCTGCCAGATTAGGCGGGGTCCGATTTCATGAAATATATCAGCACCCGAGGACAGGCCAGAGAACTGGAATTTGATCAGGCCCTGCTCGCGGGACTGGCCGAGGATGGCGGCCTCTATGTGCCGTACTACTGGCCGCAATTTTCGGCGCATGTGTTAGCTGGCATGGCCGGGCTGCCCTATGCCGAACTGGCATTGCGCGTCATGCAGCCGCTGACCGGCGCGGCGATCGCGCCTGACACGCTGAAACGGCTGATTGATGAATCCTATGCCAGTTTCGATCATGTGGCGGTCACGCCGCTGGTGCAGCTTGATCATCAGAACTGGCTTCTGGAATTGTTTCACGGGCCGACACTGGCGTTCAAGGATGTCGCGCTGCAACTGGTTGGGCGGCTGTTTGACCATGTGCTGACGGCCCGTAAGGAGCGCGTGAATATTCTGGTGGCGACATCGGGCGATACCGGCAGCGCCGCCATTCACGCCATCCGGGGCCGGGACGCGGCCAATATATTTGTGTTGCACCCCAAGGGGCGGACTTCTGAAATTCAGCGCCGCCAGATGACCACCGTGCTGGATTCTAACGTTCATAACATTGCCATCGAAGGCACGTTCGATGATTGCCAGAATCTGGTGAAGGCCATGTTCAACCATGCTGCTTTCCGCGCCCGGGCGCGGCTGTCGGGCATGAACTCCATCAACTGGGCGCGGGTCATGCCGCAGATCGTGTATTACTTCCACACGGTGCTGGCTTTGGGCGGCGGCCAGCGCCCCATTAATTTCAGCGTGCCGACCGGCAATTTTGGCGATATTTACGCCGCCTATGCCGCCAAACGCATGGGCCTGCCGGTGCACCGGATGCTGATCGCCACCAATAATAATGATATTCTGGCCCGCACCCTGGCGACCGGCAAATATACGCTGTGCGAGGTGCAGCCGACCCTGAGCCCCAGCATGGATATTCAGGTTTCCAGCAATTTTGAGCGGCTATTGTACGAAGCCAATTCCCGAAATGCGGATAGCGTCCGGGCGCAGATGGAAAGCCTGCCGCAAAGTGGCAGCTTCACGCTTTCACCCGGCGCGCATGATTATATTACACAACAATTCAGCGCCTATCGCGTGGATGAGGCGGCAACGCTGAACGAAATCGCCCGCACCTTTGCCGAAACCGGGATGCAGATTGATCCGCATACCGCCGTGGGCCGCGCCGCGGCGCGGATGCACACGCGAGAGCCCGGAATTCCGATGGTCACCCTGGCGACGGCCCACCCGGCAAAGTTCCCCGAAGCGGTGGAAAAAGCCACGGGCATTCGCCCGCAACTGCCGCCGCGTTACCGCGATCTGCTCAATTTACCTGAACGATGCACCATATTGGCAAACGATCTCGCATCCGTTGAAGCTTTTATCGAGGCAAATATACAATGACGCTAGTTCCACGTGTGACAACCCTGCCCAATGGCCTGCGCATGGCAAGCGCCTATATGCCGCATCTCGAAAGCGCCGCGATCGGCGTCTGGGTCAATAGCGGCGCCCGCCACGAAACGCCCCAGATGCACGGCATTTCGCATCTGCTGGAACATATGGCCTTCAAAGGCACCAAACGGCGTAGCGCCCTGCAGATTGCCGAGGAAATCGAGGCCGTGGGCGGCCATGTCAATGCCTATACCAGCCGCGAAAACACCGCCTATTATGTCCGGGTGCTGAAAAATGACGTGCCGCTGGCTCTGGATATGCTCGCCGATATTTTGCAGGAATCCATTTTCGATCCGGCTGAACTTGAACGCGAACAGGATGTCATCGTGCAGGAAATCGGTCAGGCGCTGGATACGCCGGATGATCTGGTTTTCGACCGGTTACAGGAAATCGCCTATCCGAATCAGGCCATTGGCCGCTCAATCCTGGGCACGCCCGACAGTGTCGGCGCCATTACCCCGGTAATTCTGCGCGGCCATATGGCGCGCAATTATCGCGCGCAGGATATGGTGATATCGGCAGCGGGCAATGTAGATCATGATCAGCTCGTGCAGATGGCCCAGGAAAAATTCGGCAATCTTGCGCAAGCCATTCCGCGCGATAAACCTCCGGCCCGGTTCGAGGGCGGCGATGCGCGCGAAGCCAAAGAGCTTGAACAGGCGCATCTGGTTTTGGCGCTGGAAGGCGTGACCTATGATGATCCCGACTATTTCACCAGCCAGGTATTCACCAGCATTCTGGGCGGTGGCATGTCTTCGCGTCTGTTTCAGGAAGTACGTGAAAAACGCGGCCTATGTTATTCAATTTACGCCTTTTCCAGTTCTTACGCAGACACCGGAATGATTGGGGTTTATGCTGGCGCCGGGGGCAACCGGATTTCCGAACTGGCGCCGGTCATCATCCATGAATTGCAGGATCTTGCCGGCAGCGTGAAGCCCGAGGAAGTGGCCCGCGCCAGCGCCCAGTTCAAGGCCGGGCTTCTGATGGGGCTTGAATCTTCCAGCGCGCGGTGTGAGCAGATGGCGCATCATCTTCTGCTGCGGGGGCGTCTGCTCGGCACCGAGGAACTGGTGGAAAAAATTGATTCGGTGGACGCCGCCGCGGTGAAGTACTTTGCGCAAAGGCTTCTCAACAAGCCAAAACTTGCCGTTTCCGCTTTGGGTCCAATTTCGCAGCTTGAAACGCAGGCCAAAATAGCGGCAAGATTCGGTTCGCAGTAAATTCATCGTCCTGAATGAATCGCGCGAATGAGCCGTTAGGCGAAGCCGAATATAATAATGAGCCGTTAGGCGAAGCCGAACATAATAAGGAACCACTTACGGCATCATGTCCCTGTTAAGGCCATCAGCGTCGCTAACCGAGCAGTTGCGGATTGAAGGACGCAGGGTCTTTCTGCGGCCGCCTGTGAACAGCGACTATGAAGAATGGGCCGCTCTGCGTGAAGCCAGCCGGGCCTTTCTGACGCCGTGGGAGCCGATCTGGCCCGCCGATGATCTGAGCCGGCCTGCATACCGCCGCCGCCTGAAGCGCTATGCGCAGGAAATGCGCGAGGATACAGGCTATGCGCTATTTATTTTCAGAAGTGATGACCAGGCCCTGATTGGCGGAATGACGCTGAGCAATGTGCGCCGTGGCGTTACCCAGTCCTGCACCCTGGGTTATTGGATGGGACAGGCTTATTCGGGTCAGGGCTATATGCGCGAAGCCGCGCGCACCGTGGTGCCTTTTGTGTTTGAACAGCTTGGACTGCACCGGCTGGAAGCGGCCTGTGTGCCCAATAATGAACCTTCCAAGGCGGTGCTGCGGTATGCCGGATTTCAGGAAGAAGGTTTGGCCAGGCGCTATCTGCGCATCAATGGGGTATGGCAGGATCATCTGATGTTTGCGCTGCTGGAAAGCGATCTGGCGGCCCGGCAGCCCCGCTTATGATGTATGGCAGCCGGAAAATGAAAATCAGGGGACGGATAAAAAATATTTTCTGCCTGCTCTCAGCTATGCTGTGTCTTTTGTCCCCTGTCTATCCGCAGTCCACACTCAGCACCGAGGCGGACAGCAATCCGGAATATTTATCCGCGCTGGCGCAATTATTTGCATCCGCCAACCAGATAGATCCCGCCGGCTTGCAGTCGGACGGTCCCCTGATACGCATAATGCCGGACGGCATGATCCGTGTTGCCGGACAGGGAAAGCTTTCACCGCCGGATCAGGCGCTGGCCGAAGCGGGCCGGCGACTGTTCAGCCTGTATCAGTCCATCGGCGGCAAATCCAGCCCGAAGGCGCTGTTGCTGCAACGAACGAAGCAGGGCCTTTTTGTGGCGCGCGACGGCATGGCGGGAAGGCTGTCACCGTCACCGGGCGAGGCCATGGGCGGCGCGTTACAGACCATCGCATCGGCCGATTCCAGTCTGCCCGGCGCGGCGCGCGCCTGGCTGCCCCTGCTGGCCGGCGCGCTTGAAAACCCCGGTGCATCGCCGCCCCGTTATCCGGTGGCGCGCATCGCGCAAAATCAGCCCACACTGATCACTCTTTCCGGGCCTGAAATTACCCGTGCCGGGACCGATCCCATTCTGGCTGGCCCGCCGGGCAGCATGATCAATCTTATCAGGAATGAGGGCCGCAGCATTCAGGCCAGCGTGCTGTTTTCAGAAACGGTCCAGCAGGGATTTTCCAAACTTTATCTGTACCGGGCCAGTGACGCGCTGACGCCGGTCGCCAGTTTCGATGTCGCCATAGGAGCTGGCCGCGGCGGCCGCCCGGCGGCGCCTGATGATGATCATGGCGGGGTACGCGCATCAGCGAGCCCGTTGTTGCAGCCGGGCGCCACACATGCAAGCCTTGCTGGCAAAATCACTTCGGCCGATGATGTGGATATGTTCAGTCTACGGATTACCGCGCCGGGCATGCTTGCGGTAAATTCTCAGGGCTCCAGCGATGTGACAGCGCGCCTGATGGACAGGAATGGCAATCCGGTCGCCAGCAATGATGATGGCGGCCCGGGATATAATTTCGGAATGCAAACCCCGGTCAATCCCGGCAATTACTTTCTTTCTGTGCAGCATTGCTGTGGCGGCGGCGGAAATTACCGGATCGACACTCAGCTAACCCCGCGATAGATACGCCGCCCGCAAAAACACCCGGATCTTCATTTCCTGCATTCCCCAATCTGGTTGATGTTTGCCGCTTGCAGACCTGCGCGCGAATGACCTCAATCCGTCATTCGCCGTAAGGGGTGCGGGGGCGTTCAGCCCCGCGCGCCTGAAGCGCCAGTATTCCCTGATATTTTTCACGGATGGCGGCGGTGACATCCCGGTTCTGCTGTGTGTCGCGAACAACGCGCGGCGTGATCATCACCAGCAATTCCGTACGCGCAGCGGAATTACTGGTGCGCCCGAACAGGTTTCCCAGCACCGGCACCTGATGCAGAACGGGGATGCCGCTGCGCCCCTTTGAGGCCTGTTCGCGGATCAGCCCGCCCAGCAGGATGGTTTCACCATCCCTCACGCCGACCGTGCTCAAAAAACTGCGTTGCTGAATTGTCGGCGAATTAATGGTGGAGCTGCCCGAGCTTTGCGTGTTTACCGCGGCGCTAACTTCCTGCACGATTTGCAGAGTCACCATGCCGCCCGAATTCACCTGCGGCGTAACCTCCAGCAGTACGCCCGTGCTGCGATATTGCACCGTATTTAGGGTGCGGGAATCATTGGTCAGTCCGTCCGCGGTCTGGGTAATGATCGGCACCTCATCGCCAACGCGCAACCGCGCCACCTGATTATCCAGCACGAACAGGGTCGGTGCGGATATCATATTCACATTGGTCATATCCGACAGCGCGTCCAGCACAACCCGGTTCTGCCCGCCCCTGCCGGTCAGCGAAAAGGCAAATCCGCCGCCCGGCGCCGCCGACAGATTTGGCGCAATGCCGGTGCCGGAGGTTCCCGCCGTGAGTTGGGTAATGCTGTCTTCATCAATTTTCAGACCGCCCGTATCCAGAAAATATTGCACCCCATAGCGCAGCGTATCGCCCAGGCTGACCTCGATGATTTGCGCCTCGATCATGACCTGCAAGGGGGCGATATCGAGCTTACCGAGCACATCCTTGACCTGCTGATATTGCCGTTCATTGCCCTGAATGAGCAGCGCGTTTTTGGAACGATCCGCCGTGATGCGCAACGGCTCTTGCGCAAGGCCGGAGACCAGCCCGGCGGATGGCGGTATGACAAGTTCATCCGCCTGCCCCACCGGGGCCTGTTGCGCACCGGCATCTGTGGGCGCAGAGCGCGGAGAAAAAACCTCCTGAAGGGTTTTCACCATTTCCGGGGCGGAGCCATGCTGCATGAAATACACAAATACAGTCTGTTCATCGGCGCGCCGAGTGCGGTCCAGCCTTCGGATCCAGTCGCGCGCCTGTGTCAGATAGGCATCCTGCGCGGACAGCACCATCAGCGCGTTCAGCCGTTCCAGCGGTATAAAGCGCACCAGTCCGGCCAGCGGCCCCTTGCCCGTGTCGCCAAAAATATTTTCCAGTTCAAACAGAATGGTTTTGACCGGCACATTTTCAAGACTGATCAGCAGAACCGATTGATTGGCCATTGCATCGACATCAAACAGCGCAATGGTTTCCCGCACCGACTGACGCTCCGGTCCGGTGCCGCCGACAATCAGCAGATTGCGTTGCGCATCGACACTGACCGGACGCCCATCCGGAACCAGCGGGGCAATCAGCTTGGCCATTTCGGCCGCGCCGATATAGGACAGCGCGAACACTTCGAAACCCGCCCCGGTTCCAGATGGCAGCGCGGTCCCCACCGGCGCGCCCTGCAAATCCGAACCGGACGCCGGCCGGATGCGATACATCCCGGCCTGATTGACCAGCACGGCGTTCATACTGGACAGGATTGCCTCCAGCACCGGTATCAGCGCCTCGCGATTGAGTGGCGTACCGGTGCTGATCGTGGCGCTGCCCTGCACACCCGCATCAATGGTGAAAGGCGTTTTCAGAATATCTCCCAGTATTACGCTGGCGATCTCGTTGATACTGGCGTTCTGAAAGTTCAGGCTGATATCACCAGCCGCCAGCCCCATTCGGGGAGCTGTACCGGACGACAGTGCGGCGGGCGCGGGATAATATTCCTCAATCGGTTTGGCTGGCGGCCTGGTTGTGGTGATTGCGGGGCCGGCTTGTGGCTCGGGCGCGGCCTCGGAGACGGGCGGCGCGGACACGACCGGCCGAGTGCGCTGCTCTGGCGCGCATCCGGCCAGCACAGACATCGCCGCAAAAAAAACAAAGGCGGCATTCAGCCCATGCCGCTCTAACGCCAATCTCATAAAATTCTTCAATCCGCACTACCGCCATTATTCCGCAGGATGACCTCCTTGCGTGCGCCATCCTTTTCCAGAACAAGCCGCGTACGCGACACTTCTGTCAAAGTCCAGCCATCAAGCTGCGCCCCCTGTTCTAACCGGCTTACTGTGTCACCAGCGGCCTTGCGGATCAAGACCAGCCGCCGGTCCCCTGCAACAACAACCCCTATGACGGGATAGCGTTCCAGCAACAGCGTTTCCCCTGGCGCGCCCGCAATCGCCTCGGCCTCTGGCGGGCGGCGGCTGGCCACAAAAATGGGCCGCCTTATGACATCCGGATTGGCGTCCAGCGGCGCGGGCAGGTTAAAATCCGGCTGCGCCTGTTCTGTGCTGGTCTCTGTCCGCACGGCAAGATCTGTGGCCATTGGATCGCGCAGCCAGGGCAGCACCGCCACACCCGCCAGCATCACACAGGCAATTGATAAGAGCAGGCGCGGCATCATGGCGACAGCCTGCGGGCGCCCGACACATCCATCTGCACATCCAGATGGCCGCCCGGGGCAATATCCTGATCGCTGCGCGCCCGCACATACAGATTATCGATTAAAAGAAGCGGCTGCTGTGTTTCCAGCGAATGCAGCAATAGACGCAAGCCTTGTGTATTGGCCGTAACCCTGACGCGGCCCGTGACTAGCTGCAAAGGCGTATCCGCATTCGCGGCGACGGGCAGCAGTTCAAAACTTAACAGCAGCGCCCCGCTCTCCTGCGTCAGCGTTCCCATACGCTGTTGCAACCAGGCGGCGGACGCGGCGCTGCTGGCCCCCGGCAGCAAAAGCGCATTCAGGCTTTCCTCTGTCCGCGCCTCCGCCGCATTATCCGGCGTGATTGACTGCCGGGTGGCGTGAAGCCGTCTGGCCGCGGCCTCGACCCGGCTTCTGCCCTCGCCCAGCGCATCGACATAAGGCTCTCCCGCGCCAAACCAGACCAGCATCATCGCCAGCGCCAGCGCCAGCAGTGCGAGCCCGCGTCCATAAATGGCTTCCCCAAGATTCATTTACGGTTCCTTGTTCCGGCGGGCTGGCGCAGAAACAGATTCAGTTGAAACTGTTCCAGACCTGTTGCCGGATCCCGCAAGGTTGGCGCGCCAAATTCCACCCTCGTCACCTGCGGCAAGGCCTCAAGCGGCGCGATCAATTCCGGCGCGGCGCGGGCCACGCCCTGTAAGGACAAAGCGCGGCCCGAAAGTTCAAACTGCGCCAGATAGGCTGTATCCGGAAGCGCCATGCTGATCATGTTCAGCAAATCCGCAAGCGGCGGCCGCTGTCCGCGCTGTGCCGCCAGCCAGGCAATTTGAGCCTGCGGATCCTGGGTTGGACCATTGGGATTGCTATTCGCCTTTATGATCTGCTCCGCCTGCGTCAGTTGTTTTTCCATGCCGGCGAGCACCGCATAATTGCGCAGCAAAGGCGAGGCAAGCGCAACAAATGACAGAACCGCAAGGCCAAGAAGTAATCGCCGGGGCGGCGCAACGGCACGCCGCAATGCAAGTATATGCACCGTATCGCCCTCTGAATGCGCATTCGCATCATCAGCCAGCGTGACGCGATCAGGGATAATGCCCCGCTTTTCAAGTGATTTCAGCGCCGCATTGGTATTGGCGCAGGGCGCCAGTGAAAGATGCGCAACCACTCTGCCGACTGAATCAATCGCATCCTCGACACGATAACCCAGATAGACCTGATCCGGCGTAAACGGCGTTTGCCGCTCAATTTCACCCGCGACCGCATCATATCCGCGCGGCAGAGCGGAAACGGATATCGACGCCTTGCGTCTTAATCCCTGTTCCGAGGGAATACGCAGCACGCATTCCGCGCCACGGGCGCGGCGCCGCGCAAATTTCTGGCGCGTTGCGTCTGATGACAGCCGTCCCAGATTTTCCGGCGTATCGCCAAACAGTCTGTAGACGGAATAATCTCCATCCTCCGGCGCCAGCACCAGCCGGTCATGCGCCAGCCCGAAGACAAGCGCCAGACGGTTGGGGATCAGCGATAATAACTGCCTGCCCCACCATTGTAAAAAAATCGTGACGCCGCCCTGTTTCTGATATGGATATTGGCCTGTTTCGGACACGCTATGACCGCCTTACTGAAATACAGGCGCCTCAGCCATTGCCGGGGTTTGGGCCGGGGTCTGGGCGTCCCGCATAATCCAGCCGCCGCCCAGCACCCGGCTAGCATTTTCAGCATCATACACAACGCCTGCCTGACCGGGCGCGATAGCCTCTTCCGGCTCATGCAGCTTTATCTGCGCGCCGCCAGTTGCATCTGACATCAAAATGCCCGCTACAGGCGGCCGTGTGGAACGCACCTTGACCAGCACTTCCCGCCCCTGTCCGGATGGGGCATCATCCCCCAGCCAGTTCATGCCGCGCAGCCTGAGCCGGCTTTTGAGGAGCGCCTCCCGCGGGCCGACAATCACACGCTGGCTGGCCGCCTCCAGACGCAGCACGAATAGCGGCTCGCCACCGCTGACACCAAGACCGCGGCGCTGACCCACAGTATAATGAATAATACCCTGATGCCGCGCCAGCACCCTTCCATCCAGATGCACAATGTCACCTGGAACAGCAGCCTCGGGCCGCAATTTTGTAATCACATCCGCATAGCGCCCCTGCGGGACAAAACAAATATCCTGACTGTCCGGCTTGTCCGCCACGGGCAGTCCCAGCCGCCCCGCAATGGCGCGGGTTTCATCCTTTTGCAGATCGCCGAGCGGAAAACGAAGAAAGTCCAGTTGCGCCCGCGTGGTCGCAAACAGGAAATAGCTCTGGTCCCGGGCGGGATCGGCGGCGCTATGCAGTTCGGCCCCCTGCCTGCCCATAATCCGCCGGACATAATGTCCCGTTACCAGCGCCTGCGCGCCAAGCTCTCGCGCCACCTGAAGCAGATCGGTGAATTTTACCGTCTGGTTGCAGGTGATGCAGGGAACCGGTGTTTCACCTGCAAGATAGCTGCTGGCGAATTCATCTATCACGGAATTACGGAAGCGGCTTTCATAATCCAGCACATAATGCGGTATGCCGATTTTTTCGGCGACAAATCGGGCATCATGGATATCCTGTCCGGCGCAACAGGCGCCCTTTCGCGAAACTGCTGCGCCATGATCATATAATTGCAGCGTGACGCCGACCGTGTCATAGCCCAGCTGATGGACCAAGGCCGCGGCCACGGATGAATCCACGCCGCCGGACATGGCGACAACAATGCGCGTATCCCGGGGCGCGCCGGGCAGGCCCAGCGGTAGAATTGGTGGCGTAAGTGGCTGAAAATCTGACATTAGCTTTAAATACAGCCCCAGAGGGCTGACGGCAAGCGCCGTCGATCAGAGGAAATTCAGCAGTGAGATCTGGGTCATCTGGCGCAACAGATTATAAGAGGATTCAACCGCCAGCTTGTCCTGATTAAATCGGGTGATGGCCTCGGCCATATCGACTTCCGAAATATCGGCAATGAGCTGTTTGTTAACAATAGCAAGGGATTCATGCCGGGAAATTATGGATTCGATGCGTTTCCCCGTAAACCCGTTATTGGCCTGCAATTTGATGATTCCGGACATGACCGCATCCAGATTGGTTAATTCGGTTTGCAGTATCGCACGATCCGCAGGTGTCAAACTGACGCCGAAGGGCGTCGCAGCGTTATATTCACCCAAGCGCTTAATGCTGGCCATGAAGTCCTTACCCATTTCATCGGCCAAAACGCCATATTCAACAATCTGATTTTGATCCATCCGGACCTGAGCCTTTTGCTGATTATTGTCAAAAAAACTGGCGATCGGTGACGCCAGGACGGACAGATCCGCCAGATCCACGGCGTTAAAGGGCGGAACATCCGTGCGGGCGCCTGAGTAAAGATACTTGCCCGCATATCGAGTATTGAGAACGGATTTCCCGGAAACAAAGGCGCTATCCAGTTCAGGAACGATAACCCGGCCGCTATTGTTCGCCAGCGAACTTAACAGGCTGTCCCGCAGATTTTTGGCCGCATCATAGATCGTCGAAAGGCCCGTATCCTGAAGTGAAAGCTGCCCGTTTATCTGCTGGCCCAATTCGATATATTGCGTTGTGCGGCTTTCAATCGCGCGCGCGCTGACCAGCGCTGCTGTGTCACGCGCCAGACCTTCATAGCGGTCCGCCTTATATCCGGTGGAAACCTGACGCTGGGAATCCGCCAATTCGATTTGCGAACGCAGCATTTGCCCGATGACGCTCTGCTGCTGGTTAAGTGTGGATATCCGCGTCATATGATTTCAGTCCTTTTCACTCAAACCGCGTCAAGCAGAGTCTTGAACAGTTCATCTGCGGCCTTGATCATACGCGCCGATGCATTATACGCATTCTGAAACACCACAAGATTGGCGAGCTCCTCATCAAGGTTCACACTCGATATATCGCTGATCTGAGCATTGATTTCATCACGAACGCCATTACGGTCATTGCTCAGGGTTTCCGCCTGATCTGACAGCCGCGCCACGCTCGAGAGAAATTGAGCGCTGTAATCGCTGAGAGTGGCGTTCAGGCCTGCGATGTGGCCGGCCGCGTCGAATTTCGTTAAATTGTTTTCAAGCGCATGGAACTGAATGGCGCCACGATCGTCACCTACGCCAAGTGCGGCCGTACCCGGAGCGCTTATATTCAATTTCGCCAGAGCCAGGCGCGCGTCATTGGCTGTAATATCCGGACGAATGAACAATCCAGCCGGCGGATTTTGCCTTGCGCCAGGTCCGATCCCGAAAATGCTGGACAGGGAGCGCCCGGTTCCGCCACGATTAGTAAGATCGTTCGTGGAGTAAATAATACTTCCCTGGGCAATGGATGACGGGGTGAACGCCAGCGAGCCACTGGAATCCATGGCAAAGCTGCCATAGGCCCCCAGACCCGCATTAAGCTGGGTGATCACATCGCCTATCGTGGCGCCGCCCACGGTAAGCGTAAAATTGCTGAGAGTTTGGCCCTGCGGGCTGATAAGTTTGAATTGGGCTGTACTGCCCACCGCAAATTCATGATTCTCGCCTACAGTCAGGCCGGTTTCGTAATTAGTTGGCGTAGCGGACTTAACCAGATCATTCAGCCCGAAATAATGCGCAAACCCCCTGCCCGCCCGTGCGCTTGGCGCTGCGCTATTCTGTAGTGTGGCAACGCCATGTGCAGGGTTGGTGGCGGAAAGTGTCATGACACCATTGGTGAATGAAAGCGTGCCGCTGCCGCCAAGTCCGGCATTAATAGCCGCGACAGCATTGCCGATAGTGGAGCCGCCAAAGGCCACGGGCGCGCCGCCATTCACCCGGTACTGATTGGTCGTGAAATTAGCCTCGACACTTACGACGGTAAGGCCCGCGGAATCGACCACACTGAAATTGCTTATGCCGGTGAAATTATGCGCATCCGTTGCAAGCAAGCCGGTATTATTGCCAACCAGCTGGTTGGGCGCGGGAACCGAAGAATTGTCATTATGAACAGCATTGAGCGATTCAACCAGTTTGGACGACAACTCGCCAATCTCTTCGGCAATCCTGGGCAGCGTGACGTCCCGCATATCCAGCAAGCCCCTCAGTTCACCAGATGATATATGTGACTCCAGAGGCTGTCCAACCGGGTTTACAAGGCCCGTCGCAAAATCATAGCTATGCAGGGTTATGCGATTAAAAATAGAGTCGGCATTGATAGCGGAGCCCACCTGATACCGCAATTCAGTCGGGGTTGTGCTAACCATGAATATACCGTCAGCGGTAGAGACATAAGCCTGTCCATCCTGCTGGACCGACACCCGAATGTCCATAATCTTTGACAATTCGTTTAAAGCGCGCTGCCGCTGGTCAAACAGCGCGCCCGTTTCAGCATCGAGAGAACTTGCAGACACAATACGGATGTTTAATTCGTAAATATTTTTTATCAGGCCATTTGCGTTTTCTATACGGCTGATAATATCCTGATCGGCGTTGCTTCTGATTGATTGAACGGATGATGCAAGCTTGCTCAACTCGTCCAGGACAACCTCAATGCCGTTTATTCCCGTTACGCGTCTGACATTTGACGTCGGATCGATCTGCATCTCCGAAAGATCATTGAACATTTCATTGATCCTGGAGTCGATAGAGTTATTTGCTGACGGATCTCCCAGAACAGACTGCAATCTGTCATGCAGACTTGCGATAATTTCCGCAGCGGATGCGCTGGAGGTTGCGTTATAGGATTCCTTGATCAGGAAATCATTGGCAATACGGGTTATATCGCCAATTTCAACGCCGCCCAATGGGCGCGACTGAAAATTTATCTGGCGGCGCGCAAAATCCGGATTGTTTACATTGGCGATATTGGTTGAGGTATGGCGCAGTGCCGTCTGCGCTGTCTGCAAACCGCTGATCGCGTTTGATAGAATTCCAACACCTGACATTTCATTTTCCTTTCGGCCAGATGATAAGCAAGCATGATGCCAGTCCGGACGGCACGTCATACCATTGAAAGGACTGGTTTTTTATAGAGGTTTGATGGATCTGGACGGCATCCCGGGCGGGATATGGAAAAAATTGCCTTGCTGACCAGTGTTTCCAGGCCATGTTTGCCGAAAAAAATATCGACGAAAAAAAAGCCGGCAAAATTTCTTTCTGTTTTCCAGATGTTTTGCGATTTCCGGAATCTGGCCCGGCGCTTGCTAGTGACTGTCTGCCCGGATCAAATGCAAACGATCCAGGAACAAAATGACCTCCTGAAGACAGGCGGCATCGGACAGGGATAAAATGGAACTTACCAGTAATTATTTCATGGCACAGGGACAGGCTGCGGCGAAGCCTTCTTCTGTGACCGCTTCACGCAATAGTAATGCATACGCAGATGCCAGCTCGCTGCCAGAAGATGATAATTATGATGCCACGCTGATTGATAAAAGCGATCAGGTTCCGGCATTTGAATCCTTGTTGAATCAAACATCAAATCCCGAACCAGATGAAAATACGGCAGTAACCAATAATTATCCGCCGGTTGACGCTAACAATCCGGCCTTGATGGCGTCAATGCCTGCGCCTTTACTCGCTCTTGTCTCATTAATTCAGAATCCGGTAGCCCAGAATATCATTTCGCCGGAAATTCCGGATGCAGCCAGCGATCTCAATCCGGCACAGCCTTCCAAATCCGGCTCTGCCATCCATTTTTCCGAATTGGGAAAACTTGCCGATGCGGGCAAAGCCAGTTCAGAAATCCGCTCAAGTGATCCGCTCACCAATCTTCTTACTATCGCAACCCAAGCAGAGCCATCTTCCGGATTGCTTGCGGTTGCAGGTAATGCGGAACCCATCGCACCCCAATCCGCTCCATTGGGTGTTGATGAAACATTATTACAGACGGGCATGGACAGATCAGGCAATGCCTTGCCTGGCGCCGCAACCGCCGCCGCCGCCTCTCGGTTGCCGGAAATGATTTTGCCCGAAACTGTCATGGATAAAGTGATTGCTCTGTCCGCTGCGCCGGCTGATACCGCTGAAAACACCGCCACGCTTAATAATCCGATCGAAGTGAACAAGCCCGCCGGCAAGAAAAATTCCGAATCCATTCTGCATCAGCTATCATCCAATACGGGAAACCCCATTTCTGTAACGCAAACTTCAGACCGGGCCGATAATCTGAAGAAGCCGGAACAAGTGATTGTTTCTGCATCCGGTGCGCTGCTCATACCGCAGCCAGTGAATGAATCGCCCGCGCCACTGTCTCTTCAAACGGGTGGCACAGCAGAGGACGGAAAAAAACCGCAACCGGCGAATACAGTTCCGCTGGACGTGAGCGGAAATCAACAAAGCATGAATCCACCGCCTTCTCAGGCAACGCCCCAGGCCGTCCCGCTGATGCCCGCAAATCCGGCTCCAGAAATAAAACCCGTCGAAGATCAGGGGTTGGCAACTGCGGCTAAATCTGAACGGCAAAATGACAATAGCGTGATCAAACCGTCATATAATGCCAATACGGATAAAACCGGAGACGCGCCTGCCGCAACAGCCAATGCGCCACAAAATAGCGGCGTTGGCGCACAGGCCCAGCCTATGGATACACAGAGCTTTGTGCAAACCCTGAGCCGGAGTTCTGATGCGCAACCCCTGGCCGCGCCGGATGGAGCCGCGCAGGACACATCCGATGGCGCACTAACCGCCCAGACAGGAAACGTCATTTATCTTGATAAGGCGGAAACCGCCAAACAGAGTAGCGTCCCCGCCGCTGCTGCCCGTCCGGAAACGCCCCAGCAGCATGCCAGCCCGCCGGTGCGCGACATTGCCCTGCATATGTCGCAGCATGCGGATAATGGCATTAACCGCTTTCAGTTGCGCCTTGACCCGCCGGAGCTTGGCCGGGTGGAAGTACGCATGGAAATTTCCGCTGAAGGCAAATTAAGCGCTGTCATTGCGGTAGAGCGGCCCGAAACGCTTGATCTGCTTCAGCGCGACGGACGCGCGCTGGAGCGCAGCCTGCTGGAAGCTGGACTGAAAACCGATGGCAATTCGCTAAGCTTCTCGCTTAAGGGCGGGCGCCACGATAATCCGCAATCCGATGGCGCGGGTGGCGCTGCGGGCATGCCGGAAAACACAGCTTTGAATGAATGGGATGAGTCACTCACCCCGATAAACGCCCGTTTCGCCAACCGCGCCGTCAACATCCGGATCTAGGAATATATCATGGCCATCAGCGGATTAACTCCGACAACAATCAGCGATCCGAAAAACCCTTCGGCAATCCTGTCCTCAGGCAAAACAAACACAACAACACCGCCGGCTGTAACGGCGTCTGGCAATTCGCTGAACAAGCTGGCCAATGATTTTGATACTTTTCTAACGCTGTTGACGACACAATTGCAAAATCAGGATCCACTACAGCCGATGGATTCCAAGGAATTCACCAGTCAGCTAGTGCAGTTCACCTCGGTCGAGCAGTCCATTCAGTCGAATAAACATCTTGAAAAGCTGATTTCGCTTACCGGAAATAATGCCTCAAGCACAGCCTTTAATTATATCGGAAGGGAAGTCAAAACCGCCAGCAGCAGCACCAATCTTGCCAATGGCATCGCCAACTGGTCCTATGAGCTTGATCCCAAAGCGGCTGGCAGCTCCATAACGGTTATGAATTCCAGAGGTAATGCAGTCTTTACAGTGGATGGCGCAAGCACCGGCGGATTGCATAATTTCTCATGGGACGGGAAAGATAAAAACGGCAATTCCCTGCCTGATGGCGTCTATAGCCTTAGCGTCTCGGCGGTCTCTACAGATAAGAAACCGGTCACTGCAAAAGTATTCACCACTGGCATCGTCACCAATGTGGAAATATCGGGTGATGAACCGGCGCTGTTTATTGGCGGCGTGAAAGTTCCGCTCAAGGATGTCATGTCCGTCATGCAGGGTGGCGGTTCTTCCGCCGCGCTGAATTATCTGGGCCGCGAAATCAGGTCCGTCAATCCCAGCACTAACCTGACCAATGGTAAGGCAAGCTGGACTTATGAACTGGATCCAAATGCCGTCCGCAACATCGTTACTATCAAGGATAGCAGCGGCAAAATCGTTCTGAAAGATGAAGGCAAAGTTGTTGAAAAAGGCCTGCAAATACTCACCTGGACCGGCCTGGATCAGGATGGCAATCAGCTTCCCGATGGCGTTTACAGCGCCAGTGTGGTGGGGCTGGATGCCAATGACGCCACCGTCAACAGCAAGCTGTTCACAAATGGCACTGTCACCGGCGTGGATACTTCCGGATCGGAACCGGTTCTGGTGGTTGGCAATGTGAAGATTAGTCTGCGTGATGTTCTGACTGTTACTGAGACGCCTGCAAACACAAATGTTGCGGACAATCAGACTGAATAAATCGAAACCCGAACGGCGTCTCTAAAGACGCTGCACACCCTCACCCGGCGCCAAGAATTCGCGCCCTTTCAATAAGCCGGCCATCACTTCGAAAAAGTGGCGCCAGCAGAGGAAGACACAAAATGAGTATTTACGGCGCCTTGTTCAGCGGCGTATCGGGATTAACGGCCAACGCCAGCGCGTTGGGCATCATCTCCGATAATATCGCCAACCTCAACACAACCGGCTTCAAGGACACCAAAGCGCGATTTTCCACCCTGGTGACATCGCCCGCCGGCGCACATTCCTATTCGCCTGGCGGTGTGCAAATTTCTCCCAGCCAGAATATCGACAAACAGGGGCTGTTGCAGGCCTCCTCATCGCCAACCGATCTTGCCATTACCGGCAAGGGGTTCTTTGTGACCTCCTCGTCACCAATTGTTGGTCAGGGAGGAGAATCGCTTTTTACCCGCTCCGGCTCGTTCCGCACCAATAATCAGGGCTTCCTGCAAAATACCGCGGGCAATTA
>JAHHGO010000045.1 GCA_023252275.1 Alphaproteobacteria bacterium
CGCGCGCTCTACACCCCCGGCCATACCGACGAATCCTACAGTTTCCTCATGGACGACCGGGTGTTCACCGGCGACACCCTGCTGATCCGCGGCACCGGCCGCACCGATTTCCAGAACGGCGATGCCCGCGCCCAATACGACAGCCTGTTCAACAAGCTGCTCAAACTGCCCGACGAAACCCTGGTCTATCCCGGCCACGACTACAAGGGCTGGACGGTCAGCACCATCGGCGAAGAAAAGCGTTATAACCCGCGACTGCAGGTGAGCTCAGTGGAGGCGTACGTCAACATCATGAACGACCTCAAGCTGCCCAACCCCAAATACATGGATGTGGCAGTTCCCGCCAATCTGGCTTGCGGCCAGCCGGCCTGATGCCGCTGCCCGCCCCAACGCCGGGATCGGGAAAGCGGCTGCGCCTGCCCGACCTGGCGATGCGCCATTGGCTTGCCGATTACGGGCGGCGCGACCTTGCCGATGACCTCGTGGCGGGCATGATCACCGCTATCCTGCTGGTTCCTCAAAGCCTGGCCTATGCCATGCTCGCTGGCCTGCCGCCCCAGGCAGGGCTTTATGCCAGCATGCTGCCCCCCATTCTCTATGCCGCATTGGGTACCAGTCGGACGCTGGCGGTGGGACCGGTGGCGGTGGCCGCCCTGTTGGTGGCCAGCACCCTGGGGAGCCGAGGAATCACCGATCCGCAGCAAGCCCTGATCCATGGCGTGATCCTGGCCTTTGAAGTGGGCGCACTGCTGTTCGTGCTGGGCCTGTTGCGTGCCGGCGAGCTGATGAATTTCCTCAGCCATCCTGTTCTGTCGGGCTTCACCACCGGCGCGGCGCTGGTGATCGTGATCAGCCAGATCAAGCACCTGACCGGCATCCCGGCGACCGGGCAGGAAACGCCCGCCCTGCTGGCTCAGTTGATGGCTGGCATCGGCCAGATCAAGCCTGCGACCCTCATGCTGGGACTTGGCGCCATGGGATTCCTGTGGCTCTCCGGCGCGCCGCTGGGACGACTGCTACGCCGCTTCCGCGTGCCGGAGCGGGCGGCCTTGTTGATGGGAAAATCAGCCCCCCTGGCAGTGGTGCTGAGCGGCACGGCCCTGGTGGCCTGGGGGGAATGGAATATCCGCCATGGCGTGGCCGTGGTGGGCGCTCTGTCCGTCGGCCTGCCCCACATCGATTTGTCCTTTCTGGGCGCGGGAGGGCCTTGGCTGGACTTGTTACCGGCTGCCGCCCTGATTGCGCTGATCGGTTATGTGGAGAGCGTTTCGGTGGCCAAGGTGCTGGCCAACCGGCGTCGACAACGAGTCGATCCGGATCAGGAACTGATCGCTTTGGGGGTCGCCAACCTGGGGGCGGCGTTCACCGGGGCCATGCCGGTTGCGCCCCGCCGCCGCGCGGCGATGCCAGGGCTTGCGACAAGGCCGCCGCCAGCGCGTCCGCATCGCCGGGCGAAAACAGCGAACCGAATAGCTGCCCATTGGCGGCCCGCAGTGTTTCCGCCGCGCCGCCATGATCGGCGGCGACAATGCCGCAGCCCATCGCCATGGCCTCGACCGGCACGCGGCCAAAAGCTTCGGCGTCGGTCGCGGCCGAAACCGCCACATACGCCGCGCCATAGGCCGCCGGCATATCCGCCACATTGCCGGTAATACGCAGATTTGGCGTCATGCCCAGCCTGTCCGCCAGCGCCCGGATTTCCTGCTCATAAGCATTCCTGCCCTGCGCATCACCGCACAAAACACAGATCACATCCGGGCGTTTCAGTTTTGCCAGCGCCGTGATCAGCAGCATCTGCCCTTTCCAGCGGGTCAGCCGCGCGGGCAGCAGCACGATCTTCGCCTCTTCCGGCACATTCCATTCCCGGCGCAGGCGCGCCACACGGTCCGGCGTTACGGCGGCGGGATCAAGGCGCGCAACATCAATGCCGCGCGCAATGACCGCCACGAGACGCGCTGGCGGGTGATAGGTGGCGCGGATATGCGCCGCCATGAAATGCGATCCGGCAATCACCCGCGCACCGCGCAGCATGACCCGGTTGTAAAATCGCTTGAACACATTTCCCGCGCCATAAAAGCCGTGAAAGGTTGTGACAAATTCCGCGCCAGTGATTTTCGCCGCCGCCCATGCGCTCCAGGCCGGGGCGCGGGATCGCGCATGCACAAGATCAATATTCTGTGTACGAATTATTTTCACAAGCCGGAATATGTTGATCAGCATGATCAGCGGATTTTTGCTGGCCGCTGGCAGGATGATCAGCTCTCCGCCAAGCGCCGCCAGTTCGCCCGCCAGCCGCCCGCCTTGCGATGCGACCAGCGCCCTGCCGCCCGCCGCATGAACCGCGCCCGCAATATCCAGACAGGCGCGTTCCGCTCCGCCCGCATCCAGCGAGGGAATGATCTGCAACAGGCGGAACGAGGCGGGCTGTGACGGGTTCATGACCAGCCCCTTATAGGGCTAACGCCACCGGCCAGCAGCCATTATTTGACGCCGCCGGCCTTCAGTTCAATGCGTGAAATAGCGGCCAATAGGCCGGCTTCCGGGGTGACCATATTGCCCATGCCCGCAGTGGGCGACCATGCCGTTTTCAACTGTTCCAGTTGCGCCGCAATGTCGGCCATGCCGGGCAGGCTTTTGTCGATGGTGGCGGCCAACTGATCCGCAACGCGGATGAAACCGTTGGCGTCCTGATATTCCTGCAGATTGACTATTTTGCCCTGGGACACCCCAATGGAATATTCGGCGCCGGCCTGTTTCAGCAGGGCCAGAATGGCCTGCATGGCAAAGCCGGGCGTGGCGCGCTTTGAAGCGTCTATCCCGGCATAGGCCGCATCGATTTTCGCAATTACCGCGCCGTAAGCCGCATCAAACGGCGCACCGGGCGTTTCCTCGGCAATCTGCTGCACAAGCGCGTTCAGCTCACCCTCAAACGGCGCCGCGCCGCGCACTTTCAGTTCCGGTGCGATCCGGTCATAAGTTTCCGCTGCGGGATGCTGGGCATGGGCCGAGGCATGCTCCCAGTCCTTGATCGCGGCCAATTCATTGGCGATATGCAGATGGCCCCTGGTCAGCAGCAGATTTACCGCAAACACCAGATCGGGATCCGCATTGGTGTAGCCGGCCTCGCCGCCCTCACCCCCTTCGCCGCCTTCTGCATGTTTTTCATGCGCAGTGGCGGGCGCGAAAATACCATCACCCCCATCCGAAACCGCCATACCAGCGCCAATCAGTACATAGGCCCCGACGCCAACCCAAAGCCTGGTTTTGTTTTCTGTCATTTGCAACCCGTGATCCGTCTGTTAATGCTATTGATAATTATTCGCAAATATCCGCCCGCGCAACTATTTTCTTTTCGCCGCCACACCGGACAGGCAAGCAAGTATAATCAGACCCGCCATTCAAAACAGGAGAAAAAAGTGATCTTGTGTATCGCCGATATGCTCGCGGATGAACTGCTGGCGGAAGCCCGCAAGGCTTTTGCAGATGGTCAGTTCGAGGATGGCGGCATGACCGCGGGCTGGCACGCCAAACTGGTCAAGCGCAATCTGCAACTGCAAGGCAACCAGCCGATGGTTATGGCCCTGCGGCAGAAAATCCAGTCACAGATCGCCGCGCATCGCATTATCCAGATGGCCGCATTGCCCATGCGATTCCGGCCCCTATTGTTCAATCGCTATGAAACCGGCATGTCCTATGGCAGCCATGTGGATGACGCGCTGATGGGCCGCACCCCGGATGGCGGCCCCGAGCTGCGCTCGGATATTTCCTTCACCCTGTTTCTCAGCGATCCGGAAACTTATGAAGGCGGCGAACTGGTGATCGAATCCACTTCCGGCGAGCAGGTTTTCAAATTGCAGGCCGGGCAGGCGGTAATTTACCCGTCCACCAGCCTCCACCGGGTATGCGAGGTGACGCACGGCATACGTGACGCGGCAGTGGGCTGGGCGCAAAGTTATGTGCGCGACGCGGGCCAGCGCGAAATGCTGTTCGAACTGGATACTGTGCGCCGCGCCATTTTCAAACGAGATGGCAAAAGCCCCGAATTTGATCAGCTCTCAAAAGTCTACTCCAATCTGCTGCGCGCCTGGTCGGAAGTTTAGCCCGTAGCCAGCAGATCGGCGCCATCTCTCAGATGGCGGCTGATGCCGCCAATATGCTGCATCAGGGCCTTCACATTGAGGGGAAGCCGCATATTCAGGGTAAAGTTTGGCAACTTTTCCACCGCCGGAAAATCCGGGGCTGAGGGCGGCAGCAACAGAATGATCTGGAATGCATGCTTGCCGCTCCCACGCAGCATTTTTACCATCATCGGCGCCTGAATATCCGCGCTTTCAAATGTCACCAGCACCAGGTCAGGCGCCAGCGTCTCCACATTTTCGAGAAATTTTCTGCCGCTGTTCAGGCAATATAGCGCATGTCCAGATGACATACATTTTCAGCAACTGGCGATCCTTCTGGTTACGCATGTGTTCAATCTGGCGCAATGCGATCGATCAGGTGCTGACCAATCTGTTTTCCAACGCGGTCAAATATTCACCCGGCAATCCTGCCATACGCATTCGCGGCGGGCGGGCGGGGCCTAATGTGCTGGTGTCTGTGCGCGATTACGGGCTGGGCATTGCCGAAGAAGATGCGACGAAAATATTTTCGAGATTTTTCCGCGCGCAGAATTCAACCGGCATTGTGGGCACCGGGATTGGCCTTAATCTGGTGAAGGAGCTGGTTACCCTGCATGGCGGCGCGGTGCATATGGAAAGCAAGGCCGGGCTGGGCTCCACCTTTACCATCCGCCTGCCGGTGCAGGGGCCGCAGAAACAGCGATTCATGGCAGCAAGCGCCTAGAGCAGCCCGCAATTAAGTGGAGTCACTTCGTGACCCCGCTTAATTGCGGAAAGCTGCTCTAACACATTAAAATCTAGGGCAATTTTCCGCATTAAGTTCGAGCCTCATGGCTCGAACTTAACGCAGATTGCCCTAGAGGCGCATGCGACTCTAAGCCACGTTTCCGTCCAGAACATATCCCGCCAGATAGAGCGAACCGCATATCACCACCCGTGGCGGCACGGCGCTTTCGCTTGCGATATCATTCAATGCCTGCATCAGCGTGCTGGCGGCGCGCGCATTCAGGCCGGCTTTTCCGGCCGCATCGGCCAGATCCTCCGCCGTCATGCTGGTCGAAGCATCCGGAATGGCGATGGTGAATATCCCGCGCGCCAGCCCGTTAAAGGCCGCAAAAAACCCCTGCGCGTCCTTGCTGGTCAGCATGCCGCAGATCAGATAGAGCGGCAGGGGATGACGATCCTCCATTTCTGCAAGCGAACTGGCAAGCACCGTGGACGCCGCCGGATTATGCGCCCCATCCAGCCATAATTCCGCGCCCCCGGGCAGCGCCGCCAATAATGGCCCCGGCCCCAGCCGTTGCAGCCTGCCCGGCCATTCAACCGAACGCAGACCCGCGGCGATCACATCATTGCCAATTTTGAAATCCGGCAGCGCCAGCACGGCTGCAATCGCGGTTCCCGCATTGCCGATCTGATGCAGGCCCGCAAGCCCCGGCATGGGCAAATCCAGCAGCCCGTCGGCATATTGAAAAATCAGCCGGCCATGCTCGCTATAGCTCATCCAGTCCTGCCCATGCATCAGCATGGGCGCGCCTAGCCTTGCGGCCTGCGCCTCGATCGCCGCTTCGGCTTCGGGTTTTTGCTGGCTAACAATGACGGGCGTTGCGGGCTTTATGATGCCGGCTTTTTCGCCCGCGATTTCCGCCAGCGTTTCACCCAGAAACTGCTGATGATCCATATCCACCGGTGTTATCACGGTCACCGCGGCGCGCGGAATAATATTGGTGGTGTCGAGCCGCCCCCCCATTCCCACTTCCAGCAGCAGGATATCGGCGGGCGTTCGGGCAAAGGCCACAAACGCCGCAACCGTGGTGATCTCGAAAAAAGTAATCGCATCGCCCGCATTGACGCGTTCGCATTCCAGCAGGCAGGCGCATAATTCGGCTTCGCTGATCAATTGCCCCGCCAGGCGGATGCGTTCGTGAAAGCGCTGCAAATGCGGCGATATATAGGCATGCGCACGATAGCCCGCCGCTTCCAGAATGGCGCGCATAAAGGCGACGGTGGAACCCTTGCCATTGGTGCCCGCCACATGAATGGTGGGCGGCAGATTCATATGCGGATTGCCAAGCTTTTCCAGCAGGCGCGTCATACGCTCCAGCGACAGGTCGATCACTTTGGGATGCAGATGCAGCATGCGCGCCAGAATGACGGCGCTGTCATCCGGCGCTATTGGCGGCGTATGCGCTATTGGCGCACTGGATGGCATGATGGCGCCGTCAGATCCGGGGCGGGGCGGCAAGCGCAATCGGCGTAAATGCGCCATTCATATTGCGGCGTTCGCCATGCGGCAGCAGGGGCTTGTTCATCAGCATACGCAGAATGCGCGACAGGGTCTGGCGGATATCCTTGCGGTGCACCACCATATCGATCATGCCCTTGTCGCGCACGGTTTCGGCGCGCTGAAACCCTTCGGGAAGCTTTTCGCGGATCGTCTGCATGATGACGCGCTGTCCGGCAAAGCCAATCAGCGCATTGGGTTCGGCAATATGCACATCCCCCAGCATGGCGTAGGACGCGGTAACCCCGCCCGTGGTGGGATCGGTCAGCACCACAATATAGGGCAGCCCCGCTTCACGCAGCATCTGTATGGCGATGGTGGTGCGTGGCATCTGCATCAGCGACAGCATGCCTTCCTGCATACGCGCGCCGCCCGACGCCGCAAAAATGATCAGCGGCGCGCTTAGGGCGCGCGCCTTTTCGGCGGCGGCAATAAACATTTCGCCCACAGCCATGCCCATGGAGCCGCCCATAAAGCTGAAATCCTGCACCCCGACGACGCATAACAGATTATCAATATGCCCGCTGGCGGCGCGCATCGCCTCTTCGCGCCCGGTGCTGCGCTTGGCCTCGCGCAGCCGTTCCGGATAGCGTTTCTGATCCCGGAATTTGAGCGGGTCCGCCGCCACTACCGGCTCGTCCAGCCAATCATATCGCGCGCCGTCAAACAGCGAATCCATGCGCGTCTTGGGATCCAGCCGCAGATGATGCTGACAATTGGGGCAGACATTCAGCGCGGCGATCAGATCACGCTGAAAAATCATCTGATCGCAGGCGGGGCATTTGTCCCACAGGCTTTCGCCTGTGTCGCGCATCCGAAACACAGCCTGAATCTTTGGACGCACCACGCGGGTCAGCCAGTTCATAGGCTTGTTATCCATCTTACGCCGTCTCCCGTTTGCGCCGCACGCCAGCCGCAAGACCTGCGACGAATTCATGCACGCCAGCCGCAATTTCGGCGGACGTCTTTCCGGCTTTTCTTGCCGCGGCGATACAGTCAACAATGGCCGAGCCGACAACGACCGCATCGGCGAAGCGCGCCACTTCCGCAACCTGCGCCGCGGTTTTTATGCCAAAGCCAACCGCCACAGGCAATGCGCTATGGCGGCGGATACGCGTGACCGCCTGCGCCACCGCCGTCGCATCCGCGCTGGCCGCACCGGTTATGCCGGTAATGGAGACATAATAGACAAATCCGCTGGTATTGTTAAGCACCGCCGGAAGGCGCCGGTCATCGGTTGTGGGCGTGGCCAGACGGATAAAACCCAGCCCGGATTTAAGCGCGGGCAGGCAAAGTTCGCTATCTTCTTCCGGCGGCAGATCGACAACAATCAGCCCATCCACGCCGGCCGCCAGCGCATCGGCGATAAATTGCGCCACGCCATAGCGATAGATCGGATTGTAATAGCCCATCAGAATGACCGGCGTATCCTTGTCCTGCATGCGAAAGCGGCGCACCAGTTCAAGCGTGCGTTGCTGGCTTGCGCCATTCTGCAGCGCCTGGAGCCCCGCCGCCTGAATGGATGGCCCATCCGCCATCGGATCGCTGAACGGCATGCCAAGCTCGATAATATCGGCGCCGGCGGCTGGCAGACCGCGCAATATTTCAAAGCTGGTTTCATGGACGGGATCGCCCGCCGTGATAAAGGCCACCATGCCGGCGCGCCCCTCGGCCCGCAGCGAGGCGAACCGCGCATCAATACGCGAGGCGCTCATGACAGTTGCTCTCCCAACATACGCGCCACGGCAAATATATCCTTGTCGCCACGTCCGCACATATTCATGCACAATAGATGATCGCGCGGCAGGCCGGGCGCAAGCTTGGCCACATAGGCCAGCGCATGCGCGGGCTCCAGCGCCGGGATGATGCCTTCCAGCCGGGTGCAGAGCTGAAACGCCGCCAGCGCCTCGTCATCGCGCGCCGAAACATATTTCACCCTGCCCGCTTCATGCAGCCAGGCATGTTCCGGGCCAATACCGGGGTAATCCAGCCCGGCCGAAATGGAATGCGCATCGATGATCTGGCCATCATCGTTCTGCAAAAGATACGTGCGGTTGCCATGCAATACGCCCGGCTGCCCGCCTGCAATAGAGGCCGCGTGCAGGCCCGTTTCCAGCCCCTTGCCGGCCGCTTCGACGCCATACATGGCGACGTCAGGATCATCCAGAAACGGATGGAACAGGCCGATGGCGTTCGATCCGCCGCCGATACAGGCGACCAGCGAATCCGGCAGGCGCCCCTCGCGTTGCAGCATCTGTTCGCGCGCCTCGCGCCCGATCACCGACTGGAAATCGCGCACCAGCATCGGATAGGGATGCGGCCCGGCCGCCGTGCCGATAATATAGAATGTGTCGCGGACATTGGTGACCCAATCTCGCAGCGCCTCGTTCATCGCGTCCTTCAGCGTCGCGGTGCCGCTGGTCACCGGAATGACTTCGGCCCCCAGCAGTTTCATGCGAAAGACGTTGGGCTGCTGGCGTTCAATATCCGCCGCGCCCATATAAATCACGCAGGGCAAACCAAACCGCGCCGCCACGGTCGCCGTCGCCACGCCATGCTGGCCCGCGCCGGTTTCCGCAATGATGCGTCCCTTTTTCATGCGCCGCGCCAGCAGAATCTGGCCCAGGCAATTATTGATCTTGTGCGAGCCGGTATGGTTCAGCTCGTCACGCTTGAAATAGATTTTCGCGCCGCCAAAATGCTCGGTCAGCCGCTCCGCAAAATAAAGCGGGCTGGGCCGCCCGGCGTAATGGGTCAGCAGATCATCCAGTTCGGCATGGAAAGCCGGATCGGCTTTGGCTTTGATATAGGCCTGCTCCAGCTCCAGGATCAGCGGCATCAGGGTTTCGGCGGCGAAGCGGCCGCCGAAAATTCCAAAATGCCCCTGCGCGTCGGGGCCTGAGCGAAAACTGTTGGGCGGGGTTGCGGTCAAGTTCTGTTTTCCGGTTAAAGTTTTTTGGCGGTTTCAACAAAAGCGCGAATTTTAGCAACATCCTTGACCCCGGGCGCGCTTTCCACGCCCGAGGACACATCTACCAGCTTTGCGCCGCTGATGCGAACGGCCTCGCCCAGATTGGCGGCGTCCAACCCGCCCGACAGCATCCAGGGGCGCTGCCAGGAATGACCGGCAATCAGGGTCCAGTCGAATATCAGGCCATTGCCGCCGGGTAAAGCATCGGCTGCCGGGGGCGGCTTGGCGTCGAACAGCAGCATATCGCAAACCGCTTCATAGCTTCTGGCGCGTATAATGTCTGCGCGGTCCGAAATAGCGGCGGCCTTGATCAGCGGCAGGCCGAAACGCGCCCGGATCTCGGTCACGCGTTGCGGTGTTTCCGCGCCATGCAATTGCAGATAATCAAGGCTGACCCCGGCCAGTACAGCGGCAATAAAGGCGTCATCGGCATCCACTAACAATCCCACTTTACGAACGCCCGCCGGAACGGCGCGCGCCAATGGCGCCGCCTGCGCCGCCGTCACGGCGCGCGGCGAACGGGCATAGAACACAAAGCCCACATAGTCCGCCCCTGCATCCGTGGCGGCCTGCACGGCTTGCGGGCTGGACAGACCGCATATTTTTACCTGTATCATGCGGGCGTTATAACAGAATGTCCGCAGGGCTGGCACCTTGTTACTTAGGCGCTGGACATGGGGTTATTTTCTGTGATACTGTGGTAACATGAAAAATATCACAGTATCAGTGGATGATGAAACCTATCGCCGCGCCCGGATAAAGGCCGCCGAAAAGGATACTTCTGTGTCGGCGCTGGTAAAACAGTTCCTCAATGATATCGCCGGCAGCGAAACGCAGCACGAACGACTGAAGCGCGAGGAAAAGGCGCTGCGCGCCGCAATCCGCAACTTCCGGGCCGCAGGCAACATACCCCGCGACGAACTGCATCTGCGCGAAAAATAATCGGGTAAAAATTTGTCCGTCTTCCTCGACACCAATATCCTGATTTATTCCATCAGCACCGCAAGGGATGAAATGGCCAAAGCAGCCAAAGCCATCACCCTGCTTGAAAGGGAAGATTGCGTTCTGTCCGTTCAGGTCCTGCAGGAATTTTATGTGCAGGCAACGCGCGCCTCACGCCCCACGCCGCTACCGCACACAATGGCGGCGGACCTGATCCGAACCTGGCTGCGCTTTCAAGTGCAGGACAACACGATTGCGATCCTGCAAAGCGCATTAGAAATCAAAGCCGCGCACGGCTTTTCTTATTGGGACAGCGCAGTTCTTGCCGCCGCGAGCACAGCGGGCTGCACCGAACTTTACACAGAAGACCTCACGCATGGCCGCTCGGTGGAAGGCGTGAAAATCGTAAATCCGTTCCGGTAAGCGGTCTATAAATGCGTAAGCCTGCCGGCATTACCTTCAACGGCAGGCGCTGCGGGCGCCGGAACAACAATCACCCGCGATTTTCTCTGGCCCAGCCAGACGGCAAATCCGCCCAGCAGAATGCCGCAAAACATGGCGATGAAGATCACCAGAAACAGCGGCGCCTGAAAAGTCAGTTCCTGCGCCGCGGGTTCAATCGGGTCAAGACTGACGGTTACTAATGCGCGGTTGGCGACCGCCAGTAACGACGCCAGCAGCACCAGTAAGGCGAAAGAGATTTGCCGCAGATATTTCATGGCGGCGCCTGTCTAACGCAGCGAAGCGGGCACTATTTCGCGCCGCCATTCAGACGTTCGCGCATTTCCTTGCCGGTTTTGAAAAACGGCACGCGCTTTTCATCCACCTGCACCGCGCCGCCCGTGCGCGGATTGCGCCCCGTGCGCGCCGGCCGCGTTTTTACAGAAAACGCCCCGAAACCGCGTAATTCAACCCTGTCGCCGCGCGCCAGCGCACCGGAAATCTCATCAAAAATCGTATTGACGATTTTTTCAATATCCCGCTGAAACAGATGCGGATTAGCGAGAGCAAGTTTGGTGATCAATTCAGATTTGATCATGGCCGTGTAATCATCCTCTCTATCATCAGGAAACGGTCCTATGACATCAAGGGTGCCAGAGTGAAACCAGCCCGTCAAGTGTAAGTCTTTTCATATTAAGGCTTTTTTCAACCCACCCGAAAATCATGTTGCTGATCAGCAGGTCAGGAAGCGAATCCTCATCGCCATAGGCCAATGGCTCCAGCGGCAGTTCTTCGGAAACGCCTTTTTCCTTAAGCAGCCATTGCCGCGCCTCCGGCATGCCGCCGATCTGATCGATCAGTTTTTCCTTGAGCGCCAGACGCCCGCTATAGACACGCCCGTCCCCCAGTTCTTTCGCCCGCTCCGGCGTCAGACCCCGGCGTTCCGCCACCAGGCCGACAAACCAATCATAAGAATCCGTGATCAGCGTCCGGATAGCCGCGCGCCCTTCGGCGTCCATCGGCTCGAAGGGCGAAGGCTTGCCCTTGAGCGGGCCGCTGGTGATCAGTTCCACCCCGACGCCAATTTTTTTCATCAATTCGCTGACTTCGGTATTCTGCATCAGCACGCCGATCGAGCCGGTAATAGTATTACCGCGCGCGATAATATGATCCGCGCCTATGGCCGTAATATAACCGCCGGATGCGGCAACCGTTCCCATCACCGCAACCACGGGCTTTTTCCTGGCGACTTCGCGCAGCGCCAGATACAGCCCTTCGGAGCCGGAGGTAGTTCCGCCGGGGCTGTCAATGGTGACAATCAGGGCTTTGGCATGACTGTCTTTGGCAAGATCCAGAAGCGCCTGATCCCGCTCCTCATCGCCAACAATCACACCCACTATTTCCAGCGTGGACACATGATCGCGCCCCAGTGTCGTGCCGGCAAGACTGGCTGCAACTATCGCAAAGGCGGCCGCCAGCCCTATGATGGCGGTTATGCGCCACAGCGTAAGATTACGCCGCAAACGGCGCCGCTCAATAATGGCGTCGGCCTCAAATGACATGGGAGACTTTCCCTATCCAGACCAGCCCCCTTGGAAAATTGGAGGGGCTGGCCTGCCGTTTCAAATGGATTGCACCCGGACAAAACCGGAATGCAAATTTGTGTCAGGACGCGTCCTTGTCCTTGGCGCGAAGTGCGGCGCCAAGAATGTCGCCAAGCGATGCGCCGCTATCCGATGAGCCGTATTGCGCCACGGCTTCTTTCTCTTCATCGATCTCCCGCGCCTTGATGGAGAGACCGATTTTGCGGGTGGTCTTGTCCAGCGTTGTCACTTTGGCGTCAACCTTGTCGCCGACGGAGAAACGTTCCGGACGCTGTTCCGAGCGATCACGGCTGAGATCCGCGCGGCGGATAAAGCCCCGCAATCCCAAATCGGCAAGCGAAACCTCAATGCCCTGTTCCTGAATTTCTTCAACCCGGACCGTAACCACCTGACCTTTGCGCAGGGGTTTGTCGGAAGAGGTTGCGTCCTTCATCGGATCAGGGCCGAGCTGTTTGACGCCCAGGCTGATGCGTTCTTTTTCCATGTCGACATCAAGCACCTTGGCGCGGACCGTATCGCCCTTATGGAAATCGGCCAGCGCCGCTTCCGGCGTTTTGTCCCAGGCGAGATCGGTCATGTGCACCATGCCGTCAATGCCTTCCTCAAGACCAATGAACAGGCCAAACTCGGTGATGTTCTTGATCTCGCCTTCCACTTCCGAACCAACCGGATAGCGTTTGGCGAAACCTTCCCACGGATTGTCCATGCATTGTTTGAGGCCGAGCGAAATGCGGCGGCGCTTCGGATCCACATCCAGCACCATCACTTCGACTTCCTGCGAAGTGGAAACGATTTTGCCTGGATGCACGTTCTTTTTGGTCCAGCTCATTTCCGACACATGCACCAGGCCTTCGACGCCGGGCTCCAGTTCGACAAATGCGCCGTAATCGGTGATGTTGGTCACCCGGCCGGTAAAGCGGCCCTGCAACGGATATTTAACGTCGATTCTATCCCACGGATCGGTCTGAAGCTGCTTCATGCCGAGGCTGATGCGTTGCGTGTCGGGATTGACCTTGACCACCTGCACCTTGATGGTTTCGCCAATGCTCAGCGCTTCGCTGGGATGATTGATGCGCTGCCAGGCAATGTCCGTGACATGCAGCAGGCCATCAACACCGCCCAGATCAACGAATGCGCCGTAATCGGTGATGTTCTTGACGACGCCATCGAGGATCTGGCCTTCCTTGAGATTGACCAGCAGTTCGGAGCGCTGTTCGGCGCGTGCTTCTTCGAGCACGGCGCGGCGCGACACGACAATATTTCCGCGGCGCTTGTCCATTTTCAGAATCTGGAATGGCTGTGTCTGTCCGAACAGCGGCGTTACATCACGCACCGGACGAATATCAACCTGGCTGCCAGGCAGGAACGCCACGGCGCCATTCAGATCCACGGTGAAGCCACCCTTGACGCGGCCGAAGATTACGCCATCGACGCGCTTGGCGTCGGTGAAGTTGCGCTCCAGATCGGTCCAGGCTTCTTCGCGGCGGGCCTTTTCACGGCTGAGCACCGCTTCGCCCATGGAGTTTTCGATGCGCTCCAGAAATACTTCGACCGTGTCGCCAACCTTGATGGCGGGGGCCTGACCGGGCATCGCAAATTCCTTCAGCGGAATTCGGCCTTCGGTTTTCAGGCCGACATCGATCATTGCAAAATCATTTTCGATTGCGATGATCCGGCCATTGATGACCGAGCCTTCTACGCTGCGCTGCTCCGAGAAACTCTCTTCGAGCATTGCAGCAAAATCTTCTTTCAGGGGCATCGCGCGCGACGCCAGGTTTGTATTAGCCAAGCTGTTCTCCTAAAGACAATTTTTTCCGGCCAGCCGGTTGGTTCCGGCGGTCTTGAAGATTCATACTATTGGGTTTGCTACAGTTGGCCTAATTCCAGAGGAAAGTCGGCCCTTTGCGCCGCATGTCAATAGCCCATAAATCCCGCCTGTTCAAGCTAATCAAGCAGGCGGCTTTTAACGGCTAAATAGCTAAGGCAAGCTTACCTTTTGACAGACATCAGACCGGGCTGCCCGGCGGGGTCAGTTTGGCGGCAATAACCGCCAGCGCGGCGGCAAAGGCGTCGTCAATGGCCATATTGGTCGTATCCAGCCTGTGCGCGTCCGGGGCCGGGCGCAGGGGCGCCGCGCTGCGGGTCTGGTCGCGTGTATCGCGAACCTGAAGCTCCGCCAGTACGGCGGCCTCATCCGCCGCCTCGCCACGGGCGGCAAGCTCCAGATAACGCCGATGCGCGCGCGCCGCCTGACTGGCGGTTACAAACAGTTTAACCGGGGCTTCCGGGCAGATCACCGTGCCGATATCCCGGCCATCCAGCACCGCCCCGGCGGCGTTTTCCGGCGGATTGGTGGCAAAACCCCGCTGAAACACCATCAGGGCCTGCCGCACATCCTCATAGGCCGCAATTCTCGATGCGGCGTCGCCAACCGGATCGGTGCGCAGTTCCGGATCATTCAATAGCGCCGTATCCAGATTAAGCGCCGCGTCAAGCGCCGCCGCCGGATCGGACGGATCGGCCCCGCCGCGCAGCAATTGCAGCGCCACGGCCCGGTACATAGCCCCGGTATCCAGATAGGCATATCCGAAATGCGCCGCCAGACGCCGCGCCAGCGTGCCCTTGCCGGAAGCGCCCGGCCCATCAATGGCGATAATGACCGGCCGTTTCATGACGGACTGACCGGTTCGATGCGCGCGCCCAGCCCGTTCATCAGCGTTCGAAAGCCCGGAAAGCTGGTATCGATCATAACGCTGTCATCCACCGTTACCGCCCGTTCCGCCGCAAGACCTGCGACCAGAAATGACATGGCGATGCGATGGTCCATCCGGGTGGCGATATGCCCGCCGCCCGGAATGGGCCGATCCTGACCGCCGCGCCCCTCGATAATCAAGCCATCGGGAAGTTCCTGAACATTAACCCCGCAGGCCATCAGCCCGGCGGCCATGGCGGCCAGCCGGTCGCTTTCCTTGACCCGCAGTTCCGCCAGCCCGCGAAATTCGCTGCGCCCCTGCGCACAGGCGGCGGCGATCGCCAGCACCGGATATTCATCGATCATCGACGGCGCCCGCTCTGGCGGCGGCGTGATGGCTCGTAACGGGCCTGCTTTGGCGGTGATATCGGCTACCGGTTCGCCGCCCAGATCGCGCCGGTTGCTGAAGCTGAGATTCGCGCCCATTTCCTGTAAACAGTCAAAAATCCCGGTGCGAAGCGGGTTCAGCCCCACATCGGTTAGCGTTATCTGCGATCCGGGCGTAATCAGCGCCGCGACCAGCAGAAACGCCGCCGAAGAGGGATCGCCGGGCACCTGAAACAGCGCCGGGCGCAGTTCCGGCTGGCCGCTCAGGCGGATGCGCCGCCCGCCCCCCGGCAGGGTTTCCACCTGAATATCCGCCCCCATATGGCGCAGCATGATTTCGGTATGATCGCGGGTCGGTTCCGGCTCGATCACGATCGTATCGCCCCGGCTATTGAGACCGGCCAGCAATATCGCCGATTTGGTCTGCGCCGAGGCCACCGGAAGCTGGTATTCGATGGGCAGCACCGGATCGGCGCCGGTCACGGTCATGGGCAGGCGGTGGCCCGTCTGGCCGGCAAATTGCGCCCCCATCCGGGACAAAGGCTCGACAATCCGGGCCATTGGACGGCGGTTGAGCGATGCGTCGCCCGAAAAGGCCGCAAATATCGGATGGCCGCTGACCAGCCCCGCCAGAAGACGCGCCGAAGTGCCTGAATTTCCCATATAAAGGATATCTTCCGGGGTGCGCAGGCCGCCAATCCCCACACCCCGCACCCGCCATTCGCCCGCCGCCGACCGCACCGCATCGCCGCCCAGCAGGCGGATCGCCGCGGCTGTGCGCATGACATCCTCGCCTTCCAGCAGGCCGCTGATACGGGTTTCGCCTACGGCCAGCAGGCCGAACATCAGCGCGCGATGCGAGATCGACTTGTCCCCCGGCACCGCAACCCGGCCTGAAAGCGCGGTTGCGGGGGAACTGCATAAAGGCGCAGGCGCGCCATGTCCTGAATCTGTGAGAGGGTGTGATGCCAAAGCCTGTCTCGCGCCGTAAGAATGAATATTCGGCCCTCTTTAGCACAGAGTTTAGGGCCGGGGATAAGCCAGTGTTAACAGGCGATGCGAATTTATCTTTGACATATTGGCCAAGCCATGGCTATGAAGCCCGCCTTATGGCAAATCTGCCGCCATTAATTGGAAAAGAGGAATTTCGTGGCGAAACCGGAATGGGGAACCAAGCGGCAATGCCCTTCATGCGGCGGGCGCTTTTACGATTTGGGCAAGGCCAATCCGGTCGTGTGCATCAAATGCGAACATGCGTTTGAGCCCGAGGTGCTTCTGAAACCCCGCCGCGTCAGGCCGGATGACAAGCCCATTGATGAAATTAAACTAGCTTCTTCCGATGAGCTTGATGACGATCTGGAAGATGATGTGGACACTGTCTCGCTTGAAGATCTTGAAGAAGTGGAAGTTGAGGATGATGAGGTCGCGGCGGTGGCGGACATCCCCGATCTGGAAATAGACGAGGATCTGGACCTCGACGCGGATGTCGATGACAGCACATTGCTGGAAACCGAGGATGATGATGATGTGGATCTTATCCCGCGGCCCAGCACGGATGACTGATCAATTTATCCAGCCGGGCCGCAGGGCTGATCCGGCCGGATAGACAGAAAATAGCGGCAGACCTCCGGGCTTCGCCGCTTGAAAATGGGGCCGTAGCTCAGTTGGGAGAGCGCTTGAATGGCATTCAAGAGGTCAGCGGTTCGATCCCGCTCGGCTCCACCAGCCACTTCCGAGTGGATGAAAATTCAGCCAGGACTTTGAACGGCAAGGCCAAATCAGCGGTTCAAATTCTCCTTTTACGTCACGCCCCGGCCATCGCCAGTGATACGGCTGTTTCCGGGAACGCCTTCAACACTTTCTTATCGGAGCTAGACCATTTTCTGACCTGACTGAATCGATTTGGGATTCCCGAATCAGGATTTATCTGATTCAAGCTACTGGCTGGGGAAGGAGGCCAGTATGTATGGTGAAACCTTATTCATCGGATTTACGGGATCGTTTCTGCCGTTTGATTGCCAAAGGCATGGCGGCGCGCGCAGCAGCGCGTCACCTGGATTTGAGTGAGAGCACGGGCGTCAAATGGGGGCATCGGCTTCGCACGACCGGGCGGCTTGAGACGCGGCCAATGGGTGGCGACCACCGCTCCAAACTGACGGATGAGCGCGAATGGCTTGTGGCCCGGGTGAAG
>JAHHGO010000046.1 GCA_023252275.1 Alphaproteobacteria bacterium
GCCAACCTGGACAATGTCCTTGGCGGCATATGCATGACCGATCAATGCTGCACCGGCCAGCAAAGCCAGCATCCACTTGCGGATGCCTCCTGCTTGCTTGCTCATCACCTTCTCCCCTTTGGTACTGCCTGCGCCGCAGCGACGACACCCTGTCGTCGCTGCGGCATCAAACGGCGCGAAGCGGACCACGGCCGCGGGTACCGCTTTCCAGGCCTGCCTGCCGGCAGCTCCGGAAAAGTCCCGCCTCCCTGTTGTAATCAGCCGCGGTGCGATTCGCGCCGGATTCGTGACGGGCGACCGGGCCGGCCTGTCCGACCCGTTGAATGTAGCGATGAAAAATTCCGGCCTGGCGCATCTGCTGTCAATATCCGGGCTGCATATGGGCATGGTGGCGGGCATTCTGTTCTTTTCGCTGCGCGGCGTGCTGGCGCTGATCGAGCCTGTGGCGTTGCGCTATCCGATCAAAAAATGGTCCGCCGCCTTTGCGATGACCGGCGCGTTCCTGTATCTGCTGATTTCTGGATCATCGATCCCGACGCAGCGCTCGTTTCTGATGACCGGGCTGGTGCTGGCGGCGGTGATGCTGGACCGCACCGCCATTTCCATGCGCACCATCATGCTGGCCGCCAGCGCCATCCTGCTGATTGCGCCGGAAAGCCTGCATAGCGCCAGTTTTCAGATGTCGTTTGCCGCGGTGATCGCGCTGGTGGCGCTGTATGAAAATTTCAGCACGCAGCTTTCGATCGGCACCGGCGAGGATGGATGGATTCGGCGCGGCATGAAATATATTTTCGCCACGCTGGCGAGCAGCCTTGTTGCCGGGCTGGCGACCGCGCCGTTCGCGGCGTTTCATTTCAATCGCTTCACCGTATACGGATTATTGGCCAATATGCTGGCGGTGCCGCTGACGGGCGCGGTGATCATGCCCTGCGCGGTCGCTGCTTTCATTCTGATGCCGCTGGGGCTGGAACGTTTGGCGCTGCAACCGATGGGCTGGGGCGTTGAATGGGTGATGCAGATTGCCTATTGGGTGGCGGGCCTGCCGGGCGCGGTGCTGGCGGTCGGGCAGGCGCCGGACGCCGTGTTGCTGTTGATTGTGGCGGGCGGATTATGGCTGTGCCTGTGGGGGCAAAACTGGCGCTGGGCCGGGCTTGCGCCGGTTTGCGCGGGGCTTGTGATCTGGATGATGGGCGCGGCATTGCGGCCGGATATTTTGATCGAAGGCGAAGGCCGGCTGATCGCGGTGCGCAATGCCGCGGGCGAACTGGTTGCCAGCAGCGCCACGGCGGCGCGGCATTCGGCGCAGGAATGGGCGAACCAGGAAGGTTTGATGGGGCGGCTGAAATCTGTGCGCGACGAGGCAACCGCTGCCTGTGATGCGCAGGGCTGCCTGTTCACGGCGCGGGACGGCGAAAGCGTCGCCTTTGTGCGCGACGCCAATGCGCTGCTTGAGGATTGCGCCGTCGCCCGCATCGTCATCGCCAGTGTTTCGGTACATGACTGCAAGGGGCCACAACTGGTTATTGACGCGCGCGATTTATATTTTGGCGGCGGCCATGCCATCTGGTTCGAGGAAGATGGCGTCCGCATGGAAACCGTCGCGCAACGCCGCGGCCAGCGCCCGTGGGTATCGGCCAGGGAATAAGCGCCTATTCCTCCAGCAGCCGTCTTGTAATGACCTGCGCCTGAATTTCCGCCGCGCCCTCAAAAATATTCAGGATGCGCGCATCGCACAGCACGCGGCTGACCGGATATTCCAGCGCGAAGCCGTTGCCGCCATGAATCTGAAGCGCATTGTCGGCGCACATCCAGGCGATGCGGGCGCCCAGCAGTTTCGCCATGCCCGCTTCCAGATCGCAGCGCTTGCCGTCATCCTTGCGCCGCGCTGAATAATAGGTCAGCTGCCGGGCAATCATGATCTCCACCGCCATCCAGGCGATTTTTCCGGAAACGCGCGGAAAGCTGTAAATCGGTTTGCCGAACTGCATCCGCTCCTGGCCATATTTCAGGCCCAGTTCCAGCGCGCATTGCGCCACCCCGATGGCGCGCGCGGCGGTCTGGATGCGCGCGCTTTCAAAGGTTTTCATCAGCGATTTGAAGCCTTCGCCCTCTTTCTCGCCCAGCAGGTTTTTTGCGGGGACTTCAAAACCGTCAAAGGCCAGCTCATATTCCTTCATGCCGCGATAGCCCAGCACTTCGATTTCGCCGCCGGTCATGCCTTTGGCGGGAAACAGATTGTCATCCGTTCCGCGCGGCTTTTCCGCAAGAAACATCGACAGGCCCTTATAGCCCGCCTCGTTCGGATTGGTGCGCACCAGCAGGGTCATCATATCGGTGCGCGCGGCATGGGTAATCCAGGTCTTGTTGCCGGTGATTTTGTACACATCGCCCTGCTTCACGGCGCGGGTGCGCAGCGTTGCCAGATCGGAGCCGGTATTGGGTTCGGTGAACACTGCGGTCGGCAGGATTTCCGCGCTGGCGAGCTTCGGCAGATAATGGGCTTTTTGCGCATCGGTGCCGCTGCCCATGATCAGTTCTGCGGCGATTTCCGAACGGGTGCCAAGCGAGCCGACGCCGATATAGCCGCGGCTTAATTCTTCCGACACCACGCACATGGCCATTTTGCCAAGGCCCAGGCCGCCCAATTGTTCCGGGATGGTCAGGCCGAACACGCCCAGTTCGCCCATCTGATTAACGACCTCAATGGGGATCAGCTCGTTTTTCATGTGCCAGTCATGGGCGAAGGGCGCGACCTGTTCTTCGGCAAAGCGGTGAAACTGTTCGCGGATCATGCTGTGGGTTTCGTCCAGCCCGGTATCGCCAAAGGTCACAGCGCCGCTATTTTCCGCAATCAGTTCGGCGAGGCGATCACGCACCGCCGCGCTGTTGCCATTGCGGATTACTGTGTTCACCGCATCGGTATAAAAAGCTTTTTGCTGCGCGTCGCTGACGCCCATATCCTGGGGGCGCACCACTTCGCCCTGATTCATGGCTATGCCGCCCGCCATCTGCGACAGATATTCGCCGAACGCGGCTTGCAGGATCAGAGCCTCCATCTCGCCAAAGCGGCGCTCGGCTTGCAAACGCGCCGCCCAGCCATGCATTTCCCGCAGGCTTTCGACATAGGTCGCCAGCCAGGCCAGCCCATGCGCCTGAAACTGGTTCTGCTCCAGAAGATCGGCGGAAACCTGGCCTTTTTCACTCAACAAAGCGCGCACAGCCTCGCGCGCCGCCAGCAGCAGCGCCTCCGCCGCAGGCAGGGTGGCGGCGCAGGCGGCAATGGGGTTTTCAATCAGGGGCGAGGCGGGTTTTGACATGAACTATTTCCGTATGTGGCAGCATGAGTGATGGGGCACCTTATATCGGTAAAATGGGCTTTCAGCCAGCAACTAGCGTATATTATGAACAGGTAAAACCATTATCCTTTCCGTAGTCTTTGCGAGGAGCGAAGCGACGTGGCAATCCAGAGTCACAAACTCGGCCTTTGCCAGAGGCTCTGGATCGCCACGCCGCCATGCGGCTCGCGATGACGATGGAGGGTGATGTGTTAAATTTGATCAAAGAAAACCCCGGCAAGGCGCCATCATGATCAGGCAGGCGATTTCGGCAAGCTATCTGGCGGACGAGGCGGCATGCGTGACCGCGCTGCTGGGGCAGGCCCGGCTGAATGCGGATGAAGCGGCGCGGGTGGCGGCGCTGGCCACAGGATTTGTGGAACATATCCGCACCCATCGCCGTCCCGCCGGGGGGCTTGATGTTTTCCTGCGCGAATATGCGCTGAGCAGTGAAGAAGGCGTGGCGTTGATGTGCCTGGCCGAGGCGCTGCTGCGCATTCCCGACAGCGCCACTGTGGATGCGCTGATCCGCGACAAAATCGCCCCCGCCAATTGGCAGCGCCATATCGGCCATTCGGATGACTGGTTCGTCAATGCGTCAACTTTGGGGCTGATGCTGACCGGGCGCATCGTCCGGCTGGAAGAAACCGCCGATGCGGGAAATTTCTTCACCCGGCTGATTGCGCGCAGCGGCGAGCCTGTTATCCGTCAGGCGCTGCTGCACGCCATGCGCATTCTGGGCCGCCAGTTTGTGCTGGGCCGCAGCATCGAGGAAGCGATTGCGCAGGCAAAACCGGATGCGGCCATGGGGTATCGGCATTCTTTCGATATGCTGGGCGAAGGAGCGCGCACGGCGGAACAGGCGGCGCATCATATGCAGGCCTATATAAATGCAATCCGTTCCCTGAGCATTGAGGGTGGGTTGAACGCGCCCGGCATTTCCGTAAAACTGTCCGCCTTGCATCCGCGTTTTGAACAGGCCCAGGCCGGGCGTGTGATGGCGGAATTGACGCCGCGTCTGGCGGAACTGGCGCGCCTTGCCCGCGCGGCAAATATTGATCTGACCATCGACGCAGAAGAATCTGACCGGCTTGACCTGACGCTTGATGTTTTCGCGCAAGTTCATGCGGATCAGCGGGATTGGCAAGGGCTTGGCCTTGCGGTGCAGGCCTATCAGAAACGCGCGCCTTATGTGCTGGACTGGCTGGCGGAACTGGCGCGGCAAAGCCGCCGCCGCATTCCCGTGCGTCTGGTCAAGGGCGCCTATTGGGATACTGAAATCAAACGCGCGCAGGAGCGCGGGCTTGCCGCTTTTCCGGTGTTCACGCGCAAGGCGTCAACCGATATTTCCTATCTTGCCTGCGCCAGGCGCATGATCCTGGCCGGCGGATGGCTCAAGCCGCAATTCGCCACCCATAATGCGCATACAGTGGCGGCGATTTTGGTGATGACGGGCACGGACCGGGGCGCGCCGCAGATTGAATTTGAATTTCAGCGTCTGCATGGCATGGGCGCGCCGCTGCATGATCTGGCCATGCAGGCGCATGGGGTGGCCTGCCGCATCTATGCGCCGGTGGGCAGTCATGAAAATCTGCTGGCCTATCTGGTGCGCAGGCTGCTGGAGAATGGCGCGAACAGTTCTTTCGTCAACCGGCTGAGTGATGATGCTGCGCCGATTTCCGAAATTATCCGCGATCCGGTCAGCGTGATTTCCGCAGCGCCGGAAATTCCCAATCCGCAAATATTGCCGCCTGAAAATCTGTTCGGGAATGAAAGGCGCAATTCCGCCGGCCTGCTGCTGAGCGATCCGGCGGTGCTGTCGCCGCTGGTGCAGGAAATAGAGGCCGTCCTTAAGACGCCGCATCAGGCCGCGGCTCTGGTGAATGGGCTAAGTGATAAAGGCCCGCGCGAAACTGTTTACGATCCCGCCGATCTCAGCCGTGTGGTTGGACATGTGGCGATGGCGGATGGTGCGGCGGTTGAGTGCGCGCTGGTCAGCGCGTCGGGCGCGGCGTCCGGCTGGGATGCTGCGGGCGGACAGGCAAGAGCCGAATGTCTGGATCGCGCCGCCGCCCTGTTCGAGGCGCATCGCGCGGAACTGATGGGCCTGTGTGTGCGCGAAGCCGGTAAGACCCTGCCGGATGCGCTGTCCGAGCTGCGCGAGGCGGTGGATTTTCTGCGCTATTACGCCTCGCGGGCGCGGGCCGAATTTGCAGGGCCGCACTATTTGCCGGGTCCGGCGGGCGAGCGAAATGAAATTTCCCTGCACGGGCGGGGCGTGTTTTGCTGCATCAGCCCGTGGAATTTTCCGCTGGCGATTTTTACCGGGCAGGTGGCGGCGGCGCTGGCGGCGGGCAATGCCGTGCTGGCCAAACCGGCGGAACAAACCAGCCTGATTGCGTATCACGCCGTGCAGTTGCTGCATCAGGCGGGGGTGCCGCAGCAGGTTTTGCATCTGCTGCCCGGCGCGGGCGAACTGGTGGGGGCGGCGCTGGTCAGCGATGCGCGCATGGCGGGCGTCGCCTTTACCGGCTCGATACAGGTGGCGCGCGCGATCCATCAGCGTCTGGCGCAACGTCCGGGGCCGATCATCCCGCTGATTGCCGAAACCGGCGGGCAGAATGTCATGATTGCGGATTCCTCGGCCCTGCCGGAGCAATTGATTGATGATGTGATCCGCTCGGCTTTTAACAGTGCGGGCCAGCGCTGTTCGGCGCTGCGTATCTTATTCGTGCAGGAAGAGGCGGCCTCGCGGGTTCTGGACATGCTGGCCGGTGCGATGGCGGAACTGCGGATCGGTGATCCGATGCGGCTGGAAACCGATATTGGCCCACTGATCGATGCGCAGGCATTGGACGCCCTCAATGCGCATGCCGCGCGCATCTCCGGCCTTGGAAAACTTATCGCCGCAACGCCCATGCCCACGGATCTGGCGCAGGGCTATTATTTCGCCCCGCACGCCTTTGAAATTGACAGCCTGACGCATCTGACGGGCGAAGTGTTTGGCCCTTTCCTGCATGTCATCCGCTATCAGGCCGGGCAGTTGGACAAAGTATGCGCCGCAATCAATGCCATGGGCTATGGGCTGACGCTGGGTATCCATTCGCGCATCGAGGCGCGGGTGCGCGAAATTTGCGCCCGCGTCCGGGTTGGCAATATATATGTCAACCGCAATATGATTGGCGCCGTGGTCGGCGCGCAGCCCTTTGGCGGGGAAGGGCTTTCGGGAACCGGCCCGAAGGCGGGCGGGCCGCGCTATCTGCACCGCTTCGCCACCGAACGCACCTGTTCGACAGACACCACGGCGGCGGGCGGCAACGCCACCTTGCTGTCCTTAGGTTAAGGCTGATGAGCGATCAATCAGTTGACCCAGAACCCGCCACAAGGCACAATCGCCCCAGACTAATTTCAGTGTTACAGACAGGGAGAAGAAACGCATGAAAGCGGCAGTATTACGCGAGGCTAAAAAGCCTATGCAGATTGAAGATGTGAAAATTTCCAAGCCCGGCCCGCATGAGGTGCTGATCCGCACCGTGGCGGCGGGCATCTGCCACAGCGATCTGCATATTGCCGATGGGCTGTTTCCATTTCCCCTGCCTACCGTGCTGGGTCATGAATCGGCAGGCATTGTCGAGCAGGTTGGCTCCGATGTGCGCTATGTCGTGCCGGGCGATCATGTGATCACCTGCCTGTCGGTGTTCTGCGGCCATTGCGAGCATTGCCTGACCGGGCATATGTCGCGCTGCATGACCGATGAATGGGCGCGCGGGCCGAAGGACGAGCCGCGCCTTTCCTCGGATAAGGGTCGGCTGCACCAGTTTATCAATCTGTCATCCTATGCCGAAATGCTGCTGGTGTCGGAGCATAATATCGTCAAAATCCGCAAGGACATGCCGCTGGACAAGGCCTGTGTGATCGGCTGCGGCGTGATGACCGGCTTTGGCGCCGCGATCCATACCGCCAAGGTTGAACCCGGTTCCACCGTCGCCGTTGTCGGCTGCGGCGGCATCGGCCTGAGCGCCATCAATGGCGCGGCGGTTGCGGGCGCGGGCCGCATCATCGCCATCGACATGTTGGGTTCCAAGCTGAATCTCGCCAAGGAATTTGGCGCCACCGACGTGATCAACGCCAAGGATGGCGATGTGGTTGCGAAAGTGCGCGAACTGACCGGCGGCGGCGTGCATTATTCGTTCGAGGCCATCGGCATGAAGAAAACCGCCGAGGATTGTTTCAGCATGTTGCGCGCGGGCGGCGTGGCCACCATCATCGGCATGATCCCGATCGGCACCAATATTGAAATTCACGGCCCCGAACTGTTGCAGGAAAAGAAAATGCAGGGCTCGATGATGGGCTCCAACCGCTTCCGGGTTGACATGCCGCGTCTGGTGGACTTCTACCTTGCGGACAGGCTGAAACTTGATCTGCTGGTGTCGCACACCATCAAGCTCAATCAGATTAACGAAGCCTTCGACACCCTGCGCAAGGGTGAAGTGGCGCGTCAGGTTATCAAGTTCGACGCCTGATCAGGCGTTGTTATTTTTAATATTGCTACAAACAGGGAGACACCGGCATGAAAGCCGCCGTATTACGCGAAACCAAAAAGCCCTTGCAGATCGAAGATGTGCAGATTTCCAAACCCGGTCCGCATGAGGTGCTGATCCGCACCGCCGCCGCAGGCATCTGCCACAGCGACCTGCATTTTGCCGATGGCATTTATCCTTATCCGCTGCCCTGTGTTCTGGGTCATGAATCGGCGGGCATTGTCGAGCAGGTTGGCTCCGATGTGCGCTATGTCGTGCCGGGCGATCATGTGATCACCTGCCTGTCGGTGTTCTGCGGCCATTGCGAGCATTGCCTGACCGGGCATATGTCGCGCTGCATGACCGATGAGCATCAGCGCGCCCCCGCGATGGCGCAACGCCTGTCGAGCGGCGGCGGCGCGATGCATCAGTTTCTGAATGTATCCTCCTATGCCGAACAATTGGTGGTTTCGGAACACGCCATCGTCAAAATCCGCAAGGATATGCCGCTGGATCGCGCGGCGCTGATCGGCTGCGGCGTCATGACCGGCGTCGGGGCCGCGTTTCACACCGCCAAGGTTGAACCCGGCGCCACCGTTGCCGTTGTCGGCTGCGGCGGCATTGGCCTCAGCGCCATTAATGGCGCGGCCATTGCGGGCGCTGGCCGCATCATCGCCATTGACATGGTTGGCTCCAAGCTCAATCTCGCCAAGCATTTTGGCGCCACCGATGTGATCAACGCCTCTGATGGCGATGTGGTGAAGAAGGTGCAGGAAATGACCGGCGGCGGCGTGCATTATTCGTTCGAGGCCATCGGCCTGAAGCAGACCGCCGAACAATGCTTCAAAATGCTGCGCACCGGCGGCACGGCGACCATCATCGGCATGATCCCGGTCGGCACCAAAATCGAAATTCATGGCCCGGAAATGCTGCAGGAAAAGAAAATCCAGGGCTCCATGATGGGCTCCAACCGCTTCCGCGTCGATATGCCGCGCCTGGTGGATTTCTATCTGGCCGGAAAATTGAAACTGGACGAGATGATTTCAAGCCATATCAAGCTGAAGGACATCAATGACGGTTTCGACACGCTGCGCAAGGGCGAGGTGGCGCGCCAGATCATCATGTTCGACGCCTGATACGGCACGCATGACATGCCGCCTCCGTAACATTGGGGGCGGCATTTTTTTTACATAAAAATACAACCGGGAGGAAATCTCATGCCTAATCTGAGCGGCAAAGTCGCCATCGTCACCGGCGCGGGCCAGGGCATCGGCAAGGGCATCGCCATGACCTTGGCCAAAGCGGGCGCGGATATTGTGGTTGGTGAAATGGTCCAGGACCGTATTGCCGGAACCGTGGCCGAGGTTGAAAAGCTGCAGCGCAAGGCCATTGGCGTACAGTTCGATGTGCGCGACAGGGGGCAGGTGGATAATCTGGTGGCCGAAGCCATGAAAAAATTCGGACGCATCGATATTCTGGTCAATAATGCGGGCAATGATATTGTGCGCGATCTGGTCGATATGACCGATGAGGAATGGGATTTTCAGATCAATGTCAATCTGAGGGGCCCGTTCTATATGTGCCGCTCGGCGCTGCCGCATATGATCAAGTCGGGCAATGGCGGCGCGATTGTCAATATCGCCTCCATTGCGGGCTATATCACCTATCCCAAGGGCGCGGCCTATGCCGCCGCCAAGGCCGGCGTCATGGCGCTGACCCGCGCGCTGGCCAGCGAAGTGGCGAAGCATAAAATCCGCGTCAATTCCGTGGCGCCCGGTCCGATCGACACACCGCTGCTGCATGAAGTTCTGGGCGCAATGCCGAAAGCGCAAAGTTCGGCTTTGGTTGGCGGGGTGCCGCTGGGCCGTCTTGGCCTGCCGGAAGACATCGCCAACGCCGTGGCGTTCCTCGCGTCAGAAGAAGCCAGCTACATCACCGGCGACACGATCTGCGTCGGCGGCGGCATGTATATGCATTGAGGCGTAATTGTCATTCTGAGCGCAGCGAAGAATCCCCATCCGTAGAATTCGGCGGGAGATGCTTCACTCCGTTCAGCATGACAAATCCTAAATCTTCTGATCATATTCGCCCACATCGGGAAAGGCGCTCAACCTGCCATCGATCTCGGCGAACATGTCGCGCATTTTTTGTTCCGATACCGGGCTTTCCACCACCACCACCAGAGACGGCTTGTTGCTGGAGGCGCGCACCAGCCCCCAGGTGCCGTCTTCCAGCACGACGCGAACGCCATTGACGGTGACGACTTCGCGGATTTTCTGACCCAATAATTTGCCGCCATCCGCCGCCAGCTTGACATAATGCGCCGACACCTGATCGACGACGCCATATTTGGTTTCGTCGGGGCAGAACGGCGCCATGGTGGGCGAGCCCCAGGTCATTGGCAAAGCGCGGCGCAGATCGGCCATTTTTTTGCCCGCATTATTATCCAGAAACCGGCACACCGCCAGCGCCGACACCAGCCCGTCATCATAGCCATGCCCGAAGGGCGGGTTGAAAAAATAATGGCCGCTTTTTTCAAACCCGGCCAGCGCGTTTAGCTGTTTGACGCGCCGCTTCATGTGCGAATGGCCGGTTTTCCAGTAATCGATTTTCGCGCCATTGGCCTTTAGAACCGTATCGGTCTGATACAGGCCGGTGGATTTTACATCGACAACGAAAGTTGAGCCGGGAAATTGCGCGGAAAAATCGCGCGCCAGAAACAGGCCGATCTTGTCGGCGAAAATTTCCTCGCCTTCATTATCCACCACGCCGCAACGGTCGCCATCGCCATCAAAGGCAAGCCCCACATCGGCGCCCGCCGCCAGAACCGCGTCATGCACGGCATGCAGCATCTTCATATCTTCCGGGTTCGGATTATGATTGGGGAAGGTGAAATCCAGCCCGCAATCCAGCTCCACCACCTCGGCCCCGATGGCGCGCAGCGCATCGGGCGCGAACAGCCCGGCGGTGCCATTGCCGCACGCCGCCACCACTTTCAATTTATGCTTCAGTTTGAAATTTTTGGTCATATCCGCCAGATATTTTTCGCGCAGATCGGGTATGAATTTATACGCGCCGCGCCCTTCAATAAAATCGGCCGACAGGACAATTTCCTTCAACTGCGCCATCTGGTCCGGGCCATGCGTCAGCGGGCGCTCCATGCCGATTTTCACCCCGGTCCAGCCATTGTCATTATGGCTGGCGGTCACCATCGCAACGGCAGGCACATCCAGCGCAAACTGTGCGAAATAAGCCATCGGCGACAAAGCCAGGCCAATATCAAACACCTCGCAGCCCGACGCCATCAGCCCGGTGATCAGCGCATATTTGATCGACTGGCTGTAGGAGCGGTAATCATGCCCGACCGTAATGGCGGGCCGCACGCCCAGCCGCGACATCTGTGTGGCGATGCCCATGCCCAGCGCCTGAATGCCCATCAGATTGACATCCTGCGGGAACAGCCAGCGCGCGTCATATTCACGAAAGCCGGTGGCGGCGGCCAGCGGCGTGACTTCAAATTCCGGCGTGTTGGATTTCAGATTGGCTTTGGGTTTTGGGAACATGATTTTTTCCTGTCAGGGTGATGAATAAATCTGCCGGTCAGGCATCCGCCGCCGCTGGCATGGCGGGCGGCAGCAGCACGGTATGGGTGATAATGGGTTTGTCCGGCTGCCACAAATGCAAATGATAGCCGGGCGGTTCACTACTGTAGAAAAATGGCGTCTTTGGGGCGATGGCCAGCCCGAAGGTGACGGCGGTGCTGGGGCAGACACTGCCAATGGCATGGGCCAAATTCACCTGAATATTGCGGTGCAGATGGCCGCTGATCACCCGCAGCACATTGGGGTGGCGCGATACGGCCTGTTGCAGCTCAGGGCCGTCGGCGCAGAAGAAATTGCCGACATAGCGCGGACTGGTGGGAAAGGGCGGGTGATGCAGGGCGATGATGGCGGGAATGTGCGGCGCGCCGGCAAGCCGGCTTTCCAGCCAGTCCAGTTGCGCAGCGCCAATGGCCCCTTCATCCTTGCCGGGAATGTGGCTGTCGAGCATGATGATCCGCAACCCGCCGCATTCTATCACATGGTTCAGCCGCGTATGATCCGTGAACAGATAATCATGGCCGGGAAAAAACTCACGCATCAGCGCCCGGTCATCGTGATTTCCCGGCATCAGATAGAGCGGGGCCTGCAAGGGGGCAAGAAGTTCGCGCAAAAACGCATATTCCGCGGCAACGCCGCTATTGACCAGATCGCCGGTGGCCAGCACCAGATCGGGCTGCAGCGCATTCAGTTGCTGAATGCAGGTTTCCAGATTTCCCGCAGCATCAAACTTGCCCTTCAGCAGGCGGCGGTCCTGCTGGATATGCATATCGCTGATTTGCGCGATGATCATTAAATTCTCCGGTCCTAATCGCGCAGGATAAGCACGCCATCGCCCATCTCAAAACTGCCGAGTGAGTTCAGAAATGACATGCCCAGCAGCGATATGCTCATTTCACCGTCGCGCGCAATTAATGCGTCCACCTTCTTCCGGCTGATGGATCCAATTTTGATTTCATCAAGCGTGACGCGGGCGGCCTTGGTTTCGCCGTTCGCCGTGCTGACGGTAATATCGAAATTCAGCTTTTTCAAATCCATGCCCAGCCGTTGCGCGTCAGAGGCGCTCAAGCCGACAATAGATGCGCCCGTATCCACCAGAAACCTGACATGCGTGCCGTTCACCGCCGCATCGGCCAGAAAATGCCCGCGCTCCACGGCGCGCAGATAGACCACACCCGTGGCTGACTTGCCGGGGCCATTATCCGTTGGCCGCCCCGCCATCGGGATTGTGGGGATGGTGACGCCGGCCACGCGAAAGCCCATTTCCAGAAATTCCGTCCGGTAGGCATAAACTGTGAGCATGATGACGAATAGTCCGGCCCAGAGCAGCGCCTGTTTCAAAGCGGCGCCGGCACTGCCCGTCCAGCCCATGACGAAGCTGCTGGCGACCAGGACCAGCACCAGAACGCCCTGCGCCAGCCGCGCCTGTTCAAATTGGCCGCCGATCACGCCGGGAAATTGCTGAAACAGCAGGAACAGCCCCCCGGCAATCGCGATCAGCAACAGGGCAACGCCCCCCAGCCGGTTGGACATGACAATACTCCAGAATCACCCTGAATGGGGCGATTATAGGGCAGGCAGGGGATAATAAAGGTTAAACTTCGGCTTATTCTTAGCCGCTATTCGTAATCGAAAGGCGAAAAGTTGAACTCCCCGCCATCGGCGTAAAAATCCGCCCGCCGCTGGCCAAGCTTGCCCAGTACAGCGTCACGCTCTTCATTTGTATAGCGCAGCCAGCGGGCGATTTCTTCCTGGCTGCGGAAACAGCCGGCGCAAAAACCAGTCTGCTGATTCATCTGGCAGACTTGAATACAGGGGGATTGACGTTGTGCGGATATGGTCATGCGAAAACTCACTGCAATCTGGAAACCTGAATCTATGCTAATAGATTCAAAATTTCAAGCCTGACCAGCGGACTGAACAGTGGCGGTGTGGCTCCCCGGGCCGGATTCGAACCAGCGACCAACCGGTTAACAGCCGGTTGCTCTACCACTGAGCTACCGAGGAACAGGCGCCAGAACCAAACTTATGCAGTGATCAGCCCGGTCGCTATAGCAAACTGCGCGCCCCCGCACCACCCCTAAATGTGGCCCGGCAGGGAGGGGGCTTGCATTCCAGGTGATTTGCGCACAAGAAGCACTATGACCGACCTTCGCATAGGCAATCGCAGCTTCAGGATGCCGCAATCGCGCACCCTGCGCATAGCTGTGGGCGTGGTGCTGATCATTGGGGGGATTTTGGGTTTTCTGCCCATTGTCGGCTTCTGGATGGTCCCGCTCGGCGTGCTGGTGCTGTCCAATGAATTTCACGTCATCCGCCGTCTGCGCCGCCGCGTCACGGTATATTGGGGCCGCCGCAAACAACGCCGCGAAGCCCCGCGCAAATTCGATGACGAATATCTGGATTGAACAAGGCGGGCCGCGTCAGGCGCTATTCATTCATCCCCTTGTTCGGCAGCACCAGAAATTTCTCGCCGGTGGCCCTCCGGCTATAGGCCTGAATCGCCTCGGCTTGCAGCATTTCAGCCAGTGATACCTGGCGCGTATAATGGCTGGCGAAAGTGGTTTTCAGCCCGGCAATAACCCGTTGGCGTAATTTCTGCGTCCCGGCGGGGCCGATCTTCTGCAGGAACGGCGTCAGCAGCCAGCCGCCCAGCCCCCAGGCCATGCCGAAACTGCGCGTCAGTAGCGTCGGGCCGCTATCCAGCGCACCATAAATATACAGCTGCTTATGGGTGGTGGACCCATAGCGGTTGAATTCCTTCGACGATCTGTTTGCCGCAATCTCCATGGCGGAAAGCAATTGCCCCGCCAGCTTGCCGCCGCCAATGGCGTCAAACGCAATAGTCGCGCCGGTTTCAGCCAGCATATTGGTCAGATCATCCAGGAACGTAGCGGAACTGGAATCGCAGATATAGCTTGCGCCGGCCGTGCGTAAAATTTCGGCCTGTGCGGGGCTGCGCACCACATTGACCAGCTTGACGCCGTCCTCGCGGCAGATCTTGACCAGCATCTGCCCCAGATTGGACGCCGCCGCCGTATGCGCCAGCGCCGTATGCCCCTCCAGCCGCATGGTTTCGACCATGCCCAGCGCCGTCAGCGGATTAACGAACCAGGACGCGCCCTCGGCGGAACTTGTGCCCTCGGGCAGCACCATGCAATCGGCGGCGCGACGGGCGCGATATTGCGCATACATGGCGCCGCCCACCAGCGATACGCGCCTGCCCAGCATGGCCTGCGCCTCCGGCGACGCTCCGGCCTTGACCACCAGCCCCGCCCCCTCATTGCCGGCCTGCATCGGCACATCGACGCGCGCCGCCAAAGCGCGCATCTGGGAGGGCGCAATATCCGCCGTCACCACCGGATTTTCAGCCGTGCCGGAAACACGCAGTGTGTTCAAATCGGCCGGGCCGAACAGCATGCCAAGATCGGACGGATTAATCGGGCTGGCCTCGATGCGCACCAGAATCTGATCGGCTTCCGGTTCGGGAACGGCCACCCGCGCCAGCGAAATTTCCACCTGACCGGATTTCTTGACCGTGCTTTGCAATTGCAGCCCTGTCGCGTGATCATCCATGATCGCCTCGCCTTTCCCTGTTGTGTGGCTGTTATTTTGTGAAGCTTAACACAGGGGCGCGGGGAAACGCCTTCTTCAATTGGGAGTTGTTTTCATTTCAACCGGAATCTGATCTATCGAAGATAATCTTTTGATAATGGACGACTTTTGTAAAATACTTCCCGGCGCCAAAACAGCGTTGGCCCGATGCGTGAGCCGTCGCCGATCCGCGGCCGGCACGATCCACCGCCGTGCGCATGTTGTCGTAAATCCCACGCCCCGGCACGCCGCCGAAGACCCGGAACGCGTGCCAATGAGCATCAAATAACATCTCATGGGTCTGCAACGGATAGGCGCGGAGCAAAAAGGCGCGGCTGTGCGACAGCTTGATATGCGCCATCTGCAGCTTGGTGCGCTCGCTGCCCAGAACCGCAAAATCCTCGCTCCAGTCGAACTGGAAGGCTTCGCCGGGATCAAAATGCAGCGGCCAAATGTCCCGCGCCCCGCCGTCTGCTGCTCGCGCTGCCGATCTGCCTTCCACCGTCGCGCAAAAGCAGCAACCCGGGCATAAGACCCGGTGAAGCCAAGCGCCACGAGACCGGCGTGCAATTGCTTCACAGTCCGCCGCTCCTTGCGCGACTTTCCAGCCTCGGTCTTCAGCCAGCCCGCCAGCTTATCTGCTAAGGGATCAATCTTGCTTTGCCGCTCCGGCGCCGCGAACTTTGGCTCGATGGTGTTCGCCGCCAGATGTTTGGTCACGGTATTCCGCGACACGCCTGTCAGCCGCGCAATCTCGCGGATCGACAACTTCTGCCGCAAATGCATCCGTCTGATGATGTTCAATAGTCCCATGTGGATCATTCCGTTGCCCCCGCTGCTTTTGCGGTTTGGGGGCAGGTTCACATGGCTCAGTTCTCAGTGAAAATTATGCGCCTTACCGGCTCAGTTCTGGGTGAAAATCAACAATTTCTGCCCTCAATGACAGCAGAAGCAACGTCATTCTGATGCGTTGTGACGTCTACCTTCAGGGGTGACTTGAAGTGCAGATCGCGCTGCGGGAATGGTATCTCTATATTGTTGGCCTTGAACTTGTCCCAAATGCGCAACAGCACGTCGCTTTTGACATTTGTGACGCCATTGCGCGCATCTCTGATCCAGAAGCGTTGTTCAAGTTCCACCGCATTGTCCCCAAACCCTTTAAGCAGGCATACCGGCGCCGGCTCGGCAAGTACGCGCGGAGATTCCTTGGCGGCTTCAATACATAGCGCTATCGCCTTGTGAACGTCGGCCTGGTAGGAAATACCGACGGGCACCTTTAACCGGACCTGGTTATTGCTGTATGACCAGTTGATAACCTGCTGGGTGAGTAAATCTTCGTTTGGGATCAGATATTCTATGCCGTCGCGCGTCAGCACGGAAACAAAGCGCGCGCCCAGCGTGTTGACCCAGCCATAGGTTTCACCAACAGAGATTACATCGCCCAGCTTTATCGAACGTTCCACCAGGATGGTGATGCCGCTTACGAAATTCGCAACCGCCTTTTGCAGGCCAAAACCAATGCCAATCCCTATGGCGCCGCTAAAAACTGCAAACACCGTCAGATCGATGCCGACGGCGTATAACGCCACCAGGACCGCCACGGCAACCACGAAGATCTTGAACAGCTTTACGATCAGCACCTGCATTGAGGGTGACAGGCTAAGCGATGACATCACGCGCTGTTCCAGAAACCGTTCGGCAACAATCGCCAGCCATAACATTACACTCAACGACAGCAACGCATTGATCACGGTCATGGCCGAGATGCGCAACCCGCCTAAATTAAACGCCTGACTGTCCAGCAGTTGGACCGTTGGGGTAAGCAACCCGACAATGTTCAGCGCCGCGATCGTCCACGCTATCCACGCGATAATCCGTGATATCGCCGCATTGCGGACAAATGATGTGCTAAAGCGAATAACGATCCAGGCGGCGATCAGGTTAACAGCCGTCCGTATGAACTGGTTCGGCAAATCGAAGTAACTGAAGACTGCAAGCGCCAGCCATTGCAAAATAAGCCAGAGGATCGGCAGCGCTATGGGAAAGAGTGTAACCGCTATCCAGCGCCGTGGTGTTGATATCCATCGCAAGGGCGCATCGAAACGCGGTGTTTTGGCAAGCTCGCTGAGCAGGATCTGCGCGTACTTTGAAATAAGCCGCGCCGCCAGAAACAATAAACCGATGACCAGCAATTGGCCTAATGAGGCGATACTCAGCGCAAGCGCATTTTCCACCAGCCAGTTTCGTGAAAGTATGAACTGGTCATAATAGAACTGAATGTCGAACAATTGTTCCATCTGGGATCCTTGTGTGCCCGCTGAGCCGACGCTTTAATATGCAGCATATCCTTGCAGCAGCGTAAAAACCAGAATGCGCAGAACCATGAATGGTTTTTTGACGGTGCCGCGTCGCATGCATTCATGATTGATGCGTGGCA
>JAHHGO010000047.1 GCA_023252275.1 Alphaproteobacteria bacterium
GCCCGCCGCCTGCGCGGCATAGCTTGCGGATTGTTCGTTGCGCATGCCGATATAAATAATGCCTTCGCGTTGCGCGGCCATGGCGATCGGGATGACCGGAAAGCCAACAATGCCAAACATATATTGCACGCCCTGCTGCTTCAGCGCCCGCGCCATGAGTGTCGCGCCAGAAACTTTTGCCATGTCCGCCTCCCGTTGTGAGTTTATTATTCTTGTTTGCCAGTTTTATTCGTGCTGTACGAACACGCCCTCTTTGGCCAAAACGTCAAGCTGGTCATTGCTCAGCCCAAGTTCGGCCTGCAAGATGGAGCGGCTGTGCTGACCCGCCAATGGCGCCGCAACAATCGGCACATCGGAATCCGAAAGCCGGATCGGCGAGCGCATCATCAGGATTTCGCCTTTTTCCGGATGCGGAACCTTATGAAAGAAATCGCGCGACTGAAGATGCGGATCGGAGAACACTTCGCTGGTGTCGAATATCGCGCTGCACGGCACACCGGCGGCCCCCATCAGGCGCATGACCTCATGTTTGTCGCGCTGTTCCGTCCAGGCATTGATGATGGCTTTTAGTTCATCCCAGTTCTTGAAGCGCGCCGCAGGCTGGGCGAAACGCGGATCATCGGTCAGTTCGGGCCGGCCGATCACTTCACACAGCGCCCGCCACATGGGCGGCAGAATGACCACCGTGATCACATAATCATTGGGTCCGCCGCCCTTGCAGCGGAAAATCCCCGAGGGCGGCATGCCTTCATGCGTGCGCCGTCCCACTGGCGGCGCCCCCGGCCCCCAGCTTGTCGCTGTCAGTGTACGGATGAACATGGTCATTACTTCATGCATCGACAGTTCAATCACCTGGCCCTTGCCGGTGCGCTGGAGCTGTACATAGGCCGCGGTTATGGCCAGCGCCGTGGTAATGCCGGTGCCGGTATCGGCAAATGTGCCGCCGGTGGGAGACGGCGGCCCATCCGGCGCGCCGGTCATGGAAAAGATGCCCGCCGCGGCCATGGCCAGCGGATCAAAGCTTTTATAATCCGCATAGGGGCCATCCAGACCAAAGCCCTTGATGCGGGCATAGATCAGTTTGGGATGCGCCGCGCACAGAACCTCCGGCCCCAGCCCCAGCCGCTCCACCGTTCCCGGCCCCTGATTTTCGATGAACACATCGAAATTCGGCAGCATCTTCAGCAGCAGCTCTTTACCCTTGGCGCTTTTCAGATCCAGCGCAAGGCCGCGCTTGTTGGCGTTGTAATTGAGGAAATACTGGCTGTCCCCCGGCCCAACACCCAGCATTTTGCGGGCCACTTCACCGCCGGGCGGCTCCACCTTCACGACATCCGCGCCCAGCCAGGCCAGCATCATGGCGCAGCTTGGCCCCGCCTCCCATTGGGTGAATTCAAGCACACGCATGGATTCTAAAGCGGGCATGGGCGCCTCCATCAATATTATTATTTGGGACAGGCCAGTCAGGCTACGCAACCGCAACAACGCCCCATAGTCTAGCATCGATGCATGGCGCGGCGTCCAGCGCTATTTTTCAGGCCGCCGGAATTGCAGGAACGATCAGCACCGGCGCGGGGGCCGCATCTACAAAAGCATCAATATCCGCGCGTCCCTTATCGAAAAACGTTGAGGGCGCGATAATCAGGCTGGCCCGGAGATCGCGCAGGGATTTCGGCCCGTCATAATTTTGCAGTACGCTGATTTGCAGTTTCAAAGATCTGGCGATTTCCTGCGCCAGTCCAAGCAAATTGCCATTGCCGGTGTCTGAAGATTGCAGCAGCACCACCGGCCCGCCCGGCGCCGCCTGCCGTGGAGCATTGCGCCAGGGATAGTCAGCAGTGCGCAGCAGAATTAAATCTTCCGCGCCCGCCTGTGCGACAAGTTCGTGCAGCAGATGGCCGCGCACGGTTTGAAAACTATATTGCCTGTGCGCCTGCTCTGCCAGCTTGCGCAGGGCCGTATGCATGCCAAGCGCGATGGCGCGCAGATCGCTTTCAACGCGGCTGGCGTCAAAATTGCGCACCATGCCGCTGGAGGCGAGTATCTCGCTTGAAAATGGCAGACGCGCCAGATCCAGCAATTGCTGATCTTCGACGAACACACCCGCCAGTTCAACCTCCGCCACCCGGGCGACCTGAACTGCAAAGGCCAGCATATTTCGGCATTCCATATGATGGTTGAAGCCGATCAGCAGCCGGTGATAAGCGGTTTTAGGGCGCGGTTCTGCCGGGTTGCTCATGCGCGTTTTCCGTTGCCGGCTTCTTCATCTCCCGCCGATGCTTTCCGGGCTTTGGCGAATGCGGCCAGCCGCGCCGCCACCCGGCCATTAATGCTGTCTTCCGGGTAACGGCCATCGGCGTTTGGCTCGCCCGCTTTCACGCCAGTCAATATTTCAATGCCCTGATCAATGCTATCAATGGCGTGAATATGAAAAAGCCCGTCACGCACCGCCGCAACCACATCCTGACGCAACATCAGATGCATGACATTGGCGCTAGGGATCAGCACGCCCTGTACGCCGGTCAGGCCGCGCGCAACGCAAATATCGAAAAAGCCCTCAATCTTTTCATTCACTCCGCCAATGGCCTGCACCTGACCATGCTGATTGACCGATCCGGTCACCGCAAAACATTGCTTGATGGGAGTTTCAGCAATTGCCGACAACAGGCAGTATAATTCCGCCGATGAGGCGCTGTCGCCATCCACCCCGCCATAGGACTGTTCGAACACCAGACTGGCAGTCAGCGCCAGCGGACTTTGCATGCCAAAACGTTCGCGCAGAAAGCCTGAAAGGATCAGCACGCCCTTTGAATGCAGCGGCCCGCCCAGTTCCACCTCGCGCTCAATATCCAGTACGCTGCCAGCGCCAATGCCGATACGGGCCGAAATACGTGTTGGGCGGCCAAAGCTCAGATCGCCGATGGACAGAACGCTCAGCCCGTTGATCTGGCCAACGCGCGCGCCATCGGTATCGATCAGCACAATTTCCCGGGTGATGGCTTCCTGACTTTTTTCGCGGATGCGCCCGATGCGTTGTTCGCGCATGTCCACCGCCTGCTGCACATGCGCGGCGGCAATCAGTTCCGCGCCCGCCTTGCCCGCCCAGTAATCCGCCTCGCGCAGCAGATCGGCAATATGCCCCAGATGTATGGACAGCTTTTCCGCATCCGCGGCGTGACGCGCGGCCTGTTCGATCATACGCGCCACCCCGGACGGGTCCAGATGGCGCAACGCTTCGGCCTGGCAGATCGCCCCAAGCTGGCGCGCATAGATCCGTTCGGATTGCGGTGTCCAGTCCACCGTGGTTTCCATCTCCGCCACGGTCTTGAACAGGCCCTGAAATTCAGGATCATGCGCGGATAGCAGATAATAAGTCAGCGGTTCGCCGAACAGCACCACCTTGGTGCGCAGGGGGATGGGTTCGGGATCCAGCGAGATGGTGCTGACCAGCGAAAGCATGTCAGCAGGCGATTCGATGCGCGTTTCGCGATTCCACATGGCGCGTTTCAGCGTATCCCATGCATATGGCTGCATCAGCAGAGCGCGCGAGTCGATCAGCAGATAGCCGCCATTGGCGCGGTGCAGCGCGCCCGGTTTGATCAGCATGAAATTGGTTACAAGCGCGCCCATATGGGCGATATGCTCGACGCGCCCAACCAGTTGCTGCACGGTGGGCTTGCCTTCCTCCACCACGGGCGCGCCCTTGGTTTTGGAATTATCGACGATCAGGTTCGCCTCATAGCGATGCAACGGATTGCCCAGCAGCGTCTGCGCCATACCATCGCCGCCCTCCGGTTGACCGGCGCCCGGCAGTTCCGAGGCCTCCTGCATTTCCTGCGATTGCGCAAACAATTGCACATTGTTGATAATGTCGGCCTGTACCAGATCAAGATAGGCCCGCACCTCGGCAATTTCGGCAAACGCAGCGCGTTCCTCATCGAGGATTTCGCGCACCGCCAGATTGGCGAATTCACGGTTCAGCTCGCGCAGGTTTTTACGCCGCTCTTTTTCCAGACGCGGCATCCGCTCAAACGTCTGCACCATGCTGCGCTGAAGTTCCTGAATGTCAGCTTCGATCTGTTTGCGTTCGGCCTCCGGCATGGCCTCGAATGTTTCGGGCTTTATCAATTCATTATTACGAAACGGCACCAGGGTAATGCCGGCGGGGGTTCGCACCACGCGGATGGATTTTTCGGCGGCGCGCTTTTCCAGAATTTCAAAAGCGGCCTGCTGTTGATGCTGGGTTATTTCATCGACCGCATGGCGGCGAACCCGATATTCCTCGCTGTCAAAAATCGCCGGCACCGCGGTGCGTAATTCCTCAACCATCTGCGACAGCGAATCGCGGAAACGCACCCCCTGCCCCGCTGGCAGTTCGATGGCGTTGGGCCGGTGCGGTTCGGCGAAATTATAAACATAGACCCAGTCACTGGGCACAGGTTGCGCCGCGGCGCGCTGATCCAGAAGCTGGCGCACCAGGCTGCGCTTACCGCTGCCCGGATCGCCCAGAACGAACAGATTATAGCCTTCGCGCGCAATATCCGCGCCGAAATGAACAGCGTTGATGGCGCGCTCCTGCCCGAACACATGCTCGGGCGGGGACAGTTCCGCCGTGCTGGCAAACCCCAGACAGCCAATGTCACAGGAACGGCGCAATTCGCCGGCCGCCAATGGGCCGGTTCGCGGGCCAGACCGCTTCGGGGATTTTTCGGTTTCACGCGCCATTTGATTATCATCCCTCAGCAGCGAAAATCAGGATATGATCCGGATCAAATCGAACCCCGTAATTATAGACTGGAGCACAGGTTGATGGAAACCCCCGTTACCCGGTTCATTGAGGCCAATGGGTTGCGTTTTGAGGTGGCCTGTTGCGGCAGCGGTAAAAGACTGGCGCTCTGCCTGCATGGGTTTCCGGAGCATTCTTATTCATGGCGGCATCAATTACCGCTGCTGGCGCAAATGGGCTATCTGGCCTGGGCGCCCAATCTGCGCGGCTATGGCAATTCATCGCGCCCCACCGGTGTTGCGAACTACGCGATGGCGCATCTGCTGGCCGATGTCGCCGGCCTGATTGACGCGTCGGGCGCGGATGAGGTGGTGCTGATCGCGCATGACTGGGGCGGGGTGATTGCCTGGGAGTTTGCGTTGCGCCGCATACGCAAGCTGAAAAGACTTGTGGTGATGAATATTCCGCATCCCGGAATGTTTGCGCAGGGTATACGCCGCTGGGCGCAACTCAAACGTTCCTGGTACATATTTTTCTTTCAACTGCCCTGGCTGCCGGAATGGGCGCTGGGCCGCGATGGGGCGCGCGGGATCGGCGAAGCTTTTCGCGGCATGGCGATCGACAAATCACGGTTTCCGCCCGAAGTGCTGGAGGTCTATCAGCGCAATGCCCAGCAACCGGGCGCGCTGACGGCGATGATCAATTATTACCGCGCCGTATTTCGCGAAGGGCCGGGGCCGAAACAGGCCAGAGCCCCTGGCAGGCTGGATGTTCCAACCCTGATGATCTGGGGTGAACAGGATAGCGCGCTGGGCAAGGAGCTGACCTATGGCACGGAAAATCTGGTTAGCGATTTTACCATCCACTATCTGCCCGGCGTATCCCACTGGGTGCAGCAGGAAGCCCCTGAAACGGTCAATGAAATTCTGAGAAGCTGGCTGCAAAGCAGGCCGTGAAGCAGGCTTGCGCTGTAACGCTTCAGGCTGTATAAACCGCCGCCTGACCCCTATTTTCAGCCTTCCCTGTGGCCCTGTTGTCCTGTGGCCCTGAATGTGCTGAGCGGAGCGAACTGATGAAGAAGAACATTCACCCGGATTATCACGAAGTAACAGTTGTAATGACGGATGGCACCCGCTACCAGACCCGTACCACCTGGGGCAAGGCGGGCGATGAACTGAAGCTGGATATTGATCCGACGACCCATCCGGCATGGACCGGCGGCAGCTCACGGCTTGTCGATTCGGGCGGCCGGGTCGGGCGTTTCAACAAGAAATTCGGCAATTTCGGGCTTTAGTTAGGCCGCACGATCATTCCGTTATATAACGGAGCGATCAGCGAAGGCAGTTTTACCGCCGGATAGCGCCCTGGTTCATTGACTGCAAGCACCCCCAGCCCGATGATCTGAATGACCAGCATATCCGCCCGTTGCGGCGGATAGATTTCCGCGGCGATTTCGTCGGCAATCTGGGCTTCCCTCATGCTTTTTACCAGCATCTGCCGCAAACCGCCGGGAAATTCGGCATGCACACTGGCCAGATCCGGTGCGCCGGGCAATTCCGCCATAAACGCCACCCAGATTTTCCACGCCTGTAATCTTTCCGGTGTCATGGGCAAGGCAGCCAGCACGGCAGCCTCCAGCCGGGCCTTGCCCGTCAGATTGATTGTGGCCATCGCGATTTCCTGGTTGAGAAATCCTACCGACTTCTCCAGAGCCGCTAGAAGCAGGCCCTCTTTTTCCGGAAAATAGCGGGTTACGAGCCCGGTGGTCGCATCCATTTCAGCGGCGATGGTGCGCAGGCTGGCCGCTGAAATTCCCTCCCGCGATATCACCCGCCATGTTGCTGCAATGACCTGCTGACGGCGCTGCTTATCGGATGTGTAGCTCGACCTGTTGCTTCTACCTGGCTCTCTAACTGATTGTTCTGACATGATATTTCCCGGCGCTCCGTTATCGGCCTGGATCATCCTGCAATAAATTCCAATTGCTATCAATAAAATAACAAATGAGACTAATATTATTCCTGCAACTTTTTGTCTGGCAGTCATAAAATTCATCTGTTATATAAATTGAAGCCTTTCTGGGCGATCAGTGCACCAGGCGCAGCTTGAAAGGCTTTGCCGCCCCGGTCAGGGCATTCAGCGGAATGCGGAAATAGGACACGCCATTCGTGTCGGGCGGCGGCGCAGCCCCCCCGGCCATATTGAATTGGAGGGCCTGAAAATAATGATCGGGCTTGGAAAGGCCGCGGTCGCGCCGGGTGCGATAGGCCACGAAATCCGCCTCCTGAACATCATGTTTGACATGCACATTCTTCTCAAGCTGCAGGGCGATCGTGGTCTCCCAGGCCGGCGAGCGCCCTTTATGTTCCGGATCATGCCCGGGAAAGACACGGGTTTCAGGCGGCAAACCATAAATCGCGCGGATCGAACGGTACAATTCCGCCGCATCGCCGCCCGGCAGATCGGCTCGCGCGGTGCCATTATCGGGCATAAGCAAAGTGTCGCCCACAAACACCGTGTCACCGGCCAGAAAGCTCATACAGGCGCCGCTATGCCCCGGCATGGCGTAGGCGCGGGCGGGAATATCGCCAATATTAAATCCCGCCCCGTTTTCGAACAGGCGGTCAAACTGGCTGCCATCACAGGCAAAATCCGGCAGATTAAACAGCCGCGCCAGCTCCGCCTGCACTCCGCATACCCCTGCCCCGATGGCGATCTGCCCGCCCAGCGCCTCACGCACATTGCGGGCGGCGGAGAGATGATCTTCATGCAGATGGGTTTCCAGAATCCAGTCAACCACCAGCCTTTCCTGTTTCACATATTCGATAATGGCGTCCACCGGCCCTGTATCGGTCAGGCAGCCGCCAGCGTCAAAATCCAGCACGGGGTCAATCACCGCTGCGCGCTTGGCCTTATGATCGGACACCACATAGCTGACCGTCTTGCTCGGTTCATGAAAAAACCCGGTTACCGCAAGAATTTCATCCGACATTTTCCATCCCCTCACGCCCTGTCTGCTTGTTTAGCTTGTGATAAAGCGGCTTTATGGCATGAAAATCAAGGCCGTTCACCGGCCCGGCCGGACAAAGCCGGGAATCCGGGACGTTACCTTGCCCGGCCCCGGCTAATAGGTTAGTACTCAGCGCCAGATGAGCAAAGATACCGCAAAAGATACCGAATTCCGGCCCAAAGCCCGTAAGCCGCGCGGCCTGCGCGACCAGTTCGCAGGCGATGTGCTGGCGCGCCGCCATGCCCTGGACGTCATTCGCGGCGTCTATGAATCCTATGGCTTTGAGCCGCTGGAGACCTCGGCCTTTGAATATGCCGATGCGCTGGGCAAGTTTCTGCCCGATGCGGACCGGCCCAATGCCGGGGTGTTCGCCCTGCAGGATGATGACGAGCAATGGCTGGCGCTGCGCTATGATCTGACAGCCCCGCTGGCGCGGCTGGCGGCGGAACATTTTGACGCCCTGCCCAAACCGTTCCGGCGCTATCAGTTCGGCCCTGTCTGGCGCAATGAAAAGCCGGGGCCGGGGCGTTTCCGGGAATTTTTTCAGTTTGACGTGGATACGGTGGGCGCCGCCAGCATGGCGGCGGATGCGGAACTGTGCATGGTGCTGGCAGATGCGCTGGAGGCGCTGGGCATTGCGCGCGGGCATTACCGGGTGCGGGTGAATAACCGCAAAATCCTGACCGGCGTTCTGGAAACCATCGGCGCGGATGATGCGCACACCAGGCTGATTATCCTGCGCGCCATCGACAAGCTGGACCGGCTGGGCATGGAGGGCGTGCGGCTTTTGCTGGGGCCGGGGCGCGAGGATGAATCGGGCGACTTCACCAAGGGCGCCAATCTGGCGCCGGAGCGGATTGCCCGCGTCACCGGCTTTCTCGCGGCGGGCGATGCGGACCGCGCCAAAGTCTGCGCCACCCTGCGCGCGCTGGCGGGCGCAAGCGCCATCGGGCTGGAAGGTGTGGCTGAGCTTGAAGAAATCGACGCGCTGCTGAATGCGGGCGGCTTTGGCCCCGATCAGGTGGTGTTCGATCCCAGCGTCGTGCGCGGGCTGGATTATTACACCGGCCCGGTGATCGAGGCGGAACTGACCTTTGAGGTGCATGACGAAACCGGCCGCAAGGTGCAATTCGGATCGGTGGCGGGCGGCGGGCGCTATGATGATCTGGTGCAGCGCTTCAGGGGCGTGCTGGTGCCGGCCACGGGCGTTTCCATCGGCGTCGACCGGTTGCTGGCGGCGTTGCGCCTGTTGCAGGGCGATAAAGCCGCGCCCGCGCCCAAAGGCCCCGTCGTGGTGCTGATGCTGGATAAAACCCGCGGTGCGGACTATCAGGCCATGGTGATGGAACTGCGCCGCGCTGGCGTCCGGGCCGAGCTGTATCTCGGCGGCAGCGGCATGCGCGCGCAGGTGAAATATGCCGATAAACGCAACGCGCCGGTGGCGGTGATAGCGGGCGGCGATGAATTTGCCGCCGGCGAGGTGACGCTGAAAGATCTGGTGCTGGGCGATCAGCTATCCAAAGACATCAAGGATAATGCCGCCTGGCGCGAGGACCAGCCCGCGCAACAATCGGTGCCGCGCGCAAATCTGGTGGCGGCAGTGCGCGACATTCTCGCGCGGGAACATCACCGGGGATAGGGCAGCATTAGAAACGATTTCCATGTTTCCAAGCGGCAGTATTTTCTTTGGCTAATTAGATTAGCTAATTAAAAATGAAGATTCAGATCGATATTTCGCCAAAAAAGCTTCCGTCATTGGTTCGCCAAGTCACGGATATAGTAGGCTGGCATGTATGGAAAAAGCGAATCCAGGAATTGGAATCACTGTCAACGAGCAATGCCCTGTGGCCAGAATTTATACTTGAGCGGCATAGCCTAGAAATCGCTTTTGGGGAAACAATAAAATACATCAAAAATACCGGCGGCAGATGCGCCTGGCCACCACGAACAGCAGACGAATATAGGCTATATTCATTTATAGCCATGGTGGCCCAAGTCTACAGAAAATTAGGACAAAATGGAAAAACAAGGCTGTCGGGAGCTTTACGTAATGGCCTTAAACAGGAATATGGTTTGGGTCCACTCGCCTTTGAAATGAAAACGGCTACCCATTTAATGGCTCGCGGCTTCGACGTCACTTTTCAAGATATTGAGAATGGGGGAGGTCATGATTTTTTAGCTGTCTCCGGCGAAACAATATTCGAAGTTGAATGTAAACATGTTTCCGCTGATATAGGACGAAAACTTCACCGGCGTAAACTTTACAATCTAGCCGAGCTATTATCTCCTGTATTGAGCCAAGCTCTTGAGATCAGTCATGGCGGTTTTCATGTGCGCGTAACTATTCCAGACAGACTAAATGGCAATAGCGAACAGCACCAGCTTTTGACTTCAGAAATTCAAATGGCATTATCCAGCGGTACTGGCTCGGAAACTCCGTCTTGCGCGATATCTGTCGAGAAATTTGATATTGCCACATCACCATTCTCACTTGAGCCGGGAGCTAATCTTACAACGTATGATATCAGAGAAAAATTCTGTAGGGATCAAGGCTAAGAATCTGGTCACTCCTTGGCAAATTGGCGGCCCGGCAAAACGGCAATTGTTGTATGTTTCAATAGTCGCAAAGCAGATGCTGTTTTGAGCAAGATTCTTAGGAATCTTAAAAAAGATGCCAGAAGGCAATTTACAGGAAATCATCCAGCCTTCATGTGTATTCATCTCGCTGACATAACTGATGAACAGCTTCTTAACATTGCCCAAACAGAGCAATCAGGGACGGTAACAGGAATAAAAATTGCACTTAATGAACTGCTTAAAACCCGCCCATACATTCATACCGTCGCTTTGACGTGCGATGGCACGGTCACACATCAGCGTGGACAAACGGGTAATTTCCGTTCAACCTCTACGCAGGAGATAGCGCCGTCCTATGTATTTAGGAATGCTGAACATCCGCAGGCGAATGATCCAATTCTCCGCGATGTTTTTTTACCCCGTGGAAGAGTAAATAGAGAGTCAATGTTAAAATAAGTCATTTAGATGCTGGATATAAAATCAGCAATACCTCCTGTGTCACCCCGCACTTGTTGCGGGGTCCAGGGTAACAAACTCGGGCCTTGCCGTATAGCACTGGACCCCGGAATAAATCCGGGGTGACAAGCCGAGATTTTGTCACGCCCTGCTCTAAAAGAGTTGGCCACGGATTGAAAGCACCCTACCGCCCCACGAATTTCGCCGGGCGGCGCTCGGCTGTGGCCTTGATGCCTTCCTTCATGTCTTCGGTGCCTTGCAGCTTGTTCTGTTCCTGCAATTCACGCGCGGTGGCGGCGCGCACCTTTTCCGGAAGGCCCATGCGCATGGTTTCGCGCACCGCCATCACCGCGAGCGGCCCGGCGGAGGCGATTTCCAGCGCCATTTCATGCGCTGCGGCGCGCAATTTACCGGCGGGGACAAGACGATCAACCAGCCCCATTTGCAGCGCCTCCTCGGCTTTCACGCGCCGGCCGGTATACATCATGTTCCAGGCCTTTTGCTGGCCGATCAGCGCGGGCAGGGTATAGGTCAGGCCAAAGCCCGGATGGAACCCAAGCTGGGTGAAATTGCAGGCGAGACGCGCCTCTGGACAGGCCACGCGAAAATCCGGAACCAGACAGAGCCCCAGCCCGCCGCCGATGGCCGCGCCATTAACCGCGCCGACAATGGGTTTTTTGCTGGCGAACATGCGCACCGCCTGATCATAGAGCGGGCTGCCGCTGGTGCTGGGCTTGCTGGTGGAAAGGCCCTCGGCGCGCGTGCCGCTGGCGAAATTGGCGCCCGCGCAAAAGGCGCGCCCGGATGAAGCCAGCACCAGCACCCGGCATTTGGGCTCCTTGTCCAGATCGTGGAAACAATCGGCCAGCGACGTAAGCATTTCCAGATCGAAAAAATTCAGATCGCCATTCTGCATTTCGACGGTGGCGACATGATCATCGCCCAGATCAACCCCAAGCAGTTTGTAATTCCCGAACTTCGCCATTTTGGCCTCCCCTGATTTTTGCGTTGCCCTGATGCTAGAACATTCGGCGGCCCTATTCAAACACCCGTGTCGCCTTGGGCCGGATATAGAGCATGTCGCCGCGTTTGATGTTCAGCTCATCCACCACGGTTTTAGGAATTTCCGCTTGCAGGATCGCGCCGCCGGGACGCTCCAGCTCCAGCTTGACCAGCGCGCTTGCCGGGTTGATATGCGTGACCCGGGCGGTGACATATTCATCCCCGTCCAGCACCTTGCTGACGAAGATTTCGTGCGGGCGCGTGAATAATTTAACCGCGGTGGCGTCTGGCGGGCGGCGGATGGTTTTTTTCTTTTTGACGATCACCGGCGCGATTTTTTCCGGCAGCAGTCCGGGCACAACCTTGTTGACCACATGGCTGATTTCCGGATAGCGCCCCAGCCAGCCCGTCTGGGTGCTGGCCTGAACTATGGTCTCTTCGGGGATTTCCACAATTTCCGTTTCCGCCAGATGCACGGCGCCGTCCTTGTCTTTCCAGCCGTCAAACTCGTTATAATTTCCAAGAAAATCATACACAAAGCCGTTGACGGGATGATGATAGACCTGCTCGGGCGTGCCGACCTGCTCAATGCAGCCATTGCTCATCACCACAACCCGGTCGGCCACCTCCATGGCCTCTTCCTGATCATGCGTCACGAAAATACTGGTGATGTGAATATCATCATGCAGGCGGCGCATCCAGCGGCGCAATTCCTTGCGCACCTTGGCGTCAAGCGCGCCGAACGGCTCGTCCAGCAGCAACACCTTCGGTTCGACCGCCAGCGCGCGCGCCAGGGCCACGCGCTGGCGCTGGCCGCCCGAAAGCTGGCTTGGGTAGCGGTCATGATAGGCCTCAAGATGAATCAGCTCCAGCAGGTCCATCACCTTGCGGCGAATTTCCTGATCGGAGGGGCGCTGCGCCTTGGGCCGGACACTCAGCCCGAATGCAACATTCTGAAACACCGTCATATGCTTGAACAGCGCATAATGCTGAAACACAAAGCCGACATTGCGTTCCTTGGCGTTTTTGGTGCGCAGCTCCTGCCCGTCCAGAATAACCGTGCCGCTATCCGCGAATTCAAGGCCCGCTATGATACGCAGCAGCGTGGTCTTGCCGGAACCTGACGGGCCCAGCAGCGCGATCAATTCACCCGATTTAATATCCAGGCTGACATTATGCAGCGCCACAAAATCATTGTTGAAGCGCTTCGAGATATCGTTGACCTGTATACCCATGGGATTGCCCTGTTTTAATGTTTGCGCGTGGGGCTGCTGAATTTGCTTTCCAGCAGGGTTTTCAGCAGCAGCGTAAGCAACGCCAGAAGCGTCAGGATCGAGGCGACCGCGAAAGCGGCCACAAAATTATATTCATTGTACAGAATTTCCACATGCAGCGGAATGGTGTTGGTTTCGCCCTTGATGTGACCGGACACAACCGACACCGCGCCAAATTCACCCATGGCGCGCGCATTGCACAGCAGCACCCCATAGAGCAGCGCCCATTTGATATTCGGCAGCGTCACCCGGAAAAACAATTGCCAGCCCGTAGCGCCGAGAAGGATTGCCGCCTCTTCCTCTTCGGTGCCCTGTTCCTGCATCAGCGGGATCAGCTCGCGCGCCACAAACGGGAAGGTGACAAAGATGGTGGCGATCACCAGGCCGGGAACCGCGAACACGATCTGAACATCATGCGCCATCAGCCACTCGCCCAGCGCGCTATTCGCGCCAAAAAGCAACACATAGATCAGCCCGGAAATGACCGGCGATACGGAAAATGGCAGATCGATCAGGGTAATCAGAAGCTGTTTTCCGGCAAACTCAAATTTGGTGATGGCCCAGCTTGCGGCAATTCCAAACACCAGATTGAAGGGCACCGCAATGGCGGCCACGATGAGGGTCAGCTCAATCGCCGCAACCGCATATTCCCCCTGCAGACTATCGGCATAGGCGTCAAATCCCTTGCGCAGCGCCTCGGTGAATACAGCGGCGACCGGCAACCCAATCAGCATGCCGATAAACAGAACAGAGGTGGTGATGAGCACCAGCCTGAACCAGGGGGGGCCGGCTATCGGCGATCTGTGTTTCACGGGGGGCGCTATGGGCGTACTGGACATATTATTCATCCCGCCTTCTGCGGCTCCAGCTCTGAAGCAGATTGATCGCGAACAGCATCAGGAAAGACGCCAGCAGCATTACCACCGCGATGGAGGTTGCGCCTGTGTAATCATATTGCTCCAGCTTGGTGATGATGATCAGCGGAATAATTTCCGAAACGCCGGGCATATTGCCGGCAATGAAAATGACCGATCCATATTCCCCAAGCGCGCGCGCCAGCGCCATGGCGAAACCGGTCATCAGCGCCGGCGTCAATTCGGGCAGGATCACGCGGCAGAAGGTCTGCCAGCGTGTTGCGCCCAGGCTGACCGCGGCCTCTTCATATTCACGGTTCATATCTTCCAGCACCGGCTGCACCGTGCGCACAACAAAAGGCAGGCCGATAAATATCAGGGCGATGGTAATGCCAATGGGCGTAAAGGCGATCTTGATGCCGAGCGGTTCAAAATAGCGGCCGACCCAGCCCTGCGGCGCATAAAGCGCGGTCAGCGCTATGCCCGCCACCGCTGTCGGCAGGGCGAACGGCAAATCCACCATGGCGTCCATAATCCGCTTGCCCGGAAATTTATAACGCACCAATACCCAGGTAACGATCAATCCGAAAAACACATTGATGAAGGCGGCAATAAACGAGGCGCCGAAACTAATTCGATAGGCGCTCATCACGCGCGGCGATGTCACCGTTGCCCAGAATTCGGCAAAGCTGACGCCCGCGGTCGACACAAACAGGCCGGACAGCGGCAACAGCACTATCAGGCTGAGATAGCTCAGCGTGATGCCAAGCGTGATGCCGAACCCGGGCAGCACACTGGGTTCCCTGAATTTTCGCATGGCGGTCAACTTACCTGTTCAGCGGGATCGCTATTGCGCATAGATCTGATCAAATATTCCGCCATCGGCAAAATGTTTTTTCTGCACCGCATCCCAGCCGCCCAGTTCATCAATCCGAATCAGCGCAAGCTGTGCAAACCGGTTGGCATGTTTGGCTGCGATTTCCGGATCGCTCGGCCGGTAATACAGGCTGGCCGCCAATTCCTGCGCCTCTTTGGAATAAAGCTGTTCCAGATAGGCGCGCGCCACATCCTGTGTTCCGCGCTTTATTGTGTTTTTTTCGACCAGCGCAACGCATGGCTCGGCCAGAACGCTGATTGTCGGAACAATAATATCAAACTGGTCCTGGCCAAATTCGGATTTGGCCAGATGCGCCTCATTTTCCCAGCTTAACAACACATCGCCGATGCCACGCTGCACAAATGTAGTGGTCGATGCACGCGCGGCCGCGTCCAGCACAGGCACATTTTTGTACAGGCTCGTGACAAATTGTTGCGCCTTTTCCTCGCTGCCATATTTTTTCAGCGCATAGCCCCAGGCCGCCATATAGCTCCAGCGCGCGGCGCCAGAGGATTTCGGATTGGGCGTAATCACTTCAACGCCTTCACGCACCAGATCATCCCAGTCCCTGATCTGCCTGGGATTGTCCTTGCGCACCAGAAATACAATCGTCGAGGTGTAGGGCGCGCTATTGTGCGGCAGTTTCTGCTGCCAGTCAGCCGGCAGAAGCTTGCCGCCCCTGCTCGCGATTGCGTCAATGTCATAGGCCAGCGCCAGTGTCACCACATCCGCCTGCAAGCCTTCAATAACGGACCGCGCCTGTTTGCCGGACCCGCCATGCGACTGCCTGACAGTTACTTTCTGCCCGGTCTTGTCCAGCCAGAATTTCGCAAACTGGGCATTGTATTTTTCATACAGTTCGCGGGTCGGATCATAGGACACATTGAGCATTTGAACGGGGAGCATTTGAACAGCGTCCGCCGCCCGCGCAGCTGCAGGCGCGAAAACCATTATGGCCGCGAAAAGCCCGATGATGAATTGGTTCATCATTATTGTCCTCATCAACCTTTCTGAAACGCCAGCTTTAGCAGGCTCCAATATTAAACAATAAAATAATGTGAATTATGATATAATCCACTAAATTAGGAGGTATTTGGCAAACTACCGCATTTGGATGGGTAATTTCAACCATTCATCGAACATGCTGGAAGGATCAGGCCAAATCGGCTAACACCGCTGCTTATAGCATAGCCACGGAAAGTAGAGCCATATGACATCTCTCGTAATGATCCGCCACGGTCAGAGCCAATGGAATCTGGAAAACCGTTTCACCGGCTGGCATGACGTGCCGCTGACAGATCAGGGCGTCGCCGAGGCGCGCAAGGCCGGGCAATTGCTGCGGGCGGGCGGCTATCGCTTTGAGCGCGCCTATACATCCGTATTGCAGCGGGCCATCCGCACCCTTTGGATTGTACTGGAGGAAATGGAATTGGTATGGGTGCCCGAAATTAAGGCCTGGGAACTGAATGAGCGCCATTACGGCGCATTACAGGGGCTGAACAAGGCCGAAACGGCCGCCAAACATGGCGAGGCGCAACTGCATATCTGGCGGCGCAGCTTTGACACGCCGCCGCCGCCGCTGGCCGAGGATGATGAGCGCCATCCCCGCTTCGACCCGCGCTATAAGGGCCTGAGCGCAGCGCAATTGCCGGGAACGGAATCCCTGAAGAGCACACTGGAGCGGGTGCTGCCCTACTGGCAGGCCGAAATTGCGCCGCATTTGAGCAAAGGCGAAAATCTGATCGTCGCGGCGCATGGCAACAGCCTGCGCGCTTTGTGCAAGCATCTGCTGAAAATCAGCAACGAGGATATTGTGCATCTCGAAATCCCCACCGGCAACCCGCTGGCGTTTGAACTGGGGGCGGACCTGTCCGTAAAAAGCTGCCGCTATCTGGATGCCGCGCGGGCGGAGAAATTGCCGGTATCTTGAATTACTATCCTCACCCTGTCATTCTGAGCGCAGCGAAGCAATCCAAGAGTAACACGGAAAAGCCTGCATTCCTGACTCTGGATCGCCACGTCGCGCCTCGCGATGACGCGGTATTAAAAGATATGCGTCCCATTTTCCGAACAAACTGATTGTTATTAAATTTCTCCATAAGTTTTATAATATTCTTGGAGCCTGATTTTTGGAGATTCTATGGTTCTTTCAAAAAATTTTGCAATTTCCTGTTTTATTGCCCAAACGTCCAAACGCATCTCAGCTAAAGCGTCTGGCCCTAGGAAAGGATTTCGATTTTTATATAGTACCTTATTTGGATCATCGCCATGCGCCGTCTCACCATCACGCCGCCCTGGTGACGGTGAGTGGCAGGGCGATGGTTTCCAAGGTGGTCAGGTCGAACCGGGCGGATGCGCCATCTTGAAACGGCCCATAGGCCACCCGGATCAGCCGGTTGACCTGCATCCCCAGATGCAACAGCACCTTGCGCACCTCGCGGTTTTTGCCTTCGCGAAGCGAAACGCTGAGCCAGCTATTATCGCCCTGTTCGCGCTCCAGTTCCGCCTTGATGGGGCCGTAATGCTGCCCCTCCA
>JAHHGO010000048.1 GCA_023252275.1 Alphaproteobacteria bacterium
GAAACTTATGAAAATACGCGCAGCGCGGGTTTTGGGGCCGAGGTGAAACGGCGCATCCTGATCGGCACCTATGTATTGTCGGCCGGATATTATGACGCCTATTATTTGCGTGCTCAGCGGGTGCGCACCCTGATCGCCAATGATTTCAAACTGGCTTTTGAAAAGGTTGACGCCATACTGACGCCCGCAACGCCAAGCCCGGCCTTTGCCATTGGCGCGCGCAATGATGATCCGATCGGCATGTTTTTAAACGATGTGTTTACCGTTCCGGCCAATCTGGCGGGCCTTCCGGGAATTTCCGTTCCGGCGGGATTATCGGAAGAGGGGTTGCCATTGGGGCTGCAATTGCTGGGCAGGGCGTTTGACGAAGAAACAGTGTTGCGCGTGGCGGGCGTTCTGGAAAATGCGGCGTCCTTTTCGGCGCGGCCATCGCAATGGTGGAGGGCTTAGACATGTCCGTACAGGAAATTTACGACGCCAGGCATGGCGAAAAGGGCGCCTATATTGCGGGCGCGACAGGCGATTGGGAATTGATAATCGGCATGGAGGTGCATGCCCAGATCTCTTCAAAGGCCAAACTGTTTTCCGGATCGCCAGCTGATTACGGCGGCGAGCCGAATGAACATGTCAGCCTGGTGGATGCGGCCATGCCGGGAATGTTACCGGTAATTAATGAATTCTGCGTGGCGCAGGCGGTGCGCACCGGCCTTGGACTTAAGGCGCAGATCAATCTGCGTTCTGTGTTTGATCGCAAAAATTACTTTTATCCCGATCTGCCACAGGGCTATCAGATCTCGCAATTTACCTTTCCGATCGTCGGGCGCGGCGAAGTGCGGGTCGATTTGCCGAATGGCGATGTGCGCATAGTTCGCATTGAACGGCTGCATCTGGAACAGGATGCGGGCAAAAGCCTGCATGACCAGCATCCCTCCATGTCTTATGTGGATTTGAACCGCTCGGGCGTGGCGCTGATGGAGATTGTGTCGCAGCCCGATATCCGCACGGCCGAAGAAGCCACCCTCTATCTGGAAAAGCTGCGCACCATTCTGCGCTATCTCGGCACCTGCGATGGCAATATGCAGGAAGGCTCAATGCGCGCCGACATTAATGTTTCTGTCCGCAAGCCGGGCGGGCCGCTGGGAACGCGGTGTGAAATCAAGAATGTAAATTCGATGCGCTTCATCCGTCAGGCCATCGAATATGAGGCGCGCCGGCAGATCGAAATTATCGAAGAAGGCGGCGCTGTGCGCCAGGAAACCCGCCTCTATGATCAGGTCAAGGGCGAAACCCGCTCGATGCGGTCCAAGGAAGAATCGCATGATTACAGATACTTCCCCGATCCTGATCTGCTGCCATTGGAACTGACCCAGAACTGGGTGGACGAGATTGCCAGCAGCCTGCCCGAGCTTCCTGACGCCAAGAAAACACGCTTCATGTCGGAATATGGCCTGTCCGCCTATGACGCCGGCATTCTGGTGGCGGAACGTGAAACGGCGCAATTTTTCGAGCAGGTGGCAAAGGGACGCGACGCCAAAATTGCCGCCAACTGGGTCATCACAAATCTGTATGGCGCATTGAATGAAGCGGGCCTGAGTATAGAAAACTCACCCGTTACAGCAGCTTCCCTTGGACGCCTGCTGGATCTGCTGGCCGATCAGACCTTGTCCAGCCGTCTGGCGAAGGATGTGTTTGAAATCATGTTTGCAACGGGCGGCGATCCGGAAGCCATTGTGGCGGAGCGCGGTTTGAAACAGGTTACCGATACTGGCGCCATTGATGCGGCGATCGACGCCGTGATGGCGGCAAACCCCGACAAGGCGGCTGAAGTAAAAGCCGGCAAGGATAAATTGCTGGGCTGGTTTGTCGGTCAGGTGATGAAATCCACCGGCGGAAAAGCCAATCCACAGATGCTGAATGATGCGCTTCGGCAAAAGTTTGGCCTCTAGATCTGCCTCCGGACCTGCTTCGTGCGTCTTCTGCGGGGCGTCCCGACTCCGCAAATCAGGATTCGCTCTGTCTTGAAAAAGCGAATCTGATGTCCAAAAACATGTCTGTCTCAGATATTTTTGACCGCTGAATAAAATTTTTTCAGGGGTGTTGCCTGTATACCGCACTTGGGATTTTTTGCGCTGCGGGACAAGGCTGCGGCAACACGCGGCATGCGCGGGCAGACAGCTTCAAAGCCGTTATAGACGCGGCATGAGAGGCGGCCTGTGCGCGCTCCGGAAGCGTCTGAAAAGCCCGGAAAGCTGCATATTTTTCCGCCCGGGTGATGCTGAAAAATTTTTTCTGTCAGCCAATTTTACGCCGTGCCGCATGCAATATGCGGGGATGAAAATGACGCCGGATGGCTGCTGGAAATTTCCTTCGGCAAGTTATACTCAAACGCCGGAAATGGCGGAATTCCTTGCATATCTGACATTCTGTTAAGAGTTTGTTGGTAAATTTAGAAGTTAATGTACACATTGATTGTGCGCCTCATGTTTTCGTCATGAAGACATGAGCAGTACACAGATGAATGTTGAAGCGGTTGCAACTTACAGCACGGGATATTGTCCGGACGAAAAGTGGTTCAGTGATGCGCAAGATGGGGCCGTCAAAGCGGCGCGAAAGTATGAGTTGAAGGTTTGGCAGCTGCGGAAGGCGAGCGTCAAGAGGACCAGGACAGAGGACCGGAAATGCGGAAGGAACCCAAACTGGCGGGTCTTTGGAAGCAATGAACTAGTAATCAGTGAATATTTTTATTGACGCAAGGTTTGATTAATTAGAATACGAATCATTGGTCGAATCGTTGACCAGCGCCGGAGCGGCTTAACGAGGATCAGAAATTTGATCTTCAGGATGTGTCCGGCGCCGGGACTGATGCAACTTCAGAGGCGGAAGTTGTGGAGGCAGGAGCATCAATTCTGGATGTAGATCCCGGTTGCGGATCAAAATTCAGGATCCAGGACGATGGCTGCTTCGATCGGCGATGGTTGGCCCCTATGGGCCGGCTAGGGAGAGTACAGCGCTTTGTTTTCACTGGGACAATGCTTGTGTCCCACATACTAGAGAGGATCGAACATGGCTATGATTAAACCCAAAAAGGCGGCCAAGAAGAAAACGGCTGTCCGGAAGACCACAAAAGCCGCTGCGGCAAAGAAGCCGGCGGCGAAAAAGGCTGCGGTGAAGAAGCCGGCAGCGAAGAAGCCAGCGGCGAAAAAAGCCGCCACCAAGAAGCCGGCGGCGAAAAAAGCTGCGGTGAAGAAGCCTGCGGCGAAAAAGAAAGCCCCGGCGAAAAAGAAATAGTGATCTGGCCGTTTTAACGAACGGCTAAATCCAAGGGGTGTCAAGGCCAGTAGCAAGGCAAGGCGGACGAAACAAAGTCAGCCGGGCGTGCTGCTGGCCTACCTCATTGGCCCGCCAGTTTGCGAGCTTTCAGTTCCGTAATAAGTGACGAGGCTTCAGCTTATGAGGTTTCCCGGTCAGCCTGCCGCCGGAGCCGTATCGGGTTTGCGGACGTCCCTGACCTTGGCTCCTATCCCCGTCCGATGCGGCCCATCACCTTCAGCAGTAATTTGCGGGTCTCCTCGATCAGCAAGATGCTGACAGCGATTGAACTGGCAAAAATCCAGTCCAGCGCACTTAACGGGCGCATGTGAAATATCTGCTGCGCCACCGGCCAGTTGACCACAAGCACAAGCAGGCCCAGAACCGTGGCCAGCGCGGCCCATAATTTCCAGTTGCTGAAGAAATTATGTCCGAATGCCGAGCCGGTTTCAGACCGCACATTAAAAGCATTGCCGAACTGAAACAGCACAAAGGTCGTAAAGGCAAGGGTGGTGGCGCGCTCTTTATCTCCCGTCGCCTCCCCATAGGCCAGCATCACAAGCGTCCCGGCCGCCATGATTGCCCCGTAAAATCCAATGACCGCAAGTCTGGGCCAGGATAATACGCGCGCATCCTGACGCCTTGGGGGCTGCTGCATAAGGTTCGGATTAGCGGGATCAAGCCCCAGCGCCATGGCGGGGGGGCCATCCATAATGATATTGACCAGCAGAATTTGCAGCGCGGTGAATGGCACCGGCAGGCCGAACAGCGGCGCCAGAAGCATGGTGAAAATTGCGCCGGCATTGGTCGACACCTGAAAGCGGAGAAATTTGACGATATTGTCATAGATGCGGCGGCCTTCCCGCACCGCGTCCACGATGGTGGCGAAATTATCGTTGGTCAGCACCATTTTCGCCGCTTCCTTGGCGACATCCGTGCCGGTTATTCCCATGGCGATGCCGATATCGGCGGCCTTAAGCGCCGGGGCGTCATTGACCCCATCGCCGGTCATTGCCACAACATGATTGTTGCGCTTCAGCGCCTGCACGATCTTGACCTTATGTTCCGGCGCGACCCTTGCGAAAATGCCGATATGATCCAGCCTTTCGGCAAGCTGTTCGACACTTGTTTGCTCCAGTTCGGCGCCGGTCATGATCTCGCCCTTGATGCCCAGTTCGGCGGCAATGGCGGCGGCGGTCAGCCTGTGATCGCCGGTAATCATCTTCACCTGTATGCCTGCGCGATGGCAGATGCCGATGGCCTCGCGAGCCTCATTGCGGGGCGGGTCCATCAATCCGACAATGCCCACAAACGTCAGTCCCTGGACCAGTGAAATGTGATCGCCGCACATGTCGAACTCTTCCAGCGGCACATCACGGCAGGCCACAGCCAGCACACGCAGCGCCTGAGCGGCCATGCGCTCGACTTCCGCCATTATTATCTGCGGCGCCAGCGCATCGGCGCCGGCGGCGGTGATAGATGTTCCGCAAAGCGGCAGTAAAACCTCCGGCGCGCCCTTGACGCAAAGCTTCACCACGTCACCCTGCCGATGGAAGGTCGCCATGAATTTATGGGTGGAATCAAACGGGATTTCAGCCGTGCGCGGTAATTGTGATTGCAATTCCCGATATTGGACGCCGCCCTTGGCGGCCATAACCAGCAGCGCCCCCTCCATGGGATCGCCCGATACCTTGCCATCCTGAACGTCGCAATCGGTGCACAGCACCGCCGGTTCCAAAAGGGTCGAAAAATCCGGCAATGATTTGCCATCATCGGCGCTGATCTGACCGGTATTTTCATAGCCGCTTCCGCTTACGGAAAAGCGGCGTCCCAGAAAGAAAAAGGACCGCACCATCATCTGGTTCAGCGTCAGCGTGCCGGTCTTATCCGAACAGATGACAGTGGTGCAGCCCAAGGTCTCTACCGATGAGAGCTGTTTGACGATCGCCTGCCGCCGCGCCATGAGATGCATCCCAACGGCCAGTGTGACTGTTACGACAGCCGGCAGGCCTTCCGGTATGGCGGCGACTGCCAACGCCACAGCCGTCAGCAGGGTTTCCATCAGCGGCTCGCCGCGCGCCACGCCCCACACCAGCAACAGCACTGCTACAGCGCCTGCTAGCATCGCCAGACGGCTGCCTACGGCATCCAGTTGCACCTGAAGCGGTGTCATGCTCGTTTCGGTGGTTTCCATCAATTGCGCAATATGCCCGATCTGGGTTTGCATTCCCGTGGCGGTGACCACGCATTCTCCGCGGCCGCGCGTAATGCAGGTGTTCATGAAGGCCATATTGGCGCGTTCGGCCAACGGGGTTTTGCCGGGGCATAACAGTTCCGCTGTTTTGCTGACCGGCACGGATTCACCTGTGAAGGGCGATTCATCGATTTCGAGGGTTGTCGCCAGCACAAGACGGCCATCGGCTGGAATGCGGCTGCCAGCGTCCAGCAGCACAATATCTCCCGGCACCAGATCGTCCGCAGGCACATCCATGGCAATGCCGCCGCGCCGCACCCGGCAGGAGGTGGCGAGCATTTTTTTCAGAACGGAAAGGCTTTGTTCCGCGCGCTGCTCCTGCTGGAAGCCCAGAAACGCATTGAGAAGAACCACAAAAAGGATCACCAGCGCATCGGTCATGTCGCCGATCACGCCAGCCAGTATGGCGGCAAAGATCAGCACGACAATCAGATAGCTTTTGAACTGGTCGATGAATAGCAGCCAGCGGGCTCTGGAAGGTTTTTCCGTCAGCCGGTTGGCGCCATGCCGCTCCAGCCGGGCGGCTGCCTCAGCCTGGCTCAGGCCCTCAGCCGGGTTCACACTCAGTTCGGTTAAAATATCCGCCGTGGATCGCGCATGTGCTTCGGCAATAAGGTGCGGGGGGATTTCTGAATGCATATCGGGGCGTCGCGGCGGACTAATGATATTCATGCGGGAGCGTCCCTAAATATTACTCAATTCTTAAATAGCGCCCCGCGCCACGATTTATGTGGATATGGTGAGCAATCCCGCCTCACTCAAGGGTTTTACTTATTATGCTTTGGATTTAGCCGGTCCATCAGGGCGAACAGAACCCCCGAGGCCACAAATGTCAGATGAATGCCGACCTTCCAGGCAAGCGCTGTGTTGCTGAGCTGCTCCGCGTTCATAAAGGCTTTCAGCAATTCGATGGCGGAAATGGCGGCTATGGAGCCGATCACCTTGATCTTCAGGTCGGAAAAGTCCACATGCCCCATCCAGTCCGGCCGGTCCTCATGATCGCCCGTATGCAGCTTGGAGACGAAATTTTCATAGCCCGCATAGACGATGATGATCAGCAGATTGGCGATCAGGCAAATATCGATCAGGGACAGTATACCAATGATCAGATCCCCGCTTTCGGTGGTCATGATGCCGCCGGCCAGGAAATAAAATTCCTTGGCGAACTTGATCAGCAGCAGGGTAATGGACAGAACCAGGCCGACATAAAGCGGCGCCAGGAGCCAGCGGCTGCCGAACATCAGCCGCTCAAGCGCAGTCTCAACAGATTTCACGAGATATGACCCATTATTATTAAGCTGGGAATTATTAAGTTGGAAGATTCGAGCCGTTTTATAGCACTTCCTCCGCCAGAAGCCGCATGCTATCGGGGCGCAACCCGGCGGCCAGCAAGGATGTGATATGCCGGTTTTTACCCGCCTGAATATAGGCCTGCAACCGGTCTTTCACCCGGTCCGCAGGCCCCAGCAGGGCAATTTCATCACATAATTTATCGGGCACCTTGGCTGCGGCTTCGGCCTTTTTGCCGTCAAGATACAGGTCCTGAATGATCTTGGCTTCGCCGCCATAACCCAGCCGGACAGCATAATCATTATAGAAATTCTTGCCCCGCGCGCCCATGCCGCCAATATACAGCGCCAGGAAGTTTTTCACCGGGATGCGGCATTTTTCCAGATCATCGCCGATGATCACATTGACGAATGGTGAAATGGTGAAATTGTCCATGTTCTTTTTGCCGCCGGCTTTGGCAAAGCCTTCCTTGATGGCGCCTTCGAACACATCGTAACGCGCCGGGTTCATGAACACCGGAATAAAGCCATCGGCGACTTCGGCTGCAACCGCTATGCCCGAAGGCGAAATCGCGCCGGTGACGATCTGCAAGCTGGGATCGCCATGCAGAATGCTTTTCAACGGCTTGCCCAGCCCGGTGGAGCCTTCGCCCATATAGGGGATCTGATAGTGATAGCCTTTATGTTCCAGCGGCTGCTTGCGATCGAGAATTTTGCGGATGATCTCTATATATTCGCGGGTGCGGGTCAGCGGGCGGCCATAGGGTACGCCGTGCCAGCCCTCAATCACCTGCGGCCCCGATGGGCCAATGCCCAGAATGAAGCGCCCGCCGGACAGCGCGGTCAGGGTCATGGCGGTCATCGCCGCCATAGCGGGGGTGCGCGCCGACATCTGCATGATAGCGGTGCCGACATTGATTTTTGTGGTGCTGGCCAGCAGCCAGGCGGCGGGCGACACCGCATCCGAACCCCAGGCCTCCGCGGTCCACACGCTGTCAAATCCCAGGCTTTCCGCCTGGCGCACCAAGTCCACCTGATTTTCAAAAGTTCCGCCGGAATAGCCAAGCGTCATGCCGAGTTTCATTTTGTTTCTCCTGTTTATTCCGCGAAATTCTGTGGCGTTAAGGAAACAGCCTGTAGACGTATTTAAGCATATCTACAGGGCGTCTGGCCATATCCCTGCGTTATGATCATTCTGTTGCATCTGATTTGCCCACGGCAATCATTCCGGCGTTTGTTCATCGGTCAAGGGCGGAAGCAGCGGTGTGAGCGCCTTAAGCAGCGGAGGAAGGCTGCCATGCACCACCGCCCAGATCACATCAGGCCGGACTTCGGCATAGCCATGGATCAAGCGGTGACGCATGCCGGTGATCTCGCGCCATGAAATTTCCGGATGGCAGGCACGGACGGCGGGCGAGACTTTTCCTGCGGCTTCTCCGATAACCTCAAGCGATCGGATGATGGCGTTCTGGTGCAAGCGGCTTGCACGGAATGCTGCTTCGTCCATCCCGGCTGCAAACCCCAGCGCATCCTTTGCCGCAAGCGCCATGTCGAGAAGCAAGGCCTGGTCGCGTTCAGGCAAATCAGGCGGCATAGACCGGCTCGGATTCGGATAGAATGCGGCGGCGGCGGATGCTGTTGCGGCTGGCCTCCACCGCCTGACGCTCCACCAGATCGACGGGAAGGCCGAGCAGCGCCTCCAGCGCCTCCTTGAAGTCAAGAAAGCGAATGAGATCATCCGTCCCGGGAGCAAATTCGACAAGCAAATCCGCGTCGCTCCGCTTCGGGTCAAAACCGGCCCCACGGGCGGCGGAGCCGAACGCATCCAGCCGCCGCACCCCATAGTCGCGGCACAGTTCGGCAAGGGCGTCACGCTTTTCGGCTAGAAGGGCGTGCATGGTCATTTCCTTTTGCTGCACACATCTTATAGCAGATCACCGTCAGGTGGAATCTGTTTGCAAGGGCCGCCCCAGCCCCTTATCCAGTCAAGTTGCAAAACCTGACTGGATAAATAAGGCTTTAGGCCGATAATTCCCTGATCAGAGCGGGGCGCTTTTCAGGCGGGGCATAGCTGAAATTGATGCTGATGCGATCCACCAGCCCGGAATAGCGGCCTTTGATCATGGGCACGATTTCCTGCGGCTCGCCCACCACGGCGAAAGCATCGAGGATTTCATCTTCGATCAGATCGCCCATCTCGACCCATTTGCCCTGCTTGGACATCAGGTTCAGTTGCGGCTGCAACGTGCCCCAGCCATGCGTTTCCAATACGCCGCGATAGGCGGGGGTGGAGGCGTAAAAGGCGATGCGCTGTTTGATGGCTTGCTTGTTTTCGGCGAATTCCTTTTCGTTCTGTCCGGACACCACGAACACCGGATAGGACAACTCGAAACTGCTGCGGGCGCGGCCGCGCTTTTTCAGGCTGGCGTCCACGACGGGCAATGTGTGTTGCTTGAGATATTTCACCGAGGTCATGGGATGCACCATGATGCCATCCGCCACATCGGCGGCGACCTCGGTCATCATAGGGCCGACGGCGGCCAGGAACACACGCGGCGCGCCATATTTGCTGGGGTTCGGGGTAAATACCGGGGTCATCAGGGTGTGCGAATAAAACTCGCCGCGGAAATTCAGCGGCACGCCGTCATACCAGTTGGCCCAGATGGCGCGCATGGCCAGAATCATTTCGCGCATGCGCGGGGCAGGGTGCGACCAGGGCATCGAGAAACGCTTTTCGATATGCGCCTTGATCTGCGAGCCGATGCCCATGATGAAACGGCCCTGGGAATAATCGTTCAGATCATTGCCAAGGGCGGCCATATTCATGGGATTGCGGGCGAAGGCCACCGCGATGGCGGTGATCAGTTCGATCTTTTTGCTGTGTTCGGCGGCCAGAACCAGCGGCAGGAACGGGTCATGCCCGGTTTCCACGGTTTGCGCGCCGGTAAAGCCTGCGGCTTCCAGCTGGCCGATACGTTCGGTGACCTTTTCCATCCCAATTGGAAGTTCGCCGTCTACTTTCATTGTTCCCTCCTGAGTCATGGATCCGGACACTGTTGCGCCAGCCCGGTTGATTGGCTCCATAATACAGCTTTGTGATCGCGTAAGGCAGCATATTATGGCATTGCAGGGCGCTAAGGAATAAAGCAGACGGTTGTGATGACACTGGAACCTACAGCATTGGTCCGGGCGCAGAGACTTGATCTCAGCATCGGCGGGCGGCGTATTCTGGCGCATGTGGATTTATCCATAGGGCCGGGCGAGATTATTACCCTGATCGGACCCAATGGGGCGGGCAAAAGCACGCTGGTGCGGGTGTTGCTTGGGCTGATGCGCCCGGATCATGGCACGGTGGTGCGCCGCGCCGGGCTGCGCGTGGGCTATTTACCGCAAAAATTTGTCATTGATGCGGTGCTGCCGCTCAGTGTGTCGCGGCTGATGACGCTGACCCGCAAGGCCGCGCTTGCGGAAATCGAAGCGGCGCTGGCTGAAACCGGGGTGGCGCATTTGATGGGTGCGCAGGTGCAGACGCTTTCCGGCGGTGAATTGCAGCGTGTGCTGCTGGCCCGCGCCCTGCTGTCCAATCCGGATCTGCTGGTGCTGGATGAACCGGTGCAGGGCGTGGATTTTGGCGGCCAGGCCGAATTGTACCAGTTGATCAGCGCTATCCGGCAACGCCATGGCTGCGCGATATTGATGGTGTCGCATGATCTGCATCTGGTCATGGCCGCCACAGACCGGGTGCTGTGCCTGAACCAGCATCTATGTTGCGCCGGAACGCCTGCCATGGTGGCGCGCGATCCGGAATATCTGCGTCTGTTCGGACCGCGCGCCGCCGAGGCGTTTGCGCTTTACGCCCACGGCCCGCATGGCCATGACCATGTGCACACCCTGTCTGGCGATGTGGCCCCCATTGATCCTGCGCATGAAAGTCACAGGCATGATCACTGATTTTTTTGCCCGGGCCCTGATCGCGGGCGTCGGGGTGGCTTTGGTGGCGGGGCCGGCGGGGTGTTTTATCGTGTGGCGGCGCATGGCCTATTTTGGCGACACGATGGCGCATTCGGCCCTGCTCGGGGTGGCATTGGGGCTGTTGCTGGGGGTTGATCCCATTCTGGGTGTGCTGGCGGTTACGATAGTCCTGGCGCTGATTCTGGCGGGCATGGGAGGCAGCCGGACATTGGCCAGCGACACGGTGCTGGGAATTTTATCTCATTCGGCTCTATCGCTTGGCATGGTGGCGCTCAGCCTGATGCGGGGCATAAGGCTGGATCTGATGGTCTATCTGTTTGGCGATCTGCTGTCGGTCGGGATGACGGATATTTATCTGGTGCTGGGCGGGGGCGCGGCGTCGCTGGTTTTGCTGGCTGGCCTGTGGCGGCCTTTGCTGGCGATGACGGTGCATGAGGAACTGGCGCGCGCCGAAGGCGTGCGGGTCGATGCCGTGCGGGCGGGCTTCATGCTGCTGATCGCGTTTCTGATCGCTGCCGCGATGAAGATCACCGGGGCGCTGCTGATCACCTCGCTGCTGCTGATACCGGCGGCCTGTGCGCGGCGTTTCGCCAATGGGCCGGAAGTGATGGCGGTGCTGGCGGCGCTGTTTGGCGCGGTGGCGGTGACGGGGGGCCTGTATGGCTCGCTCTATTTCGACACGCCCGCCGGGCCATCCATTGTTCTTGCCGCATTATTGCTGTTTTTGTGCAGTCTGATGTTTGGACACAGGCAAAGCAGGAATTAAAGCGTGTTCTGGTTTCAAAATATGCGCTGGCGTATCGGCGCGCCCCCAGCCTTACGGGTTCGGGTTTTTTGAACCCCATGGCGGGCTGGCCTGGTATTTATTTGCGGGCTTTGAAGTGCGCGCGGTGGCGCGCAATATTTTCCTCGACGGCAACAGTTTCACTGACAGCAGAAGCGTAGACCGCAAACCATTAACTGGCGATCTGCAGGGCGGACTGGTGTTTACAGCGGGCAGGGTAAGATTATCCGTTACAGAGGTCCTGCGCAGCGAGGAATTCAAAGGCCAGGACAAACCTGATATTTTTGGCGCCATCAGTCTTTCCTATGCTTATTAAATCCGCCACAATGGGGTGCGGCAAATTATCATTAGGAAGTGAATCATGGATCAGTCAGTGCGCGCGCAGAAGCCTGCGGAAATATATCGAAGCTTTATTATGGACAGCACCCGTTGGGAAAATTTCAAATCCCGAGACGGCGATATTTTCATCTGTACGCCGCCAAAATGCGGCACCACCTGGACGCAGATGATCTGCGCGCTGCTGATCTTTCAGAAGACGGAATTTGAACGCCCGCTGAGCGAATATACGCCCTGGCTGGATATGCTGATTGCGCCGATTGACAGAGTTCTGGCCATGCTTGAGGCGCAAACCCATCGCCGCTTCATCAAAACCCATACGCCGTTTGATGGTCTGCCTTATTATCCGGGTACGGCCTATTTATGCGTGGGGCGCGATCCGCGCGACGCCTTCATGTCGATGGGCGCTCATTTCCAAAACATCGCGCCTGAATTTATGGGCAAGATGCTGGTCGGCGCCAAACCGGGTGCGAAGATGCCGCATCCGCAGGGCGGGACGATAGGCGAGCGGTTCATAAAAGACATCACGGCTCCCACCATTCCGGGCGCCACCGGTAATCCAAACGGCGTGCTGCCTTATGTGAAAAGTTTCTGGGATTACCGGCATCTGCCGAATATCCATTTCTTCCATTATGACGATATGAAGCGCGATCTGGGCGGACAGATGCGCCGCATGGCCCAGGTGCTGGCCATTCAGGTGGACGAAAAACTCTGGCCGCAATTGATACAGGCGGCCGGTTTTGAAAATATGAAACAGAATGCGGACATGCTGGCGCCCGATGCGGAAACCGGTATCTGGAAGGAACCCGGAAATTTTTTCAACAAGGGCGAAAGCGGCCAATGGCGCGCGGTTCTGGGGCCGGAGGAACTGGCGGTTTATGAACAGACCCTGCGTGAGCGGCTTTCGCCTGAACTGGCGAAATGGATAGAGAAAGGAACGCTGGGCTAGCGTCAGGCGGCGGCGGTTAGCCGGGCGACGGCTTCCGCAAGGCGGCTGCGGGTTGTTTGCTGTTCGGCCAGCCGTTCGCGTTCCGTCTCAATCACATGGACGGGCGCGCGATCAACAAAGGCGGCATTGCCCAGCTTGGCTGCCGCCTTGGCAATTTCCGCGTCCAGCTTTTCCAGCGATTTCTGTAGCCGGGCGCGTTCCGCCGCAATGTCGATCACATCGGCCAGCGGCAGGATCAGGGTGGCCTCGCCCAGTACTTCCTGCACCGCGCCCGCCGGAATTTTTGCAGGCGCCGCGGCAACCGTAGACAGCCGCGCCAGGCGCGTGATCACGCCGTCATGATCTTTCAGTCGGGCCTGGGTTTCGCCATTCGCATCCTTGATCAGCAATGGGATTTTTGCGCCCGCGGGCACATTCAGTTCCGCGCGCACCGAACGCACGGCGCTGATCAGGCGGATGACCCATTCTATTTCTTCATCCGCAGCCGGATCAATCAGCCGGTCAAGATCGCGCGGCCAGCGGGCCAGCATCAGCATGGTTTCGCGCGGTGCGCCCCATTCGCCCGTCAGCGACCATAATTCCTCGGTCACGAACGGCATGACCGGGTGCATCAGGATCAGCAACTGATCGAAAACCCATGCGGTCATGGCGCGGGTTTCATCGCGCGCGGCGGCATCATCGCCGCTTAGCGCAGGTTTGGAAAATTCCACATACCAGTCACAAAATACATGCCAGGCGAATTGATACAGCGCATTGGCCGCATCATTGTAGCGGTGCGCCTCGATGGCCTCGGTGACGCGGGCATGGGCGCGCGCCAATTCGCCGCCGATCCAGCGGTTGAGCGCCAGTTTGCACGAGGCGGGATCAAAATTTTCCACGCGCCGACATTCGTTCATTTCGCTAAAGCGCGCGGCGTTCCACAGCTTGGTGACGAAATTGCGGTAGCCTTCGACGCGGGCAGGCGCCAGCTTGATGTCGCGACCCTGGGCTGCCTGCGCGGCCAGGGTAAAGCGCAACGCATCGGCGCCGAACTGATCGATCAGTTCCAGCGGGTCAATGACATTGCCCTTGGACTTGGACATTTTCTGGCCCTTTTCATCGCGCACCAGTGCGTGAATATAGACGGTGCGGAACGGCACTTCTTTCATGAAATGCAGCCCCATCATCATCATCCGCGCCACCCAGAAAAAGATGATGTCAAATCCGGTGACCAGCACATCTGTGGGATAATAACGCGCCAGTTCCGGCGTTTCGTCCGGCCATCCCAGTGTCGAGAACGGCCACAGCGCCGACGAAAACCAGGTGTCGAGCACGTCCTCGTCGCGCACCAGCGGGGTGTCCTTACCGAATTTTTCCCGCGCGGCTTCCAGCGCTTCGGCCTCGGATGCGGCCACGAAAATTTCGCCGTCCGGGGCGTACCAGGCGGGTATCTGATGGCCCCACCAAAGCTGACGCGAAATGCACCAGGGCTGGATATTGTTCATCCATTCGAAATAGGTTTTTTCCCAGTTGCGGGGAACGAATACGGTCTGGCCATTCTGCACCGCTTTGATGGCGGGTTGCGCAAGGGTGTGGGCGTCCACGTACCATTGATCGGTCAGGAAAGGTTCAATGACCACGCCGGAACGATCTCCATGGGGGACCACATGGGTATGTTCTTCAATTTTTTCTATTAATCCCTGTGATTGCAGCATTTCAATAATCTGCTTGCGGGCCTCAAATCTATCGAGCCCACGTAGCGACACAGGGATGCTTTCGTAGTCAGAGGAACCTAGTATTCCATCTTGATCGGCATGCGTGAGTGTTGGATGAGTTGGATCAGCAGCCCTATGGCCGAATGTGAAATCATCCATCGCGCTAGTTTTTAACGTTCCGTCACGCCTCAAGATATTGATCATCGGCAGATCATGCCGCCGCCCAACTTCGAAATCGTTGAAGTCATGCGCGGGCGTAATCTTTACCGCGCCCGAACCCTGTTCCGGGTCGGCATGTTCATCGAACACAATCGGTATGCGCCGCCCTACCAACGGCAAAATGACCTGCGCGCCTTTCAGATGGGTAAAGCGCTCATCATCGGGATGCACCGCAACGGCGGTATCGCCCAGCATGGTTTCAGGCCGTGTGGTGGCGACGATAATGTAACCGCGATCTTCCCATGCGGTGGGCTTGCCGTCTTCGTCAAAGGCGCTGGCATAGCGCACCGTTTGGCCATCGGCCAGCGGATAACGGAAATGCCACAGATGGCCTTTGACCTCGCGCTGCTCGACCTCCAGGTCCGAAATAGCGGTCAGCATTTTGGGGTCCCAATTGACCAGCCGCTTGTCCTTATAGATCAGGCCCTGTTTATGCAGTTCGACAAACACTTTGGTCACCGCGCGCGACAGGCCTTCGTCCATGGTGAAGCGTTCGCGCGACCAGTCGCAGCTTGCCCCCAGACGGCGCAATTGCCGGGTAATCAGGCCGCCGGATTCTTCCTTCCATTCCCAGACGCGTTTCAGAAACGCCGCACGGCCCATGTCGTGGCGGCCGGGTTGCTGACGCTCGGCCAATTGGCGTTCCACCACCATCTGGGTGGCGATGCCCGCATGGTCAGTTCCCGGCTGCCACAACACGTCACGCCCGCGCATGCGCTCAAACCGGATCAGAATATCCTGCAGGGAATTGTTCAGCGCATGGCCCATATGCAGGCTGCCGGTGACATTGGGCGGCGGGATAACGATGGAAAAGCTTTTTGCGCCGGAATTCTGGCCGCAGCGGAATGCGCCCGCATTTTCCCAGGCGTCATAGATACGTTGTTCGGCGTCAGCGGGCTGGTAATGTTTTTCTAGCATGAATATGGCCTTTAGCGCGGAATCTGCTCAGTCCGCCTAAACGCAAATGACACTGGCGTCAACGGTGCAGGCGCGAAACGCGGGCGATTTCTTCCTGCACCAGCCGTTCGACGGTCGCCGGCAGATGCGCATCCAGCCATTGTTTCAGCATCGGGCGCAGCAATTCCCTGGTGATTTCCTCAAGGGTCAGCCCCTGACCGATGCCGATATATTTGGGCATCTCCACCACAAGCTGATTGAGTGCGGCGGCAGCCAAATTGGCGGCCATATCCCCCATAATCGGCTCCGAGGGGGAAAGTGGCGCCAGATCCTCCATCGGTTCCGGGGCCTCCATCACCAGCTCTTCTTCGGGTTCAGGCTCCGGTTCTGGCTCGGCAATTTCATCAATATCGGTAACCGTGCCGTCCTCATTGACCACCTGGGTCAGTTCCAGAACATCTTCCTCTATGGCTTCAGGTTCCGCTTCCGCTTCCGCCGCAATTTCCAGATCGTCTATTGGATCAGGCTCGGGCGCGGGCGCCTTGGGGGCGGGGGCTTTTGCCGCTACGGGCGCTTCAGTGGGTTGATCGTCATCGGAAATGATACGCCGGATGGAGGAAAGGATTTCCTCCATTGTCGGTTCTGGCTGACCGCTCTGCTGGTTATCGCTCATTCAGTCACCTTCGCGCATGCTCCGTTATGCGAAGAACACCGGATGCAATCACTTGCCACTCGTCCCGGCTGATGCAGCCGCATCAAGCTTGTCCACCTCCGCTTCAGAACTGTCTGCGCGGGTGCCGATTAATTTTGTTCTGACCTCGTTATAATGCTCGACGGGGTCATAGGCGGCCACCGCCAGTCCCAGATCGCTGGCGGTCAGATTTCCTGTTACGCTCAGCAGGCCATAGGCCGCGATGACCTCATTGCGTTGCGAGCGCACCAGCGAAACCCGGGCGTTCAGCAATTCCTGTTCGGCGTCCAGCACATCAAGCGTGGTGCGCGCCCCGACATCGGCTTCCTGGCGTACGCCTTCGAGTGCGATCTCATTGGCGCGAACAGCCTCCTTGTCCGACACGATGCGCGCGCGGGCCGAGCGCAGACCTTCCCAGGCATTGCGAACGCCTTCGATGACGACACGCCGGGTCTGTGCGGCTTCCAGCCTGCGCTGACTATTGATTTCGCGCGCCTGACGCACGGTGGCGTAGACCGCGCCGGATTCATACAATGGCACCTGAAGCAGCGCGGTGATCGTGGCCTGATCCTGGGCGAAACCCTCCACGCTCTGATCCTGCGCCAGACCGGCTGATGCCTCCATGGAGATGGTGGGAAGCAGCTTGCCGATTTCCACGCGCACAGCATGCGCCGAGGCGCGTTCCGCCTCAAGCGCGGCCAGAAGCTGGGGATTGCTTTCAATCGCCCTAGTCTGCGCCTCTTCCTCGCTTTGCGGCAATGCCGGGAATGGCGGTGGCGGCTCCAGCGCCTCGGGCATATGCCCGATGGTTTTTGCTGGCGCGAAGGTATTCGCGACAGGTCGCTCCTGGAGACGGTCTGCTTTAACCCGGAGCGACCGTGCACAA